>NZ_JALXPE010000099.1 GCF_025143365.1 Microbacterium sp. p3-SID336 | reverse complement strand
CTGCTTCACGATGATGAGGATCGAGGCCGTCACCGGCACCGCGACGAGCGCGCCGAGCAGGCCCAGCAGGGTGCCGCCGGCGAGGGCGCCGATCACCACGAGCGAGCCGGGCACGGCCACCGCCCGATTCATGACGCGCGGGGTGAGCACATAGGCTTCGATCTGCATGTAGACGAGGTAGATCGCGGCGAAGACCAGTGCGGCGATCGGGTTCGTGAACAGCGCGAGGCCCGTGCCGATGATCCAGAACAGCACGGAGCCGACCAGCGGGATCAGGGTGACGCAGAAGGCGATGGCGGCCATCAGCGGCGGGAACGGCAGGCCGAGCACCGAGTACAGGATCAGCGCGAGCATCGCGTTGCAGAACGCCAGCACGACCATGCCCATCACGTAGCCGCCGACCGAGTCCGTGATCTGCTCCGAGATGTCTCCGGCCCGTGCCCGGTCGCGGGCGGGGACGAGGCGCAGCAGGCCCTGCTTCATGGCGGGCAGCGTCGCGAGGAAGTACAGCGTCAGCACGAGCACGACGATGGCCCCGGAGATGCCCGTCGCGATCGAGGCGCCGACCTGCAGGGCTCCGCCGCCGATCGTGGCGAGGTTGCCGAAGTCGGAGAGGAACTTCTGCACCTCCCCGACGAGGTCCTGGAACTGATCGCCGAACTGCGCGTTCAGCGTCTTGTAGAGGTCGGTCCCTTGGAAGTCCTTGATCATGCCGGGCACCGAGTTCACGAAGCCGGCGATCTGCTGCACGACGATCGGCACGATCATCCACAGCACCAGCGCGACCGCGACGATCAGGGCGAGGATCGTGATCACCACGGCGATGGCGCGCGAGAGTCCGCGGCGCTCCAGGAATCGCACGGCGGGGTCGAGCCCCAGTGCGCCGAACAGCGCGAGGGCGATGTAGATCAGGACGGTGGACAGGTTCGACAGCGCGAAGCCGATCACGATCGCGCCGAGGGCGCCCAGCGTCACCAGGAAGCCGAACACGAAGGGCCGGTCGATCCGGGTCCAGAACGAGCGGCTCGGGGTCGTGGGCTCGAGGGCCACCGGCCGGGAGGCGGTGCCGTGATCGGCGGCGGCGGAGGAGGCTCCGGGTGCGGAGGCGGAGGCGGCGGCGGGGGCGCCGGGAAGTGCGGCGTCCACGGGCTCGGGGGTACCGTCGGCGGGGTCGCCGGGGAGTGGGGCGTCCCGGGGCTCGGGGGTGCCGTCGGCGGGGGCGCCGGGAAGTACGGCGTCCACGGGCTCGGGGGTGTCGACGGCCGGGCGGGGGAGCGCGTCGTCGTGAGGGGCGGGTGCCGGCGACTCGTCGTTGCTCATGTGCTCACGATAGCGGGCACCCCTCGCCCGGTCGGGGCGATCCGCGGCTCTAGAGTAGGGGCATGACCGCCGCTGAGGATCCGAAGGCCGAACTGCTCCGACTCCGCGCCACCATCGACAACATCGACGCGGCGCTGATCTTCATGCTGGCCGAGCGGTTCCGGGCCACGCAGCAGGTCGGGCACCTGAAGGCCGCGCACGCCATGCCGCCGTCGGATCCGAACCGCGAGGAGCAGCAGGTCGCGCGGCTGCGGGCGCTTGCGGAGGAGGCCCACTTGGATCCGGAGTTCGCGGAGAAGTGGTTCAACTTCGTGGTCGCCGAGGTCATCCGCCACCACACCGAGGCCGCCGAGAGCCGCTGACCGCGGGAGTCGCACTCGCCCGCAGCGTGTGCGTTCGCCCGCCCGTCCGGACCCGGGGCACACCGCCGTCCGCCCGCCGCACATCGCCGCCCGCGGCCGGCGTACATCGTCGCCGTCCGGAACTGGCGCACGCCGCCGTCCGCCCGCGGCACATCGCCGCCCGCGGCACATCGCCGCCCGGGTCCGGGGCACGCCTCCGTCCGTCCGGGGGACACCGCCGTCCGCCGGGGCACACCGCCGTCCGCCCGCCGTGCGGATCCGGCGCACACCGCCGTCCGTCGGCGCCGTTCAGACGGCGAGGACTCGCCCGGTGACGACACCTTCGACCGCGCGCACATACGCCCGGCCGACTTCGGCATCCGTCACGGGACGGTGTCCGGGGAAGGCCGAGAAGTAGCCGGGTGAGTTCTCCAGCACGTCCGGGGAGACGGCGTTGATGCGGATGCCGCGCGGCGCCTCCGCGGCGGCGGTCAGCACGAACGACTCCAAGGCGCCGTTCGCCATCGCTGCCGCGGCGCCGGTGGCGATCGGCTCCCGCGCGAGCACACCGCTCGTCAGCGTGATCGACCCGCCGTCGCTCACGTGGCCCAGGGCCTCGCGGACCACGTCGAGCTGTGCGAGGGTCTTCCCCGTGAAAGCGGCCAGGAAGTCGTCGCGGGCGAGCGCGGTGAGCGGCTTGAAGGGCACGGAGCCCACGGCGACGACGACCGCATCGACCGAGCCGAGCCGTGCGAACAGCGAGCGGATCGACTCCGGGTCCGTCACGTCCACGCTCTGGGCGCCCGAACGCGAGGCGCGGACGACGTCGTGCCCCCGCTCCTCGAGCGTCGCTGCCACCACGCCGCCGATGCTGCCGGTCGCGCCGATCACGAGTGCCTTCATGCGGTTTCCTCCCGGGTACGGTGTCGCTTCCGCGGGGACACCGATCCCCGCCCGCATCGAGTCTGGCAGGCGCGGGCTCAGCGAGGCGTGAACGCGCCGGCCACGACACGAGCGGCAGCACCGCGGAGCACGGCATCGTCGAGGCTGCTCGACGACACGGCAGGGCCCAGCGAGGGGTGCGAGGCGGCGCGCACCGCGGTGGCCGTCGCCTCGACGAAGGCGCTCGTCACGATCTCGGGAGGGCCGCTCAGCAGGATCGTCGGCAGGTCGACCGCGGCGGCGATCACCGACAGCGAGGTGCCCAGGCGTGCACCGGCGGCCGCGAGCACCGCGGCCCGGTCGGCACCTGCCGCGTCGAGCCGTCGGTTCAGCGCGGGCACCGAGGCCCAGGCGTGCACGCAGCCCTCGCGCCCGCAGAGACACGCGTCGCCCGGGTCGCCGCCCGCCACGACGTGCGCGAGTTCCCGCGCGCCGATCGATCGCTCGACCGGGGTGCCGTCGTCGCCGACCACGCGGATCGCGGTGCCGATGCGGGTGCCGATCCGCACCAGGAGGAAGTCGGTGCCGACCGTACCGAACCGCTGCGCGGCGTCGGCCACCAGGTCGGCGTCGTCGTGGACGTGGACCGGCGCGTCGACCACGGCGGCGAGACGCTCGCCGAGCCCGAGGAGGGCGGGTGCTCCGGTGGGGGCGCCGATGCCGATGCCGAGCGGCGGACTGGTCGCGAGCTGCGCCAGCTCGTCGGCGACGGCGGCGATCCCGGCGACCGGCTCGGTGTCGAGCAGGCGGGTTCGGCGATGGTCGAGACGGCCGTCCGGGGTGGCGAGGGCGCCGGTGACCTCTCCGGGGACGCTGAGGTCGAGCGCGATGACCTGCACGGCCCGCTGGTCGAACTCCAGCATCACGGCGGGCTTGCCGGGGCGGGCGTCCTGGCTCGGGCCGCTCTCGCGGATCACGCCGTCGCCGAGGAGGTCGCGCACGACCTCGGAGATCGTGGGTCGCGCGAGCCCGGTGAGGCGCGCGAGATCGGCCCGGCTGGCTGCGGAGTGCTCCATGAGCGTGCGCAGTACCAGGGCGCGGTTGCGTTCGCGGATCGCGCGCGCGTGGGTGGGGGGTGCGGCCTGCGAGGCTCGTGTCCGGTCGCCGGGGCGCTCTAGGATCTGGGGATAGCGCACGGTGCTCCTCCCGATCGACGCGCGGGCTGACTAAGTTTAATGAATAAACTAACTGGCTCGAGCGTACGGAGCGCCGTTCGACCTGTCAATCGCCGATCCTCGTCCCCAAAGGAACGGACCAATGTTCACCACCGACGACGCGCTGGACACGCAGGCCGCCGTCCGGCGCGCGAACCTCCGACGAGCGCTGCAACTCGTGTTCCAGGCCTCCGGAACCCAGACCAGGGCCGGGATCGCCAGGGCCACCGGCCTGACCGCCGCGACCGCATCGTCCCTCGTCGCCGAGCTGATCGACAGCCGTCTGGTGGCTGAGGGCGAACAGGCGGTGAGCACGGGCGGCAAGCGCGCCACCACGCTCAGCATCGACGCGAGCCACCACCTGATCCTCGTCCTCGTGGTGCAGCCGCTCAGCGCCCTCGTCGCCCTCGTCGCGCTCGACGGCTCGACGCTGGAGAGCGCCACCGTGACGTACACGTCGGGGACCCGCGACCGCGTGCTCGACGAGACGGTCGGCGGTGTCGCCGAACGGTTCGCCGGGCGGCTCCTGGCCGTGGGCGTGCAGCTGCCGGGCACGACCGACGGCCGCTCGGTGCTGGAGAGCGTGCAGCTGGAGTGGCGAGACGTACCTCTCGCGGAGCGCTTCGAGGCGATCGTCGACGCCCCGGTGCTGCTGGTGAACGACGTCGACGCCGAGGCCATCGCGGAGGCGGGGATGGACGAGTCGCCGTCCGGATACCGCCTCTTCCTGCACAGTGGCGGAGGCATCGGCGCCGCGGTCACCCTCGACGGCGAGCTCGCACCGGGGCCCCGCGACCGTGCGGGCGAGATCGGACACGTGCAGGTGGTGTTCGGGGAGGCCGCTCGGCCCTGTCGCTGCGGGCAGCGCGGCTGCCTCGAGTCGGCCGCCGCGCTCGGGCCCATGCTGGGCGAGGAGTTCACCGACGCGCTCGACGTGGGGGCGATCCGCGCCCTTGTCGCCCGTGCCGACCAGGGGCAGATCGACGAAGGGGCCAGGGCGCTGGCTCGTGCCGTGAAACTCATCAGCGCGCTGCTCGACCCGATCGAGGTGGTGATCGGCGGTCCGGCGACGGAGCTCGGTCCGCGGTTCCTGGAGCGCGTGCGCGCGGAGACCGACTACCCGGCACGCGGAACGCTGCAGGTGCCCATCCGCTACGCCGACCCGCGCGTGCCTCCGTCTGCCGGCGCCGCTCAGGCCGCGCTCACCGCGGTGCTCGGCGTGCGCTGGAGCCCCGCCCAACTCCGCGCCGCCTCGACCTGACGCTGCCGTCGCCCGCGCGACTCGCGCGACACGAAGGACTTCGCACGCCTCGCCCCGCCCTCCCCGCCCTCCCGTGTCGAAGGAGTTCTCAAGAGTTGAAGGAGAGTTTCGGCGAATGGGGCCTTCCGTTCGTGTGAAGTCCTTCGCGACGCGTGCCGGCCCCGTCCGCGGCTCCGTGGTTCCGCGATTGGGTGTCCCCGTCCGCGGCTCCTCGGCCGCGCGCGACACGAAGGAGTTCTCACGACTTGAAGGAGAGTTTCAGCGAATGGGTCCTTCCGTTCGTGTGAAGTCCTTCGCGACGCGCGCCGTCCCTGTCCGCGGCTCCGTGGTTCCGCGATTGGGTGTCCCCGTCCGCGGCTCCTCGGCCGCGCGCGGGGCGAAGGAGTTCTCACGACTTGAAGGAGAGTTTCGGGGAACGGGTCCTGCCGTTCGTGTGAAGTCCTTCACGACGCGAGCCGATCCGGTCGCGGCGAGCGGGCTACTTCACGCTGCCGGCGGTGAGGCCACCCACAAGGCGCTTCTCGATCAGCATGAACAGGATGATCACGGGCAGGATCGCGACGATCGACACGCCGAACACGTACTGCCAGCTGGTCTCGTACTGACCGACGAACTTCGTCAGCGCCACCGAGAGCGGCTGGTTCTTGTCGGTCGAGAGGATCACGAGCGACGCGGCGAACTCGTTCCAGCAGGCCACGAACGTGAACACGATCGCGGTCACGATGCCCGGCCACACCAGGGGCAGATTGATGCGGAACAGGACCGTGAGCCGCCCGGCGCCGTCGATCTGCGCGGCCTCGTCGACCTCCTTGGGGATGCCGGCGAAGAAGGAGTGCATGATCCACACCGCGAACGACAGGTTGAACGCGGCGTTGATGAAGATCATCGCCGCCCAGGTGTCGCCGAGACCGAGCGTCGTGAACTGCCGGAACAGGCCCGAGGTGAGCACGGCGGGCTGCAGCATCTGCGTCACGATCACGAGGAACAGGAAGACCATGCGCCCGGGGAACTTGAACCGCGCCGTGTAGTACGCGGCAGGCAGCGACACGAGCAGCACGAGCAGCGTCGCGAACACCGCGATGATGATCGTGGAGACGAGGTTGTACGGCAGCGGCGTCTCGGGGGTGGACCACATCGAGATGTAGTTCTCCCAGTGCCACTCGGTCGGCAGGTAGGTGGGGTCGACCGAGCGGATCTGCGCCTTCGTCTTCACGGAGCCGAAGAACATGATGAGGTACGGCAGCACGAAGATCGCCAGCACGAGGAACCCGGCGGCGGTGCGGAGGATCACGCGGGGCAGCGACACCTGGTCGGCCGTGTAGCGGCGCTTGCGGCCGGAAAGCGGGGGCGTGCGGCGGCCGTGCGAGTCGGCGGTGGTCACGAGGGCGGTCTCGGTCACGGTCATGATCAGACCTCCTTCATGGGCTTGACGATCTTGACGTACGCCGCGACGATCACGATCACGATCAGGAAGGCGACGACCGAGAGTGCGCTCGCCACGTCGACCTTCTTCTGCAGTTCGATGTACTTGAAGATCAGGGTCATGATCGTGTCGGCGCCGTAGCCGGGGATCGACCCGGTCATCACCTTCAGGATCGGCAGCGAGTTGAACACGTTGATGATGTTGATCAGGATGGCGACCGCGAGAGCGCTGCGCAGCTGCGGCAGCACGATCGAGAAGTAGGTGCGTGCGGCCCCGGCGCCGTCCATCTTCGCGGCCTCGAGCGCGTCGGCGGGGACCGCCTGGAGGCCGGCGAGGATCGTGTAGGTCGTGAACGGCAGCGACACGAACACGGCGATCACGATGGACCAGGCGAACGCGGTCTCCGGGTTCTTGGTCCAGCCGTAGCCGACCGCATCATCGGAGAGCCCGATGTCGTACAGGAACTTGTTGAAGATGCCGAAGTACGGCTCCAGACTGTAGTAGAACACCATGGTCGTCATCACGACCGAGGCCGCCCACGGCACGATGACGGCCATGCGCACGAGCTGGCGTCCCGGGAACGCCTTGTTGAGGATCTGCGCGAGCCCCAGCGAGATCACGACCGTGAACAGCACGACCGACACGACCCAGACGATCGTGCGGAAGAAGATCGGCCAGAACTCGGCGAACGTGAACACGGTCACGAAGTTGTCGAACCCGACGGAGCCCTTGTCGAGCCCGGACAGCGAGATGTCCCGCGTCGAGTTGTAGAACATGACGCCCGCGGGGAACAGCACGACGCCGATGATGAGCACCAGCGCGGGCGCG
>NZ_JALXPE010000098.1 GCF_025143365.1 Microbacterium sp. p3-SID336 | reverse complement strand
GGACGCCCTCGATCGATCGCAGCCGGCCGAGGAACCGGTCGAAGCCGGCGAGGCTGTCGGTGCGCAGCTCGGCGACGAGATCCCAGGCGCCGTTGGTGGAGTGCAGGGCTTCGACCTCCGGATAGCCGCGGAGCTTGCGGATGACGTCGTCGGTCGAGCGTCCCTCGACCTCGATCAGAGCGACAGCGCGCACGGCCTCGTCGTCGCGGTCGTCGCGGATGCGCACGGAGAAGCCGATGATGACCCCCGCCTCCACGAGCCGATCGAGCCGGCTCGTCACGGTGGCCCGCGAGACCCCGAGGCTCCGAGCGAGCTCCGCTATCGGGGCGCGGCCGTCGACGCGCAAAGCCGCCAGGAGTTGCCGGTCGAGGTCGGTCAGCGTCGCCATGTGCACATGGTATAGCTCGAGGTCTCGATCTGCACGATTCTCCTGCGGAATGTGAGCACACAACACATTGTGATTGCAGATCGTCGGTCCCTAGCGTGGAAAGCAGAGAAGGAGGTCGCTTGATATGACCAGATTCGTCGACGTCGGCAACATGGTGCGCTGGGTCGCAGACACAGGTGCCGAGCAGATCATCGCGGGGATGACGCAGTACATCGAGGACGACTTCCGTCGCTGGGCCGCGTTCGACAAGGTGCCGCGACTGGCGAGCCACACGCCGTTCGGCGTCATCGAGCTGATGCCGACGAGCGATCAGGAGCTCTACGCGTTCAAGTACGTGAACGGCCATCCGTTCAACCCCGGGCGCGGCTTCCAGACGGTCGCCGCCTTCGGGACCCTGGCCGACGTGCACAACGGCTATCCGGTGTTCATGGCCGAGATGACGGTCCTGACGGCGCTGCGCACCGCGGCGACCTCGGCCATGGCCGCTCGCCATCTGGCACGACCCGACTCGCGGCGGATGGCACTCATCGGCGCCGGCAGCCAGTCGGAGTTCCAGGCGCTCGCCTTCCGGTCGTCACTGGGGATCCACGAGCTCGCCGTCTGGGACGTCGACCCGGGAGCCATGCAGAAGCTGAGCCGCAACCTCGAGCCCCTCGGGTTCACCGTCACGGCCGCGAGCTCCGCGGAGGACGCGGTGCGCGGCGCGGACATCGTCACGACCTGCACCGCGGACAAGGCCAGGGCGACCGTCCTGCACGCCGATGCGATCGAGCCGGGGATGCACCTGAACGCCGTCGGCGGGGACTGCCCTGGCAAGACCGAGCTCGACCCCGCGATCCTGACGTCCGCGGACGTCTTCGTGGAGTACGCCCCTCAGACGCGCATCGAGGGCGAGATCCAGCAGGTGTCCGCCGACTTCCCCGTCACGGAACTGTGGCAGGTGGTGCAGGGCCTCGCGCCGGGTCGGTCGTCGACATCCCAGATCACGCTGTTCGACTCGGTGGGCTTCGCCATCGAGGACTTCTCGGCCCTGCGATTCGTGGAGCAGGCCGTGCGCGGGACGTCGTTCTTCGACGTGCTCGATCTCGTGCCGGAACCCGACGACCCCAAGGACCTCTTCGGTCTGGTCGGCTCCCTGTCGCCGGTCGGCTAGCAGTGTCCTCGATGTCGATGCAGGCGCCCTCCTCGGTGATCCTCATCCGTCCCCGACGGTTCCGCCCGAACCCCGAGACCGCGGTGGACAACACCTTCCAGACGATCGCCCCCACGGCCGATCCCGACGAGGTCGCGCGCCGCGCCAGGGACGAGGTCACGGCGGTCGCGGACGCCCTGGAGGCGGCGGGCGTCACGGTCCACCTCTTCGACGACGACGACCCGACGCGACCCGACAGCGTGTTCCCGAACAACTGGCTGTCCACTCATGCCGACGGAAGCGTCGCCGTCTATCCCCTGTTCGCCCCCAGCCGCCGAGGCGAACGGCGCACCGATGTGCTGGACCTGCTGCGAGAGCGTTACGACGTGCAGCGCGTCGTCGACTACTCGAGCCTGGAGGACGACGGGCTCTTCCTCGAGGGCACCGGGGCGATGGTGCTCGACCACGACCGGCGCGTCGCCTACGTCTCCCTGTCGCATCGCGCCGATCCCGAGGCGCTGCAGCGGTTCTGCGGCGACTTCGGCTACGAGCCTGTCGTCTTCGAGGCGGTCGACGAGCACGGCATCGCGATCTACCACACGAACGTGATGATGTGCGTCGCCAGCAGGTTCGCGCTGGTCGGTCTCGATCGCATCCGTGACCACGCGCGGCGACGGGAGGTGGCCGCGCGCCTCGCGGACGGCGGCCGTGCGGTCATCCCGCTCTCCGCACCGCAGATCCGGGACTTCGCGGCCAACGCGCTCGAGGTCCAGGGCCGTTCCGGGCCTCTCCTCGCGATGTCGCAGCGCGCACACCGCAGCCTGTCGTCGGCGCAACTGGCCACGATCGAGGAGAGCTGCCAGGTGCTCTCCCTCCCCCTTCCGACCGTCGAGCTCGCGGGGGGATCCATGAGGTGCATGATCGCGGGGGTGCACCTGGAGCCCCGACGTGACGCGGAGGTCTACGCGGGGGTCTCCACGAGCAGTCGGACGATGTTGTCCTCCTGAAGGCTCCAGCGCGCGCCGTGGATGACGGCACCGGTGATGCTGGCGCCGCGCTCCGTGCGGGTCCGTGCGATGGACAGCCCCTCGGTGATGTGCGGGATCGATCGTGCGTAGAGCATCTCGCGGATGCCGGCGAGGAGGTGGTCACCGGCGAAAGCGAGCGAGCCGCCGATCACGAGCACGGTCGGGTTGAGGAGCGTGATGCACGCCGTCATGACGTCGCCGAGGTCGCGGCCCGCCCGGCGGAGCACCTGAGCCGTGGTCACATCGCCGTCGCGGACCAGCGTGAACAGGTCGCTCGTGCTCTCGGCGGCGACGCCGCGCGACTTCAGCTCCCGCAGGATCGCCTCGGTGCTGGACACGGCCACGAGACAGCCCGAGTTGCCGCAGTGACAGGGCACGTCGGCATCGGGGCGCCGCACCTGGAGATGACCGATGTCACCGGCGAGCCCGTGCGACCCCGCGTAGGGCGCTCCGGCGAGGATGAGACCGACGCCGATGCCGTTCGACACCGTCACGAACATCAGGTCCGCGACGTCCGGGTAGTGGATGGCCTGCTCGCCGATGGCCATCAGCGTGGCGTCATTGTCGACGAGGATCTCGGCGGTGAAGCGGGCCCGCATCCACGGCTGCAGGGCGAACGAGGACCATCCGGGCATCGGACTGACGTTGTTGATCAGGCCGGTCACGGGATCGATCGGACTGGACACCCCCACGGTGATGACGTCGATCGGTCCGTGATCGCTCGGGAGCTCGCCGATCAGGACTTCGAGGGCCGTGGCCGCCTGTTCGAGGACCGCGTCCGGTCCGTCGCTGAGTTCGATGTCGAATCGGTTGTGGGCGAGGATCTCTCCGCCCAGGTCGGCCAGGGCGACCGTGCAGTGCCGCGAGCCGATGTGCATCGCCCCCACGGTCCGTGCCCGGTCGTTCAGCGCGAACCGGGTCGAAGGCCGCCCGCCCGTCGACGAGCCCTCACCCACGCTCACGACGAGGCCGGCCTTCTGCAGCGCGCCGATCCGGTTGAAGACGGTCGATCGCGAGGCGCCGGTGAGTTCGGCGACGTCCGCCCTCGTCCGGGGCTTGCGATCGGCGAGGATCTTCAGGAGCTCGACGGCACCGGCATCGAGCCCGAGGCTCCTGCGAGGTTCGCTCATCCTCGCATTTTATTCAGGTCCAGGGCAGGGCAGGCGATCCCGGACCCGCGGGACCGCAGCGCCTCCCCCGGCTCCGAGACGAGCGCGGAGGCCGGGAGAGGACGGAGAACGAGAGGCGCGTCAGCTCGCGGCGGCGTCCTCGCGCTTCGGCAGCACCCATCCCGCCCGCGGGAAGTGGCAGGTGTAGCCGTTCGGGTACTTGATCAGGTAGTCCTGGTGCTCCTCCTCGGCCTGCCAGAACGGACCGGCCGGCTCGATCGTGGTCACGGCCTTCGCCGGCCACAGCCCGGAGGCGTCCACGTCGGCGATCGTGTCCCGCGCGATCTGCTCCTGCTCGGGGGTGAGCGGGAAGATCGCCGAGCGGTAGCTCGAGCCGATGTCGTTGCCCTGCCGGTTCAGCGTCGACGGGTCGTGGATCTGGAAGAAGAACGCGAGGATGTCGCGGTAGGTCGTCGCCGTCGGGTCGAACACGATCTCCACGGCCTCCGCGTGACCCGGGTGGTTCCGGTAGGTCGCATGGTCGTTCTCGCCGCCGGTGTAGCCGACCCGGGTGTCGAGCACCCCGGGCTGACGGCGGATCAGGTCCTCCATGCCCCAGAAGCAGCCGCCGGCGAGCACGGCGGTCTCGGTCCCGGGGGTGCGGGTGATGGTTCCGGTGTCGGTCATGACTGCTCCTCAGCGCTGTCGTCGGTGTCGGGGGTGTCGGTGGGGGTGCTGCCGTCGGCGAAGAGGCGGCTGTAGCGACCGTACCCCTCCTCCTCCAGCCTGTCAGCCGGGATGAAGCGGAGGGCCGCCGAGTTCATGCAGTAGCGGAGGCCGCCCTCCGCCGCGGGGCCGTCGTCGAAAACGTGGCCGAGGTGGCTGTCCGCGCCCGTGGACCTGGCCTCGGTGCGGGTCATCCACAGCGTGCGGTCGGTCTTCGTCGTGACAGCGGCCTCGTCGATCGGCCGGGTGAAGCTGGGCCAGCCGGTGCCGCTGTCGTACTTGTCCCGGGAGGAGAACAGCGGCTGCCCGGAGACCACGTCGACGTAGATGCCGTCGTCGTGGGTGTTCCAGTAGGCGTTGCGGAAGGGCGGCTCCGTGGCGTCCTGCTGCGTGACCTCGTACTGCAGGTTCGTGAGGGCGCTGACCGCCTCTGGCGTCTTGCCGTAGTCGTGCGACATGCGTTGCTCCTTTGTCCGACGCCGCTGGCTGCGGCGTCACAGAGGAGAACCACGCATGGCCCGGTTTTGGTCCCGCGGGGCTGGGAGCGGGCTGGGAGTTTCCGCGGTCGGATGGGGCCCGGCTCAGGCGGCGGACTCGGCCGCGGCGCGCACGAGGTCGAGGTTGCGGGCGGCCGTGCGCAGCACCTCCGCGACGGTGCGGTCGTCCGGGCGACGGGCGGCCTTCAGCCCGAGCCACGGCACGGGACCGGCCGCGGCGAGCGCGTCGGCCACCCGTGCCGCGTCGAGCAGCGACTGCGACTCCGGGTGCGCCTCGGCGATGGGCAGGTGCGCGTCGATCCACGGAGGGCCGTACGGGGTGGCCGCCGCGGCGGCCCCGGAGAACGCGAGCCCGGTCAGCAGCCCGGAGCCCGCGGCGTCGGCGATCTGCGCGGTCACGGCGTCGGCATCGCGCAGCTCGATCGCGGAGCGCCCCCAGTTCAACCACAGCCCGACCGGGACCTGCGCGTCACGGATCGCCGCGATCTCGGCGTCGAGCGGAAGGAACCCCTTCTCGGGCTGCTGCCCCGGGACGAACGCGTCGCAGTGCTCGATCGCGAGGACGGCGCCCGACCAGTCGAGCGTGGCGAGCTCGCCCAGGGAGCGGGTGAGCGCCGCGTCGGATCCCGTCTCCCGCGGGGCCGTGTGCAGTGTGACCACGGCGACCGTGGCCGGGCTCTCCGCGGTGAGGCGTGCGACGTCGGCGGCTACGCGCTGCAGGTCGGCGACCGCGGCCGCCCGCCCCTCGGCATCCGGCGACGCCAGCCCGTAGCGGGGGTCCTCCCCCACTCGGCGCATCACGAACGGGACCGGGGTGACCGCGAGGCGCACGGCCGGCACGTGCGCGAGGAACCAGGCGTCGTCGTGCGGGTGCAGGCCGCCCATCCACGGCACCTCCAGCCCCGCGACCCCCGGCAGTGCGCACAGCGCGGGCAGCAGCTCGGCCTCGAGCACCGGATCCCACTGCGCGTGCGCGGGCGAGAGCGGATACGCGCTCACGAGGATCGGCGCGGTCATGCGTCCTCCCCCGCGAGGGCCTCGACGAACCACGACGTGATCGTGGACGGATGCGTGATCGCGGTGCCCACGCAGACGGAGAAGGCCCCCGCGCGGAGGGCTGCGGCAGCGTGCGCGGGCTGGTGGATGCGCCCCTCTGCCATGATCGGGCGGCTGCAGCGGGCGGCGACGAGGCCGATCAGCTCCAGGTCGGGTCCCGCGGTCTTCGGCCGCTCGCCCGTGTAGCCGGAGAGCGTGGTGCCGAGGATGTCGACTCCCGCGGCCTCGGCGGCCACGGCATCGTCCAGGGATCCGCAGTCGGCCATGATGAGCGCGTCGGTGTGGGCGCGCAGGCCCGCCACGGTCTCCGCGAGGGTGAGGCCGTCCGGACGGGGACGGCGGGTGCCGTCGATCGCCACGATGTCGGCGCCCGCGTCGGCCACGGCCTTCGCGTGCTCCAGCGTCGGTGTGATGAACACGTCGGCATCGCCGTCCTTCCACAGCCCCACGACGGGCACCGGGAGGTCGGCGACCGCGCGGATGTCGTCGAGGCCCTGCACGCGGACGCCCGCTGCTCCGCCGACCAGGGCCGCGGCGGCGACCTGGGCCATGATGCGCGGGTCGCGCATGGGCTCCCCGGGGTAGGCCTGACACGAGACGATCAGGCCGCCGCGCAGACGGTCGATGGCGTCGGTGGATCTCATGCGTCCCTCCAGGCGGATGCGGCGGCTCCCCGCAGCGGTGCGTCGTCGCCGAGCGCGCCCGGCAGGATCGGTGTGGTCTGCAGCGCGTCGATGACCTCGCGGCGGAAGGCGGCGCGCATCGGCTCCCACCAGGCGTCGCCGATGTTCGGCACCCCCCCGGTCACCACGATGCGGTCCGGGTCGAACAGGGTGGCCGCTCCCGCGAGGGTGCGGCCGACCGCCGCCGCGGACTCGGTGAGCGCGCGCAGGGCGAGCTCGTCGCCCGCGGTCGCGGCGGCGGCGATGCCCCGGGCGTCGGCGATCACGGGGTCGCCGCCGAGCGCCAGGAAGTGCCGGTGCATGCCGATGCCGGAGCCGATCGCCTCCAGGTGTCCCACGCGCCCGCACGGGCAGCGCAGGTGCGCGGCCCCCGGGGTCGGCATGTGCGCGATCTCGCCCGCCACATGGTGGGCACCGCGGACGGGCCTGCCATCGAGGATGAGCCCCGCGCCCACCCCCGTGCCGACCGCGACGATCAGGGCGCTGGACGCGCCGGCGGCCGCACCGAACCGGTACTCGCCCGCGGCGTGCGCGTCCACGTCGTTCTGCACCGCGATCGGCGCGGCGGACGGCAGTCGCGACCCCAGGGCGGTGCGCACGAGCGCGGCGAGCGGGGTGCCCGGCCAGTCCGCGAACGTGTCGGTCGCCGAGACGATGGTGCCGGTGCCCGCGTCGACGACACCGGCCGTGCCGATCCCGACCCCGGCGAAGTGCATCCCCTCCGGGAGCAGCAGCGCCGCGAGCCTCGCCACGGTCGCGACCACGGCTGCGGGTCCGTCCGCCGCCGGGGTCGCGG
>NZ_JALXPE010000097.1 GCF_025143365.1 Microbacterium sp. p3-SID336 | reverse complement strand
CCGATGCGCTGCGGGCCGATGCGCCGCGGGCGCGGCGGGCGGCACGACCTGCCCGCGCGGCAGCGGTACGGCCGACGCCGACTCGGGTGCGGAGGGCGGTTCGAGGTCGGGCCGCGGCGCGGGGTTCATGATCCCGACCGGCTCAGGCCCGCCGTCACGCCCCGGGCGGCGTCGTCGAGCGCGTTCTCGAGATCGGTGACGATCGTGGCGGGCAGCGCGCCGCCCTTCGCCACGTGGGTGCGCAGATCGGTGCGGATGCGCGCGCGGAACGCGTTCACGATCGCATCCGCACGATGCAGCTCCTCCCGGCTGGTGAGCCGGGCGTCGTCGGTCGGGGTGCGCGGGCGGCCCTTCGCCGCGGCGCGATCGTCCTTCGCCGCGGTGGCGAGGTCGGCCCGCAGGCTCTTCATGGCCTCCTGCACGCTCTGGCGCACCTCGTTCGCGATCAGGCGCACCGAGTCGGTGATGCCCGCCTCGATGCCTGCCAGGTCGCTCTCCCGGGAGGCGAGTTCTGCACGGCCGGCCTCCGTGATCGCGTAGATGGTGGTGCGACCGTCGACGGTCTTGGTCACCAGTCCCTCCTCCTCCAGCTTCGCGAGGCGGGGGTAGATGGTGCCGGCGCTGGGCGTGTACGTGCCGCCCGTGCGATCGGTGAGCGACTGGATGATGCCGTAGCCGTGCTGGGGCGATTCGGCGAGCAGCGACAGCAGATACAGCCGCAGGTCGCCGTGGGAGAAGACCGCGGGACTCATGCTTCCTCCCATTCGGGGTCGTCGGCGATCGATGCCGGGGTGCGGCGCAGCACCGTCACGCCGCCGGAGACGGAGTTGGCGCGCAGGTCGACGAAGCGCCCGGCGAGCTCCCCGGTCGTGCCGGTGTAGTTGCTGGGGCCCGACGAGCTGCGTTCGACGCCGTCGATGAGCAGGCGTCCGCTCAGCGAACGGATCACGTAGTTCGCGGCGAGGGATTCGTCCAGGCGCACCGTCGTGCCGCCGGAGACGGAGTTGACGGTGATGGTGTTCACGTCGCCGGAGGCGTCGACGAGCGTCGAGCCGGAGACGATGTCGACCGTCGCCTTGCGGACGGCCCCGGTGACCGCCACATCGCCCGAGACGCTGTTCGCGCTCAGCGAGCCGGTGAGGCCGCGCACCTGCACGTCGCCCGACACCGAGTTGACGCTGAGGTCTCCGATCAGCGTGTCGACGATGATGTCGCCCGACACGGTGTTCAGGCGGGCGTCGTTGCGGATGCCGGAGACGAGCGCGCCGGCGCTGACCACGCCGAGGGTCAGGGCGATCGAGCGCGGCACGGCCACGCTGACCTCGGCACGGGGTCCGCCGGAGCCGAAGTTGCGGAACACCTCCAGGAAGTTGTCCCACCCGAGCTGAGGGTGGTCGATCTCGACCTCGCCGTCACGCGACTCCACGCGGAGGTCCTTGGTGGTGACGCCGTGCACCTCGATGCGGATGCCGGGTTCGTCGTGGGCGATGACGTCCACCTGGCCGCCGACCAGGCCGATCTTGAGCCGGGCCGCCGAGGCGATGTCGATGACGCGTTCCTCGCCGGGGGCGATGAGCCACTTCTCGGTCATGTGCTTCTCCTGTGTCGAGGGATTCACGATATATCGTGTTGCCATCAGTAAACACGATATATCTCGACAGGTCAAGGGCCATCGAAGATCGGTATTGACCTTGACGCAACGTCAACTTCTAGGCTGAAGGAACCACAGGCGGAGGAAGCCACAGACAGAGGAGGAGCGATGCCGAAGACCGAATGGTCCATCCAGGAGATCGCACGGCTCGCCGGCACGACGAGCAGAACGTTGCGGCACTACGGCGAGATCGGTCTGCTGCCGCCGTCGCGCATCGCCGCCAACGGGTACCGGCACTACGACAGTGCGGCGCTCGTACGCCTCCAGCGCATCCTGCTGCTGCGCGAACTCGGGCTCGGGCTGCCGCAGATCGCCGACGTGCTGAACGCCGGCGCCGGCCGCGCGGGCGGGGAGGCGGCGGCACTCGAGACCCACCTCGCGCTGCTGCGCGAGGAGCAGAGCCGGCTGGCGCGGCAGATCGCGTCGGTCGAATCCACCATCACCGCATTGAGAGGAGGTGAGAAACCCATGGCAGAGAACATGTTCGACGGCTTCGACCACACGCAGTACAAGGAGGAGGTCGAGGAGCGCTGGGGTCGCCAGGCCTATGCCGACAGCGACCGCTGGTGGCGCGGCATGAGCGACGCCGAGCGCGTCGAGTGGCAGCAGCGCGTGTCCGACCTCGGGCGCGACTGGATCGCCGCCGCGGAGAGCGGAGTCGACCCCGCCTCGGCCGAGGCGCAGGAGCTCGCGCGGCGCCACGTCGCCTGGCTCACGGGCATCCCCGGCACACCCGCGGCCGTGCCGGGCGGCGACGTGAAGGCGTACGTGATCGGACTCGGCGATATGTACGTCGCCGACCCGCGCTTCGGCGCCAACTACGCCACCTCCGACGGCGGCACGCGTGGTGCCGAGTTCGTGCGCGACGCGCTCCGCATCTACGCGGAGGCGGAGCTGTAGTCCGGCGTGTCGTCCCGGAGCCGTGTCCCCGCCGCGGGTCATTCACGGGTGCGGGCGGAGGGCTTGGGGTCCCTGCGCCTCCTGCCGCCGTACCGAATCGCGTGCGCGGCGCGCAAGGGGGAGCTCCGCAGCGGTGCCCGGGCGTAGGGTCGTGCCATGGCCCCCCGAACCCGGCGCACGAACGCCGCGCCGCTGTTCGTCGCTGCGGCCTCCGCCTATGCGGCGAACTGCGCGCTCGGCACCGCCGTCGCCGCCCGGGTCATCGACACGCGGAACTTCCGGTGGGTGCACCACGGGCTCTACATCGCGACCTGCGCCACCACGGCCCTGGCCCTCGGCGCCGGTCTGTGGGCCACCCCGCGCCGGGCGAGCCGTCGTGCGGCCCTCGCGCTGCTGCCGGCCATCGCTCCTCTTGCGGCGATCCCGTACCTCGGGACGCACACGCGCCGCCACCCCCTCGTGGCGCTCGCCGCCGCCCCCTTCGTCGTCGCGGGCCTCGTCTGCTCGCGCCTCCCCTCCGACCGGAAGTGAACGCATGGAGCTCCTCGACGCCATCCGCCGCCGCAAGACCACGAACGGGCCGTTCCTGCCCGATCCGGTCTCCGAGGAGCATCAGCGGATCCTCCTGGAAGCGGCAGGCCGGGCGCCGTCGCAGCTGAACAGCCAGCCATGGCGGTTCGTCGTGATCGAGAGCCGCGACACCATCGAGGAGATCGCGCGCATCTCCGGCGAGAGCATGACGGAGGCGATGTCGAATGGCACGTTCTTCGAGCGCTACAAGCCGTACTTCCGCTTCAGCGAGGCGGAGATGGAGGAGAAGCGCAGCGGCATGCTGTTCGACAAGCTGCCGGCACCTCTGCGGCCCTTCACGTCACAGGTCTTCACCAAGCGCGGCCAGACCCTGATGAACACCTTCGGCGTGCCCAAGACGCTCGGCTCGGAGAACCGCAAGCTCGTAGCCGGCTCGCCGCTGCTGCTCGGCGTGATGCTCGACCGCAGCGAGTACCGGCCGGGTCAGCTGTCGTCGTTCTACTCGGTCTTCAGCATGGGCGCGGCGATGGAGAACGTGTGGCTCACCACGGTCGAGCTGGGCATGGGCATCCAGTTCATCTCGTTCCCGATGGAGGTGCCGGGGCGGTGGGACGAGATCGTGCGGCTGCTGCGGGTGCCGGATGACCTCGAGCTCATGGCCGTGTACCGCCTCGGCTACCTGCCGCCCGAGCAGCGGCGCCCCGCGATCGACTGGTCGAGCAGTCAGCGCAAGCTCGCCTCGCAGTACGTGTTCCGCGAGGACTGCGACACTCCGCAGCAAGGATGGGACGGGCCGCCGCCCGGAGCGGTCTGACTCAGGGGTTCGTGCTGCGCGGGAGCTGCTCCAGGTCGGCCAGCGCCGGGCCCTCGATGCGGGTGCCGTCCGCGGCGAAGCGGGAGGCGTGCAGCGGGCAGTCCCACGTGCACTCCGCGTCGTTCCAGTCGAGCACGCCGCCGAGGTGCGTGCACACCGCGCTCACGGCCCTGGTGACGCCGTCGACCGTGGACACGGCGACCGGGCGCCCGCCGCGGTTCGCCACCACGCCCTGGCCCTCCGCCGGCTGCGGCACCGGGACCGACGTGCTCTCCGCCGCGACCCAGCCCTTGGTCGCGGCTGCGGCGACCTTGGCTCCCTCGGTCGCGCCGCGCGCGAGGTCTGCGGGCACCGTGAGGCGCGTGCCCAGGCGCAGCATCCACGCGGGACGCTCGCGCCGCCGCGTGCCGATGATCTCCTCCGTGAGGCGCAGCGCCGCCGCCGGGGCGTTCGACAGCCCCCACTTGGCGTAGCCGGTGGCGATGCGGATGCGGCCGAGCCCGCGGGGGAGGGCGCCCACGAACGGGATGAGGTTGTGCGACTGGTAGTCCTGCGCGGACCAGCGGTGCGTCTCCTCGGCGTCCGGGAAGTGCAGCCGCGTCCACGCCACGAGGTCGTCGATCGCCGCGGTCTCGCCGTCGGAGCGCCCGACCGGGTGGCCGTTGCCGCCGACGACCAGCTGTGCGGTCGCCGCAGGGCCGTCCGCTTCCGACACGGGACGGATCGACCGCGTGGGGCTGTCCGCCGAGATGAAGGTCCCTTCAGGGACTCCGCCGGCGACGCGGAAGGACACGCAGTACGACCGCAGGCCGGCGACCTTCGAGAAGTAGAGTCCGCGGTCGAGGATCGGGGTGCCGGTGGCGAGGACGATGTGCTCCGCGAACATCGGTCCCTGCGCGGTCTCCACGCGCGGCTCCGGCAGGGCGTGGGCCCCGGTCACGCGCACGCCGGTGTGCAGCGTGCCGCCGCTCGTGAGGAACTCCGCGGTCAGCGCGTCGGCCACCGCCACCGGGTCGATCGTCACCTGTTCGTCGAGTGCGACGGCCCCGGCGGCCGGGAAAGGGGCCGCGAGTTCATGCGGGGTGAGCAGTCGCGTCGGGAGTCCGGCCTCCCTGGCCGCCGCGTGCTGGTCGCGCACCGACTCCATGCCGTCAGGGCCGTGCGCGTACGTGTGGTCGGTGCGCTGCGTGTACGACAGTCCCGCGCCGTCCGCGAAGCCCGTCAGCCACTCCATGCCGGCCCTGTTCGCGTCGACGTAGGCCCGCACGAGCGAGGCGGAGTGGTGCCGGCGGATGGTCGCCAGCTGCGCGCCCTGCAGGAGCGAGAGCTTGCCGGTGTTGCCGCCGCTCGCGAGCTGCGCGACCTCGCCCGCTTCGAGCACGGCGACGTCGAGGCCGGCACGCGTGAGCATGACCGCTGTCGACAGACCCGTGAGCCCGGCGCCGACCACGATCACATCATGCCGTGCCTCCGGCTCGAACGCGGTGCCGGCGGGGGCGGTCTGGTCGACCTTCCAGAGTGGCTTCATGCCGTCAGTCAACGACGCGGAGCGCGAGGGCCCCAGCGGCTTGACAATCGACGGAACCGCTGTCATGCGGCGACTACAGTGGCGAGCGTGAACCTCCGCCGCGTCCTGCTCGTCGCACTCGGCGGCACCGTCGGCACGGCGGCGCGACTCGGCCTCGGACTGCTGGTGCCGGAGGGCGGCGGCTTCCCCTTCGCGGTGCTGCTGGCCAATCTGACCGGCGCTCTGCTCATCGGCGTGCTGGCCGCCCGCCTGCCGGGGGCGAGCGACCTGCGGATCCTGTGGGGGACGGGGGTGCTGGGCGGATTCACGACGTACAGCGCCTTCATGACCGGATCCCTCGCGCTGTGGGACACGGCACCGCTGCTCGCGGTCGCCTATGCCGCGGGAAGCCTCGTGCTGGGCCTCGCCGCCGCGGCGCTCGGTCTGCGCCTCGGGCGCCCGCGCCGGGGGACAGCCTCGTGACCCCCTTGATCTTCGTCGCGGCGGCGCTCGCCGGGGGCGTGGGGGCGGTGCTGCGCTACCTGATCGACCTCGGGGTCGCGCGGCTCGCCGGCCGCCGGTTCCCGTGGGGCATCCTCGTGGTGAACGTCTCCGGCGCGTTCGGCCTCGGTCTGGTGACGGCCGCGCTGCCCGAGGGCGCATTCGTGCTGGGGGCGGGGCTGCTGGGCGGCTACACGACGTTCAGCACGGCGATGCTCGATGCGGTGGCGCTGTGGCGGGACGGCGAGCGGGGTGCGGCTCTGTTCGATGCGCTGGGCATGCTGCTGCTCGGGCTGCTGGCCGCGGGGGCCGGGCTCGCCGCAGGCGCAGCGCTCTGAACCGCTTGCGCCCCGTCGAGCGGGCACGCTACTCTCTCTGTTAATCGTTTAACGCTAAACGGTTAACACTGGTAGACCCCGCTCGTGCACCCGTCAAAGGAGACCTCGATGCCCCGCACCTCCCGTCGCGCCCTCGGCGCCCTCGCCGCCTCGGCGGCCGCCGTCCTCGCGCTGTCCGCCTGCTCCTCCTCCGCCTCCGGCGAGGGCTCGGACGGCGACATCACGCTCAGCTACGCCATCTGGGATGAGAACCAGAAGCCCGCGATGGAGGACATCGCCGCCGCGTACACGGAGGAGCACCCGAACGTCTCGATCGAGATCCAGGTCACGCCCTACAAGGAGTACTTCACCAAGCTCCAGACCGCGGTCACCGGGGGCTCTGCTGCCGACGTCTTCTGGATGAACGGCCCGAACTTCCAGCTCTACGCCGCGAACGGGCAGCTCGCGCCGCTGGACGGCGTCGACGCCTCCGACTACCCGCAGGGCCTCGTCGACCTGTACACCTACGACGGGAAGCTCTACGGCGCCCCGAAGGACTTCGACACGGTCGCCCTCTGGTACAACAAGGCGCTGTTCGACGCCGCGGGCGTGGAGTACCCGAGCGCGGGGTGGACCTGGGACGACTTCACCGCCGCCGCCGCCGCGCTCACCGACCCCGCGACCGGGCAGTACGGCGTCGCCGCCAGTCAGTACGGGCAGGAGAACTTCTACAACTCCATCGCGCAGGCCGGCGGCGAGGTCATCTCGGAGGACGGCACCGAGAGCGGCTACGGCTCGCCCGAGGCCCTGGAGGGCATCGAGCTCTGGACGGACCTGATCGCCGCGGGCTCCTCGCCCACCGCGCAGCAGATGACTGACACGAACCCGGAGGACTTCTTCCTCTCCGGCAAGGTCGCCATGTTCCAGAACGGCTCCTGGGCCGCCATCGCCTACGCCGACAACGCCGACATCGGCGGGACCGTCGACGTGGCCCCGCTCCCCGCCGGGCCCGAGGGCAACCAGAGCGTGATCCACGGCGTCGGCAACGTCGCCAACGCCAAGAGCCCGCACCTCGATGCCGCCAAGGACTTCGCCGCCTTCGCCAGCGGCGAGCAGGCCGCGAAGATCCAGGCCGAGACCGGCACCGTGATCCCCGCGTTCGACGGCACCCAGCAGGCGTGGGTCGAGGCGCTCCCGCAGTACGACCTGCAGGTCTACATCGACGCGCTCGACACCGCCGTCCCCTACCCGGTCTCGAAGAACACCTCCGCGTGGACCAGCATCGAGAGCGAGGTGCTGTCGCAGGTGTGGTCCGGCGCCGTCTCCCCGAAGGACGGTCTGCAGGACCTCGCAGAGCAGATGCAGGCCGCGCTGGACGCCGAGCAGGAGTGAGCGCATGACCGTCGTCGCCCCGCGCGCGGTCGCCCCGGCCGAGGGGGG
>NZ_JALXPE010000096.1 GCF_025143365.1 Microbacterium sp. p3-SID336 | reverse complement strand
TCTCCCCGGTCGTCAGCGCCGTTCCCTCGGACACCCCGACAATCGCGACGATGCCCTTCTCGCGCGCGAGGATCGCGGTGTGCGACGTGGGGCCGCCGTCCGTGGTGATCAGAGCGAGGACCTGGTCGAGGTCGAGAAGAGCGGTGTCGGCGGGCGCGAGGTCGCGCGCGACGAGCACGAACGGGTGCCCGGGGTCCGGCACGCCGGGGGCATCGACGCCGCGGAGCTGCGCGAGCACGCGCTGCGCGATGTCGTCGAGGTCGGCGGCGCGTTCGCCGAGGTAGCCGCCCACGGCCTCCAGGGTCGCCCGGAAGCCGGCGAACGCATCGTGCACCGCCCACTCCGCGGTGCCGCCGGCATCGATCCGCGCGTCCACCTCGTCCTGCAGGGTCGGGTCCTCGGCGATCATGGCCTGTGCCTCGAGCACCTCCTGCGCCGCACCGCCCGCAGCGGCTCCCCTGGCATCGAGCTCGCGGGCGACGGCGGCGATGGCGTCTCTCGCCCGCGCGCGCTCCGCGTCGGCGCCGACCGTGCTGGGGGTGTTCTCGGGGGCGGGCAGCGCCTCGGTCATGCGGACGACCGGTCCCTGCGCGACGCCGAGGCCGATCCCCACTCCGCGCAGCTCGCTCATCCTGCGGCGTCCTGGTCGTGGTCGGTGGTCAACAGCTCGGTGAGGGTGTCGAGCACCGCCTCCGCGCCGTCGCCGTCGGCCGAGAGCGTCACGTAGTCGCCGTGCTCGACCGCGAGCGCGATCACGCCGAGGATGCTGGCGGCGTTGACGGGCTTGCCGGAGTCCTTCGCGATCGTGACGGGAATGCCGGAGTCCTTCGCCGCCTGGGCGAAGATCTTGGCCGGGCGGGCGTGCAGGCCGTGCGAGGAGCCGATGCGGACGGTGCGAGTGGCGGTCATGGTGTTCCTTTCGGGGCGTCGGCGGTGGCGAGGATCGAACGGACGAGCTGGAGCGTGCGGCTGCCGTCGCGGTCGGCGAAGACGTCGTCCGGCAGCGCGGCCACCGGGGCGTGCGCGGTCGCGCGGATCGCGTCCAGCCGGTCGGCGAGGTGCGGACCGACGAGGATCACATCCGCCGTCGCGCCCGTCGCGGAACCCTCGGTCCCGGCTGCGGCGTCCCAGTCCAGGCCGGCCGCGGCCGCTGCCGTCCGCAGCCGCTGTGCGACGAACGTGCTCGACGCTCCGGCGCCGCACACCACGAGGATCCTCATCGATGCCACCTTCCTGAGAACAGTCTGGGAACGGCGGCCCTGCCGCCGCCAACACGTTCCTTTCCGCCCCCGCGGAACCTCTCTCGCCGCGCGTCTGCGCCGTCGTGCTGACATCATGGAGAGCACGTCAGCACAGAGCACGTGAGCACAGAGCACGAGAGCACAGAGCACGTCAGCACAGTGCCGTCAGCACAGTGCCGTCAGCACGGGAGCGGGGAGGACCATGTCGCGCCAGCGCCAGGACCAGCTCCTCTCCGCGCTGCTGCGCCAGGAGGGATGGGCGACCGCCGGCAGCCTCGCGGATCTGCTCGGCGTGACGCCCCGCAGCATCCGCTCGTACGTCGCCGCACTGAATGCGCGGACGCCCGGCGCGGCCGTCGTGGAGTCGGGCCCTGCCGGGTACCGTGCCGGTTCGGGGGCACGAGGCGCCCTGCGGGTGCGGCAGGGTCGAGACACTACGCCGCGCGACCGCCTGCACGCGCTGGTGCGGATGCTGCTCGACGCGCCCGGCGGCATCGACGTGTTCGACGCCGCCGACGACCTGCACGTGAGCGAGGCGACCCTGGAGGCCGACCTCGTGCGAGTGCGCGGCCTGCTGGACGGCACGCAGCTCGAGCTCGAGCGCTCCCGCGAGGTCGTCCGGCTGCGCGGGGACGAGGGAGCGCAGCGCCGACTGCTCAGCCGTCTCGCGCACGACGAGATGGACGACGCCTCCTTCCACCCCGAGACGTTCCGCCGCGCGCTGTCCGGCACCGCCGTGGACCCCCGCGCCGTCGGCCCGTTCAAGTCGGCCCTGGTCGGCGAGCTGAGCGCACTGGGCTACTACGTCAACGAGCTCGCGATCGCCGACGTGCTGCTGCACATCGCGATCGCCGCCGAGCGGGTGGCCGCCGGTCGCGCGCTCGACACGCCACCGGCCGGTGCGCGTCCCGAGATCCCGCGGGTGGGCGCGGTCATCGCGCGTCTCGCGGCCGCGCACTTCTCGGTCGTCCTCGGCGAGGGGGACAGCGGGCACCTGGCGTCGCTCGTGCTCACGCGCATCGTCGCTCCGGGCGGCGATGCCACGCGGGAGGTCGCGCGCAGCGGCGTGGAGCCGGCGGTGGAGGCCGCCGTCCGGGCGGAGATCGCCAGGGCCGCCGAGGACTTCCAGGTCGACCTGGTCGACGAGACGTTCGTGCTGCGGCTCGCCCTGCACGTGCAGAACCTGCTGCGTCGCGCCGAGCAGAGCGCCCTCACCCGCAACCCGCTGACCCGATCGCTGAAGACCACCTATCCGATGATCTTCGAGGTCGCGGTGTCGATCGCGAGCGGCCTCCACGACCGCCTCGGCACGCCCATCCACGACGACGAGATCGCCTACATCGCGATGCACGTCGGCGGTCGGCTCGAGCGCAGCAGGAAGGCCGAGTCGATCCTCACGGCCACCATCGTGTGCCCGGGGTACTACGAACTCCACGAGCTGCTGCGCTCCAGCGTCGACCGCAGCCTGGGCTCCGCCATCGAGGTCACCCGCGTGGTGACCCGCGTCGACCCGGACTGGTCGTCGTTCGACACCGACCTGGTGCTCAGCACGATCGAGCCGGGCACCGCAGGGGAGCGGTTCGTGCGCATCCAGCCGTTCCTGACGGACGCCGACGTCGACCGCATCCAGCAGGCGGCTGCGCGGCTGCGGCGCGGGCGGCGGCTGACCCGGCTGCGAGCGGAGCTGGCGCGCTACTTCCACCCCGACGCGTACGTGTTCCCGCTGCCGGACGAGGGCGAGGAGGCGATAATCCGTCGCCTCGGGGCACGGCTGGTGCAGGCGGGACTGATCGGCGAGGACTACATCGAGAACACGATCCTGCGGGAGCGCATGTCGTCCACGGCGTTCACGGATGCGCTCGCGGTCCCGCATGCGCTGCAGATGACCGCGCGCCGCACCGCCATCGCGATCGGCGTGGCCGACGGGTCGGCGGCATGGGGCGACGGACGGGTGCAGGTCGTGGCGCTCGCCGCCTTCAGCGAAGACGACCGCGCCGCCTTCCAGACCGTGTTCGAGCAGCTGGTCGAGGTGTTCAGCGAACGGGAGAGCGTGCAGCGCATCGTCCGCCGCGGCACCACGTTCGAGGCGTTCCTCGACGAGCTCGTCGCCGTGATCGACGGCTGAGGAGCGGCGTCAGCCGACCGGGTGCCCGCACCGCCGTCCCCGCCGCTCAGCGCCCGGGTGCGAGCACCTCCGCGAGCCGGTCGAGCAGCGCCTCCGCCGTCGCCCCTGGCGCGGTCTCCAGCACCACCGCGTCACCCGGGCCGAGCGCCAGGTCCATCACCGCGAGCACGCTGCTCAGGTCGACGGTCGTGCCGTCCGCGGTGCGCAGGGTCACGGTGCCGTCGTGCGACTGCGCGAGTCGCACGAGCTCGGCGACGGGTCGTGCGTGCACGCCGTTGTGGGCGCTGACGACCACGCTCCGGGCGGGCATGTCAGGAGCGCTCGTCCAGCAGGGTCCGCACGCCGGCCTCGAGCTCCGCGACCGCTGCGGCGGCGCCGTCCGCGGAGTCCGCCTTCGCGTCGATGTACACCTTGAGCTTCGGCTCTGTGCCGCTGGGACGCACGATCACGCGCGAGCCGTCGGTCAGCCGATACCGGAGCACGTCCCCGGAGGGCTGTCCGGGGCCCGACCGCAGCAGGTCCTCCGCCGAGGCGATGGAGCGACCGCCGATCTGCGTGGGCGGGAGCGAGCGCAGCGCGAGCATCACGGTGCCGATGATCGCGACGTCGGCCACGCGCACCGAGACCTGTCCGCTCGCGAAGTGGCCGTAGGTGTCACCGAGCTCGCGGAGGAGGTCGGCGAGCGTGGCGCCGCGCTCGCGGGCCTCCGCGGCGAGGCCGAGCACGGCGACCGCGGCGGAGATGCCGTCCTTGTCGCGCACCGTGTCCGGGTTCACGAGGTAGCCGAGCGCCTCCTCGAAGCCGAACACGATGCCGGGCGCGCGGGAGATCCACTTGAACCCGGTGAGAGTCTCGTGGAAGTCGAGGCCGTGATGGGCGGCCACCGCGCCGAGCCCTGGCGAGGAGACCAGCGAGCATGCCAGCGAGGCTCCGCGGGTCCCCTCGGCGGACCGGGCTGCGCGTGCGCCGAGCAGCAGGCCCACCTCGTTGCCGGTCAGGCGGCGCCAGCCCTCCGGCGCGGTCTCGTCCGGGATGGCGACAGCGAGCCGGTCGGCGTCCGGGTCGTTCGCGAGGATGAAGTCGGCTCCCACGCGGCGCGCCTTCGCGAACGCGAGGTCCATCGCTCCGGGCTCCTCGGGGTTCGGGAACGACACCGTGCGGAAGGTGGGGTCCGGTCGCAGCTGCTCGTCCACGACGACCGGCTGCGGGTAGTCGGCTGCGCGGAGGATGCGCGACACCGTCTCCCAGCCGACCCCGTGCATGGCCGTGTAGACCCAGCGCAGTTCGCTGGCGCCGGCGGGGGCGGGCGCCACGGCGGCTGTCGCGGCGATGTACGCCTCCACCACTTCCTCGCCGGCCGTCTCGTACGCGGTCGACCGCGGCAGGGAGCGCACGTTCCCCGCATCGGCCACGCGCTGGATGTGGGCGGCGATCTCGGCGTCCGCCGGGGCGACGATCTGGGAGCCGCCGTCGGCGCCGCCCAGATACACCTTGTAGCCGTTGTCGTCGGGTGGGTTGTGGCTGGCCGTGACCATGACGCCGGCGTCGGCGTGGAGGTGCCTGACCGCGAACGCGAGCACCGGCGTCGGCAGCAGACGGGGGAGCAGGATGGTGCGGAGCCCGGCGCCGGCGAAGAGCTCGGCGGAATCCTGCGCGAACACGCGCGAGTTGCGGCGGCCGTCGTAGCCGATCACCACGGTGGGCGTGCCGCCGTGCGACCGCTCACGCAGGTAGGCCGCGAACCCCGCGGCCGCCTGGGCGACCAGCACCCGGTTCATGCGGTTGCTTCCGGCGCCGAGCGCGCCGCGGAGCCCTGCCGTGCCGAACGCGAGACGGCTGCCGAAGCGGTCGTCCAGGTCGGCGATCGCGGCGTCGTCGCCCGCGGCGGCGCGGGTGACCACACCGGCGAGCTCGTCCCGCGTCTGCGGGTCGGGGTCCTGCCGCAGCCAGGCGCGGGCCTGGGCGAGCCGCTCCGCGCTCACAGCGCCTCGACCACCCTGGCCAGCAGCGCCGAGATCACGGGCTCCGCCTCGCGTCCGGCCTCGATGACCTCCGCGTGGCTGAGCGGGCTCTGCTGGATGCCGGCGGCGAGGTTCGTGATGAGCGAGAAGCCGAGGATCTCCATGCCGGCCTCGCGCGCCGCGATGGCCTCGAGGGCGGTGGACATGCCGACGATGTGGCCGCCCATGTGCTTCGCCATCTGGACCTCGGCCGGGGTCTCGTAGTGCGGCCCGCGGAACTGCGTGTACACGCCCTCGTCGAGAGTCGGATCGATGCTGCGGGCCACGTCGCGCAGGCGCTTCGCGTAGAGATCGGTGAGGTCGACGAACGTCGCGCCCTCCAGGGGAGAGTCCGCCGTGAGGTTGATGTGGTCGCTGATGAGCACCGGCTGTCCCGGCTTCCACGTCTCGCGGATCCCTCCGGCGCCGTTCGTCAGCACCATGATCCCCGCACCTGTCGCGGCAGCCGTGCGCACGCTGTGCACGACACGTCGCACGCCGTGGTTCTCGTAGTAGTGGGTGCGCGCGCCGATCACGAGCACGTTCTTGCCGCCCGGTGTGCGGATGCTGCGCAGCGTGCCGACGTGGCCCTCCAGAGCGGGCTTCGAGAACCCGGTGACCTCGGTCGCCGGGATCGTGGCGACCGTCTCGCCGATCAGGTCGGCGGCTTTGCCCCAGCCGCTGCCGAGCGTGAGGGCGATGTCGTGCTTCTCGACGCCGGTCAGCCGCGCGATGTCGGCGGCGGCTTCGGCCGCGACCTCGAACGGGTTCGCGGAGGGGTCGTCGAGAGGGTTGCTGTGCGTTTCAGGCATGGATCCACTCTAGGAAGGTGCAGGCTCGGGTGCCAGGATTGGGGAAGAATGGGAAGCATGTCTTCCACCACTTTCGAGCGCACTCAGCGCGTCGCCGTGCTCGGCGGCGGACCCGGCGGCTACGAGGCGGCCCTGGCGGCCGCCCAGCTCGGGGCCGAGGTCACCCTGGTCGAGCGCGTGGGGGTGGGCGGCTCCGCGGTGCTCACCGACGTGGTGCCGTCGAAGAGCCTGATCGCCACGGCCGATGCGGCGGTCGCGATCTCCGAAGCCAGCGACCTCGGCGTGAACTTCTACGCCAAGGGTGAGAACGGCAAGCCGCTCAAGCCCGAGATCGCGATCAACCTGGCCGCCGTGAACAAGCGCCTGGTGGCGCTGGCCGGCCAGCAGTCGGAGGACATGCGCACCACGCTGCTCGATGCCGGCGTGCGCATCCTCTCCGGCCACGGGCGGCTGGAGGGCCCGAACGCCATCGTGGTCTCCACGGGGGAGCGCGGCACCGACTTCGACCGGGTCGAGGCCGACACGATCGTGGTGGCGGTCGGCGCGTCCCCGCGGGAGCTCGACTCCGCGAAGCCCGACGGCAAGCGCATCCTCACGTGGACGCAGCTGTACGACATGAAGGCGCTGCCCGAGCACCTCATCGTGGTCGGCTCCGGCGTCACCGGCGCGGAGTTCGCCTCCGCGTACATGAACCTCGGGGCCAAGGTCACCCTGGTGTCCAGCCGCGAGCAGGTGCTGCCAGGGGAGGACCAGGACGCGGCTCGGGTGCTGGAAAAGGTGTTCAAGCGCGGCGGCATGCAGGTGCTCTCCAAGTCCCGCGCCGAGAAGGTCGAGGTCACCGGCGACGGCGTCACGGTGACGCTCTCGGACGGCCGCACGGTCGAGGGCAGCCACTGCCTGATGGCGGTCGGCTCGATCCCGAACACGGCGGGCATCGGCCTGGAGGAGGCGGGCGTCGAACTCGACGACTCCGGCCACGTGAGGGTGAACCGGGTGGCGCGCACCTCCGTGCCGAACGTCTACGCCGTCGGCGACTGCACGAACTTCTTCCCCCTGGCCTCGGTGGCGTCCATGCAGGGGCGCACGGCGGTGTTCCACGCGCTCGGCGACATCGTCATCCCGCTCGAGCTCATCAAGATCACGTCCAACATCTTCACGGCGCCCGAGATCGCCACGGTCGGCTACGGCGTGAAGGACGTGGAGGACGGGCTGGCGGACGGCATGGTCTACAAGCTGCCCCTTGCCGCGAACCCGCGCGCCAAGATGATGGGCATCAAGGACGGCTTCGTGAAGCTGATCGCCCGCAAGGGCTCCGGCACGGTGATCGGCGGCGTCATCGTCGCGCCCAAGGCCTCGGAGCTCATCTACCCGATCGCGATCGCGGTGGAGCGGCGCCTGACGGTCGACCAGGTGTCGCGCGTGTTCGCGGCGTACCCATCGCTGTCCAGCAGCATCACCGACGCGAGCAGGGCGATGCACCTGGTGAACATCTCCTGACATGTGCGAGGGGCGCCCCCCCCCGGGGGGG
>NZ_JALXPE010000095.1 GCF_025143365.1 Microbacterium sp. p3-SID336 | reverse complement strand
CGGACGTGGGCGCCCCCCCCCCCGCGGGCGGGGGGGGGGGGGGGGGCGTTCGCGGGGGGTCAGTGTCCGCGGACGCGACGCGTCGCGTCCTGCACCTCGCCCACCAGCTCCTCGAGGATGTCTTCCAGGAACAGCACGGCGGTGGTCTCGCCCGCGGCGTCGCGCACCTTGGCCAGGTGGCGTCCGGCGCGGCGCATGACCGCGAGCGCGTCCTCCAGATCCGTGTCCTCCTGCACGGGCACCATGTGGTGGATCCGCTTGGCGGGAATCGGCTCGAGCACCTTCGTGTCGGCGTCCGGGCCCTCGGAGGAGCGGAGGATGTCCTTCAGGTGCACGTAGCCGATCGGCACGTCCTCGTCGTCGACGATCACGTACCGCGAGAAGCCATAGCGCGCGACCGCCTTCTCGATGTCGTCCGGGGTCGTCGACTGCGGGAGCGTCACCAGGTCTCCCAGCGGCACCGCCACATCCCGCGCCTTCTTGTCCGTGAACTCCACGGCGGCGGTCACGGTTCCCGCGGTGTCCATCAGCACGCCCTCGCGCCGCGACTGGCTGACGATCGTGGCGACCTCGTCGAGTGTGAACGTCGACGCCGCCTCGTTCTTCGGCTCCACCCGGAACAGTCGCAGCACGCCGTTCGCCGCCGCATTGAGCAGCCAGATCACGGGCATGAACACCTTCGACACCCAGACCAGCGGCGGCGCCAGCAGCAGCACGGCCCTGTCCGGCACCGAGAACGCGAGGTTCTTGGGCACCATCTCGCCGAACACCACGTGCAGGAACGACACCACGAGCAGGGCGATCACGAACGACACCACGTCCACGGCGCCGTCCGGCCAGCCGAGCGCATGCATCGGCACGGCCAGCAGGTGGTGGATCGCGGGCTCCGAGACGTTCAGGATCAGCAGCGAGCAGATGGTGATGCCCAGCTGAGAGGTCGCGAGCATGAGCGTCGCGTGCTCCATCGCGTAGAGCGCCGTCTTGGCCGCACGCGATCCGCGCTCGGCCCTCGGCTCGATCTGCGAGCGCCGCGCGGAGATGACCGCGAACTCGGCACCGACGAAGAAGGCGTTCGCCGCGAGCAGCACGACGAGCCAGGCCAGTCCACCCCAGTCGCTCATCGGGTCGCCTCCTCGGTCTCGTCGGCGTCGGCTCTCGGCACGTAGCGCACCCGGTCCACGCGGCGGCCGTCCATGCGCACGACCTGCAGCGTGCCGCTCTCGAGCGGCACCTCGTCGCCGACGGAGGGCACGCGCTCGAGCACGCTCATCACGTAGCCGCCGACCGTGTCGTACACATCGCCCTCCGGCACCTCGACGCCGGCGCGGCTGCGCAGCTCGTCGGGTCGCAGCTCGCCGGGGAACGTGATGCCGTCCCGGTTGCGGATGATGCCGGCGCGTGTGCGATCGTGCTCGTCCGACACCTCGCCGACCAGCTCCTCCACGAGGTCCTCGAGCGTCACGATGCCCGCCGTGCCGCCGTATTCGTCCACGACGACCGCGAGCTGGTAGCCGCGGCCGCGCAGATCGGAGATCAGCGCGTCGACATGGGCGGTCTCCGGGACGCGCAGCGGATCGGTCGCGAGGGCGCCGACGGGCACCTCAGCGCGACGCTCGCGCGGCACCGAGATCGCGGCCTTCAGGTGCACCACGCCGGTGATGTCGTCGAGGTCCTCGTCGAAGACCGGGAAGCGGCTGTGGCCCGTGCGCCGCGCGAGCTGGATCACGTCGTCGACCGAGTCGCCCGCGGCGATCGCGTGCATGCTGGGCCGCGCGGTCATGACGTCGGCGGCGGTGAGGCGGGAGAACGTGAGAGTGCGGTCGAGGAGCGTCGCCGTGTCGGCTTCGAGCACGCCGGCGCTCGCGGAACGCCGCACGAGGGAGGACAGCTCCTCCGCACTCCTGGCACCGGAGAGCTCCTCCTTGGGCTCGATGCCCATGCCGCGGAGCACGCCGTTCGCACTGCCGTTGAGCACGACGATCGCGGGCCGGAACACGGCCGTGAACGCGGTCTGGAACGGGATGACGAGCTTGGCCGTCGCCAGCGGGAGCGCCAGGGCGAAGTTCTTCGGCACGAGCTCGCCGAGGATCATCGACAGCACGGTCGCGACGAACATCGCCACCACCGTGGCGATCGGAGCGACCGCGGCCTCCGGGATGCTCCAGGCCACGAGGGTCGGCCGCAGCAGGTTCGACAGCGCCGGCTCCATCGTGTAGCCGGTGAGCAGCGTGGTCAGCGTGATGCCGAGCTGCGCGGACGACAGATGGGTCGACGTGTGCTTGAGAGCGCTGATCGTGAGCGAGAGACGGGACTCGCCGCGCGCCTGCCGCGCCTCGAGTTCGGCCCGGTCGAGGTTCACCAGCGCGAACTCGCTCGCGACGAAGAGGCCGGTGCCGACCGTGAGCAGGAGCCCCACGCCCAACATGATGTAATCCATCAGCTCTACCTCTCCGCGGAGAGAACGGGACGGTGGGGCGAGGTTCTACAACTGGGAGGGTCGTCCATAGTGCGCTCGATTCTACAGAAACACGCCGTGGCCGTCCCCTCGGCTACCAGCTGACCGGCAGCGCCTTGCCCTCCTCATAGCCCGCGGCGGACTGGAGCCCGACCAGTGCCCGCTCGTGGAACTCCGGCACGGTCGCCGCGCCGGCGTACGTGAAGGACGACCGTACGCCGGAGGTGATCATGTCGAGCAGATCCTCCACCCCGGGGCGCAGCGGGTCGAGGTAGATCTTCGAGGAGGAGATGCCCTCGGCGAAGAGCTCCTTGCGCGCCCGCTCGTACGCGTCGAGGCGCCCGAACCGCGCCTGCACGGCCTTGGTCGACGCCATGCCCCACGACTCCTTGAACAGCCGTCCGTCCGCGTCGCGCTGCAATGCGCCAGGGGCCTCGATGGTCCCCGCGAACCAGGAGCCGACCATGACCGATGCCGCCCCCGCGGCGAGCGCGAGCGCGACGTCGCGGGGGTAGCGCACACCACCGTCCGCCCACACGTGCGCGCCGGTCTCCGCTGCCGCCTGCGCGGTCTCGAGCACGGCGCTGAACTGCGGCCGCCCCACCGCCGTCATCATCCGCGTGGTGCACATCGCGCCCGGCCCCACGCCGACCTTCAGGATGGTCGCGCCCGCGTCCACGAGGTCGCGCACGCCGTCGGCTGTGACCACGTTGCCCGCGACGATCGGGAGCCCGAGGCCGAGTGCGGACACGGTCTGCAGCGCGCGCAGCATGCCCTCCTGGTGACCGTGCGCGGTGTCCACCACCAGGACGTCGACGCCGGCCGCGGCGAGCGCCTTCGCCTTGGCCGCCACGTCGCCGTTGATGCCGACCGCCGCCGCGACCGCGAGGCGCCCGTCCGCATCGACCGCCGGGCGGTACAGCGTCGAGCGCAGGGCGCTGCGGGCGCTGAGCGTGCCGACGAGGTGGCCGTGGCGCACGACGGTCACCATCTCCACCCCGGCATCGGTGATCACGTCGAAGGCGTGCCGCTCCGAGCCGATGTCGTCGGCGTCGATCGCGGGCGTACCGCGGTGCACGAGGTCGCCCAGCTGCGCATCGGGCAGCGCCGTGGCGAGGCGCGTCGCCGGAAGGATCCCGTGGATGCGGTCCGCGTCGATCGGGGCGACGCCGTCCGCCACCACGATGCCGTGCCCCGCCGTCGCCGGGAGCAGGCGCAACGCGTCGGCCACCGTCGCCTGCGGCGGCAGCACGAGCGGTGTGTCCCACAGCACGGGCTGGCTCTTCACATCGCGGATCGCGGCGTCCAGCTCCTGCAGCGGAAGATCCTGCGGCAGCACACCGAGAGCGCCGCGCCGCGCCAGCACTGCCGCAAGGCGCGGACCGGTGACCGAGTTCATGTTCGCGGCCACGAGCGGCAGCGTCGCGGGCGTGCCGTCGTGCGGTGTCAGGTCGACCTGGAGCCGGCTGGTGACGGCCGAGCGGCGCGGCACCAGGAAGACGTCCGAATACGTCAGATCGACGGTGGGCTGCGCGCCTGAGAACTCCATGCCTCCACGGTACCCAGATCGTGGCGGCACGGGCGGGCGCTTCGACGATTACCCGGGTGAAACAGGTTAGGCTTGGTGGTCGAGAGTGTGCGCGCCCGAACGCATCCTGCGTCGTGCCTCCGCACCGGAGATCTTCAGCGATGAAAGAGGGCGATAGAGCGTGTCGAACCAGGTGACCGGCGTCGGTGGCGACGGGGGGTTCGGAGCCAACTCCTGGCTCGTCGAAGAGCTCTACGAGCAGTTCAAGGAGAACCGCGACTCGGTCGACAAGGAGTGGTGGCCGATTCTCGAGCAGTACCACTCCGAGGTCACCGCGGCGGGCGCAGTGCCGGCGGCGGCTCCCGCTGAGTCGAACCAGCCGGCTCATCCGGTGACCGCGCCCATCCCCGTGATCGGCGCGCAGCCCGTGGCCCGCACCACGGCGAAGCCCGCAGCAGCCGCTCCCATCCCCGCGCAGGCGCCCAAGCCCAAGCCGGAGTCGAAGGAGCCCGTCGACACCTCCGAAGAGGACAAGGTCACGCCGCTCCGCGGCCTTCCGAAGACGCTCGCCGCGAACATGGACGAGTCGCTCACGGTCCCCACTGCGACGAGCGTCCGCACGGTCCCCGCGAAGCTGATGATCGACAACCGCATCGTCATCAACAACCACATGGCCCGCACGCGCGGCGGCAAGGTCAGCTTCACGCACCTGATCGGCTGGGCGCTCATCCGCACGCTGGACGAGTTCCGCAGTCAGAACGTGTTCTACGCCGAGATCGACGGCAAGCCCTCCGTCGTCGCCCCGGCGCACGTCAACCTCGGCATCGCGATCGACCTGCCGAAGCCGGACGGTACGCGCGCCCTCATGGTGCCCAGCATCAAGCGCGCCGACACCATGACCTTCACCGAGTACCTCGCCGCCTACGAGGACCTGGTCACGCGCGCGCGCAGCAACAAGCTCACCGCGACCGACTTCCAGGGCACCACGGTCTCGCTGACCAACCCGGGCGGCATCGGCACCGTGCACTCCGTGCCGCGTCTGATGAAGGGCCAGGGCTGCATCATCGGCGCCGGCGCCCTCGAGTACCCCGCCGAGTTCCAGGGCGCGAGCGAGAAGACGCTCAACGAGCTCGCGATCGGCAAGACCATCACGCTCACCAGCACCTACGACCACCGCGTGATCCAGGGTGCCGGGTCCGGCGAGTTCCTCAAGAAGGTGCACGAGCTGCTGATCGGGCAGCGCGGCTTCTACGACGACATCTTCGCCGCGCTGCGCATCCCGTACGCGCCGATCCGCTGGAACCCCGACATCGCGGTGGACCTCGCCGAGCGCGTCGACAAGCAGTCGCGCGTGCAGGAGCTGATCAACTCCTTCCGCGTCCGCGGTCACCTGATGGCCGACATCGACCCGCTCGAGTACCGGCAGCGCTCGCACCCGGACCTGGAGATCGAGAGCCACGGCCTCACGTTCTGGGACCTGGACCGCGAGTTCGTCACCGGCGGCTTCGGCGGGCGCCGCGTGGCCAAGCTCCGCGACATCCTCGGCGTGCTGCGCGACTCGTACTGCCGCACGCTCGGCATCGAGTACATGCACATCCAGGACCCGGAGCAGCGCCGCTGGTTCCAGGAGAAGGTGGAGGTCAAGTACCAGAAGCCCGGCCACGACGAGCAGCTCCGCGTCCTCCGCAAGCTGAACGAGGCCGAGGCCTTCGAGACCTTCCTGCAGACGAAGTTCGTCGGCCAGAAGCGCTTCTCGCTCGAGGGCGGCGAGTCGCTCATCCCGCTGCTCGACGAGATCCTGCAGGGCGCGGCGACGGCCGGGCTCGAGGGCGCCGCGATCGGCATGGCCCACCGCGGTCGCCTGAACGTGCTCACGAACATCGCCGGCAAGACCTATGGCCAGGTGTTCCGCGAGTTCGAGGGCACGCAGATGCCGGGCAACCAGCGCGGCTCCGGCGACGTGAAGTACCACCTGGGGACCGAGGGCACGTTCGTCGCCGACGACGGCTCGTCCCTGCCGGTGTACCTCGCCGCCAACCCCTCGCACCTGGAGACGGTCGACGGCGTCCTGGAGGGCATCGTCCGCGCCAAGCAGGACCGCAAGCCCATCGGCACGTTCGCGTGGCTGCCGATCCTGGTGCACGGCGACGCGGCCTTCGCCGGCCAGGGCGTCGTCGTGGAGACCCTGCAGATGTCGCAGCTGCGCGGCTACCGCACGGGCGGCACGATCCACGTGGTCGTGAACAACCAGGTGGGCTTCACCACGACGCCGAGCGACGCGCGCACCTCCGTGTACGCCACCGACGTCGCCAAGACCATCCAGGCGCCGATCTTCCATGTGAACGGCGACGACCCCGAGGCCGTCATCCACGTCGCCCAGCTGGCGTTCGAGTACCGCGAGCGGTTCCACCGCGACGTCGTGATCGACCTCGTCTGCTACCGCCGCCGCGGTCACAACGAGGGCGACGACCCGTCGATGACCCAGCCGCTGATGACCGACCTCATCCAGGCCAAGCGCTCCGTACGCCGCCTCTACACGGAGTCGCTGGTCGGTCGCGGTGACATCACCGAGGAGGAGTACGACGAGGCCAAGGCCGACTTCCAGAACCGCCTGGAGATCGCCTTCGCCGAGACGCACGCCGCCGAGACCGGTGCGACGCCGATCGCGCCCGAGGCCCCGCCGGTCGAAGACCAGGTGGGCGCGCCCGAGGTCACCGGCGTCCCCGCCGAGGTCATCCAGCTCATCGGCGACGCGTTCGTGAACAAGCCCGAGGGCTTCACGGTGCACCCGAAGATCCAGCAGCTGCTGGAGAAGCGCCTCGACATGAGCCGCAACGGGAACGTCGACTGGGGCTTCGGCGAGCTGCTCGCCTTCGGGTCGCTGCTCGTCGAGGGCACTCCCGTGCGCCTCGCCGGTCAGGACTCGCGTCGCGGCACGTTCGTGCAGCGTCACGCCGCTCTGCACGACAGGGCGAACGGCCAGGAGTGGCTGCCGCTGTCGAACCTGTCCGACGCGCAGGGCCGGTTCTTCGTGTACGACTCGCTGCTCAGCGAGTACGCCGCGCTCGGCTTCGAGTACGGCTACTCGGTGGAGGCTCCCGAGGCGCTCGTGCTCTGGGAGGCGCAGTTCGGCGACTTCGTCAACGGCGCCCAGTCGGTCATCGACGAGTACATCTCGGCCGCGGAGCAGAAGTGGGGTCAGCAGTCCAGCGTCACGCTGCTGCTCCCCCACGGCTACGAGGGCCAGGGGCCGGACCACTCCTCGGCACGCATCGAGCGGTTCCTGCAGCTGTGCGCCCAGGAGAACATGATCGTCGCGCGGCCGTCGACGCCCGCGTCGCACTTCCACCTGCTGCGCCGTCAGGCCTACGCCCGTCCGCGCAAGCCGCTCATCGTGTTCACCCCGAAGGCGATGCTGCGCCTGCGCGGTGCGACGAGCCCGGTGGAGGCGTTCACGCAGGGTCGCTTCGAGCCGGTCATCGACGACGACCGCGGTCTGGACCGCTCCGCCGTGAAGCGCGTGCTCGTCCACTCCGGCAAGGTGCACTGGGACCTGCGCGCCGAGCTCGAGAAGAACCCGAACCCGGAGATCGCGCTCGTGCGCATGGAGCAGCTGTACCCGACGCCGATCGACGAGCTGAAGGCCATCACCGATTCGTACCCGAACGCCGAGCTGGTGTGGGTGCAGGAGGAGCCGGAGAACCAGGGAGCCTGGCCGTTCCTGGCGCTCGCATTCGCGGACGTCCCCGGCGACCGCAGCTTCCGGAACATCTCTCGTCCGGCCTCCGCGTCGCCCGCGACGGGTTCGTCGAAGGTGCATGCCACCGAGCAGGCCACGCTGATCCGCGCTGCCGTCACGCTC
>NZ_JALXPE010000094.1 GCF_025143365.1 Microbacterium sp. p3-SID336 | reverse complement strand
GAGCAGCCGCGCCTCTCCCACCAGCCCGCGCGCGATCTCGATGAGCTGCTGGCGGGCGATCGGCTGCGCGCCCGCGGCGGCGTCGAGGTCGAGGTGCTCCCCCAGCAGGTCGAGCGCCTGCTGCGCCGCACTCCGGAGCGCGCGACGGTCGATGCCGCCCAGCCGCCGTCGCGGCCAGCGGCCGAGCATGATGTTCTCCGCCACGCTCAGCCCCGGCACGATCGTGAGCTCCTGGTGCACCGTGGCGACGCCGTGCGCCCGCGCCACGCTCGGCGCGTCGAACACCACCGGTGCACCGTCGAGCTCCAGCGCTCCGGTGGTCGGCGTCTCCACTCCGGAGAGCAGTCGCACGGTGGTGCTCTTGCCCGCACCGTTGCGCCCCATCAGCGCGACGCACTCGCCGGCGCGGATCTCGAGGTCCACCCCGTCCAGGGCCTGCACTCCCGGGTAGCGCACGGAGACGTCGCGCAGCCGCAGCAGGGGTGGATCGCTCGCGGCCCCCTGCGGGGTGGACGGCTCGGTCATCCGTTGGCCGCCAGCCAGTCCTTCGCCGCCGCCGGGTCGCTGCGGTCGAAGTTGACCACGTCGACGAGCTGCTGGAAGGTCTTGGGCTTGTACTTCGGGTCCTTCTGCAGCGCCTTCACGATCTCGGCGACCTTCTCGCCGTTCGCGACGCCGTCCTGCCCGGTGACCGACTGCAGCACGTCGTCGGAAGCGAGGAGGCTCGTCACGAGCGGCTCGGAGACGTCGGTGCCGAACAGGAACGTCTTGCCCGCGCGACCCACGCTCTGGATCGCCTTCACGGACCCGATGGTGCCCCCGTCGTTCGACGCCCACATGAGGTTGATCTCGGGGTGGGCCGTGAGCTCGGCGGTCGCGACGGGGACCGCGGCGTCCGGCTGGTAGCCCTCCTGATCGGCGGCGATGTCGTAGGTCACCCCTGCGGCGTCGAGCGCGTCGGTGAACGCCTTCTTGCGCACCTTGCACAAAGCGACCACGTCGCAGTTGAGGATGCCGATGTGAGCGGTGCCGCCCAGCCGACCCTTGATGAAGGCGGCGGCGCGCTCGCCCGTGAGCTTGCCGAGCTGCTCGTTGTCGGACACCACGAACGCGGTGACGTACTTCTTCGCGTCCTTGTCGTTGATGCACGTGTTGACGCACACCACGGGGATGCCGGCTTGGGCGGCGTTGCGGATGCCGGCGACCGACGCGTCGGGGTCGAGCGGCGACGTGACGATCACGTCGACCCCGCGGGAGATCAGGTTGTCGTACGCCTGGGTCTCTTTCGTCGCGTCGGAGTCGTAGTTGACCGTCACGATGTCGGCGTTCTTGCCGAGCCCCTGGTGGAGCCCGGTCTCGATACCGCTGAAGAAGGTGTCGGCGAGAAGCTCGACGTAGCCGACGGTGGCCGTGCCTCCGCCCGAGCCGGACGATGACGAGGAGGTGGGAGCCGTGCACGCCGAGAGCGCGACGAGGGCTGCGGCGGCGGTGACGGCGACGGCGGCAGCACGGATGGCGGGGATCTTCATAGCGTCTCCAATGACTCGCTACTTCGTGAGGAAGCTCCGAGGCTCCCCGCACGACGCGCACGAGCGCATCCGACTGCATCCCCAGAACAACGTTGTCTTACAACGTCGTCCGATAGTAACCAGGCACAGGACGAGGCGCAAGATCCTCTCGAGAGGAACGCGGCGCTCAGCCCGCGGGGCGCTCGGATCCGCGCAGCCGGAGCGTGGTCGGCAGCACGGTCATGCGCGCGCCCGAGGGCTCTCCCCGAAGCGCTGCGAGGATCAGCCGCATCGCCAACTCGCCCATCGCGGTGACGTCCTGCTCCACCACCGAGGTGGCAGGCGAGGTGAGCGCCGCCGCCTCGAAGTCGTCGAAGCCGATCAGCGGCAGCCGCGCCCCTGCCTCGCGGAACGCCTGCAGCGCCCCGAACGTGGCCCGGTTGTTGGCAGCGAACACGGCGTCGGCTGTCGCGTCCCTGATGATCGCGGCGACGATGTCGGCCGCCTCCTCGGCCGCGTGGGCCCTGGTGTGCACGAGGGCGGGATCGAGCGGGAGACCGAGCTCGCGCATCCCCTCCGCGTACCCCTGGTGGCGCTCGTGCATGGTCCGGATTCCGGGATCGTCACCCAGGAACGCGATGCGCCGCACCCCCTGCTCGGCGAGCGCGAGCACCGCGCTGCGGGCTCCGCCGCGGTTGTCCGCGATCACGCTGTGTGCGTCCGCGAGCGCGCCTGGGCGGTCGACGAAGACGACGGGAGGCAGCGGCGGCGGCACGGCCGACCAGTCCCGCGCCGGCGAGCGCGGGGGCACCACGATGAGCCCGTCCACGCGCTGGTCGAGCATGCGATCCACGATCCGGTCGTGCCGGTCGCCGTCCTCCTCCGAACTGCTGATCATGACCATGTAGCCCTCGTCGGCGGCGACGCGCTCGACGGCGCGCCCGAGGGCCGCGTAGTACGGGTTCGCGAGGTCGCTGATGACGAGCCCGATGGTGCGGCTGCTCCACCCGGGGCGGATGCTCGCCGCGGAGAGGTTGCGCCGGTAGCCCAGGGCGGAGATCGCGGCGGCGATGCGCTCCGCACGCACGGGGTCGATGTTCGTCTCGCCGTTGACGAAGCGGGACACCGTCTTGAGGGCGACGCCCGCCTGCCTGGCGACGTCGTTCATCGTCGGGCGCTGCCCCATGCGCATGCCTCCTCGGTCCGGTCGACGCGCCGCGCGCCACCCGACCAAGAATGCCAGAGCCGCACAGGGGCCCTGGCATTCCGAGGTCACAGGGCGATGCGGCGTCCCTCCGCGTGCGAGCGCAGGGCGGCGGCGTAGATCTCATGCGTCGCCGCGGCCTCCTGCGGGGTCGCGGCCCCGAACCGGTCGCCCAGGGCACCGGCGCGCTCCGCGAGGAACACCGCCCACATCTGCAGGATGGCGTCCGAGAACCCCGTCTCGAAGATGCCGCCCGTCACCGTAGGCCACGACGACTGGCTGCCGACGTCGAGCGTCTGCCACACCTGCTCCCTGCCCACGCCGGGCACGTCGACCACGCGGAACACCTCCAGTGCCCCGGCGTTCTTGGTGCTGAAGCGCACACCGCCCTCCGTGCCCCGCACCTCGAAGACCCAGGTGTTCTTCTCCCCCGGCGCCAGGCGCTTGGTCTCCACGGCGAGGGGGAAGCCGTCGTCGTCCCCGCCGACCCAGGCATGCACGACCGCGTTGTCCCAGGTGTCGCACCGCACGAGGGCGCCGTCGGGGCCCGGTCGCTGCGGAACGATGTCCTGCAGCACGGCGTACACCTGCCGCGGCTGCCACCCCAGGCGCAGCGGCACGTGCCAGGCGTGCATGCCCAGGTCGTTCATGACCCCGGCCTCCCCGCAGGTCGCGACCTGCCGTTTCCAGTTGATGGGCTTGTCCGCGTCGAGGTCGCTGGAGTGCAGGAACGCGCTGCGCGCCTCGATGATGCGCCCCAGTCCGCCCGCGCGCACGGCGGCGATCGCCAGCTGCGCCCCCGGGTAGAACGGCATCTCGCTGGAGCAGCGGACGAAGCTCTCGGGGTGGTCGGCCATCGCCTGCAGCACCGCTCGCGCGGCAGGGCCGTCGATGCCGAACGGCTTCTCGGCCAGCAGGTCCTTCCCCGCGCGCACCACGTCGCTGTAGATCACCTGATGCAGGTCGTGGCGCACGGCCACATAGACCACGTCGATCGACGGGTCGGCGAGCAGGTCGCGGTAGTCGGTGGTCTTCGTGGTGACCGTGTCGATCTGGTCGAACCAGTCCATCGCGGCGGGCACGATGTCGCACACGGCGGTGAGCCGCGGGCGCGGGGGGTGATCGACGAGTGCGGGCCACCGCTGCAGCGCGGCGGCGATCTCACGCCCCATGAGCCCACCGCCGATGATCGCGACGTTCACCTCCTGCGCGCTCATGCGCGGTCTCCGCGCACGAGACCGAGCGCGTCCTCGACCGAGGCGTCGTGGTGCAGCACCGCCATCAGCGCCTCCGTGATGCCACGGGGATCGGGGTGCTGCACGACATTGCGTCCGTACACGATTCCTCGCGCACCCTGCGCGATCACCGCGCGCGTGCGCTCCAGGAGGGTGCGGTCGTCGACGCGGCCGCCGCCGCGGACCAGCACGGGCACATCCCCGGCCACCTCGATCACGCGGCCGTAGGCGGTGATGTCGTCGCTGGGGTCGGCTTTGATGAGGTCGGCGCCGAGCTCGACCGCCTGACGGACCAGGGTGACGATGCGATCGATGTTGCCGTCCACCATGTAGCCGCCCCCCGCCGTGACGTTGTCCTGCATGACGAGCGGCTCGATCATGAGCGGCATCCCGTACCGGGTGGCCTGCTCGCGCAGCACCATGAGCGAGCGGATGTTGGCGTCGCGGATCTCCGGGTGCCCCGGGATCTGCATGAGGTTCGCGCACACGGCCACCGCATCCAGACGCACGGCCTGCTCGATCGCGTGCGGCAGGTGATGGCTGAACAGATGCTCGTCGAGCGGGTTGCCGTAGACGTTGGCGACATCGGCTCGCAGCACGAGGGCGGGCTTGCCCCTGTCCGGGATCGACTGCAGCAGCGGAGCCTGTCCCGCCGTGAGCTGGATGGCATCCGGGGCGGCGTCGACCAGGGTGCGGATGGTCCCGGCCATGTCCTCGATGCCGCGGATGAAGCTCGGCTCGCCGAAGAACCCGTGGTCGACGGCGACATCGAGCACGCGGCCGGAGGTCGGATGGAAGAGCCTGTTCAGGCGATGCGGGGTCATGGTCGTCTCCTCGATTCGTGACTCCGGCGGCTGGTGCACCGCGGGTTTCGTGCGATACTAACCACGAAAAACAACGTTGTCTAACCTGAGGAGGTCGCCGTGCGCCGAGTCGCCGTCGCCGGTCACGTCTGCGTCGATCTGGTCCCCGAGCTGGGCCCGACCGCGTGCCTGACGCCGGGAGCGCTGATCGACATCGGTCCGCTCGCCTTCCGCGTCGGAGGCTGCGTGGCCAACACCGCGCGCACCCTCGCCGACCTCGGGCACCCGGTCACGGCGTACGCCACCGCCGGGACCGACGAGCTCGCCGGCGTGCTGCGGACACGGCTCCACCACCCGCTGATCGACCAAAGGCTGACGACCCGCGCGGGGAGCACGTCGTACTCGCTCGTGCTGGAGCCCGGAGCGGACCGCACGTTCTGGCACCACGTCGGGGTGAACAGCGTCACCGATGGGGCCGACATCCCGCTCGACGACATCGACCTCCTCCATCTCGGGTACCCGTCGCTCCTGCCCGCCCTGCTGCGCGACGACGCGGCCCCGCTCCTCGACCTCCTCCAGCGCGCACGAGACGCCGGCGTCACGACCTCACTCGATCTGGCCGTGATCGATCCGAGCTCTGCGGCGGCGCGCATCGACTGGGCCGCCGTCCTTCCCCGCATCGTCGCCCACGTCGACATCATCTCGCCGAGCGTGGACGACCTGGCCTCGGCCATCCCCGAGCTCGCGGACGGCGCGGATGCCGCCGGGCTCGCCGCACTGCTGAGCGATTGGGGCGCAGCGGTGGCCGTGGTCTCGGCCGGCACCGAGGGCGTCGCCCTGCACACCGGGACAGCGGAGAGACTGCGACGGGGCGGGCGCGCACTCGCGCCGCTCGCCGCGGCCTGGGCCGACACCGTGCTCCGTGCGCCCGCGCGAACCGTCGCCGAGGTGCGCACGACGAACGGCGCCGGCGATGCCTCCACCGCCGGGCTCCTCTACGCCGTCTCGCACGGGATGCCGCCGCGAGACGCCCTCCGCCTCGCGACGATGTGCGCGGCGGCCGCAGTGAGCGGACTCCCCGCGCCGCAGGAGACCACGACGCGCCTCGAGGTCCTCCCGTCCGCCGCGCCGCCGGAGACCGCCACCCGTGTCGAGGTCCTCCCGTCCGCCGCGCCGCCGGAGACCACGACGCGCGTCCCGTCCGCCGCCGCACCCGCACCCGCGACGGACTCCGCACCCATGCCCGTGCTGCTGCCGGCCAACCAGCCCGCCGCACGGTTCTACCGCGGCGGCGAGCGCATCGCGCAGTGGCGCGGCTCGGAGACCGCTGCGAGGAGTCACACACCCGAGGACTGGGTGGCCTCCGTGGTCGCCGTGCGCGACAGTGCTCCGCTCGGGATGACGACACTGCCCGACGGTGGCCTGCTTCGCGACGCCGTGGACGCCGACCCTGTCGGCTGGCTCGGGCCGGCGCACGTGGCACGCTACGGCCCCGATCCGCTGCTGCTGGTCAAGATCCTCGATGCGGGACAGCGCCTGCCCGTGCATGCGCACCCGGACGGAGACTTCGCCCGGCGCCATCTCGGCGCGCACCACGGGAAGGCGGAGGCCTGGCACATCCTCACGCCCGGGGTCGTGCACCTCGGCCTCCGCCGGGACGTCGCCCCGGGCGAGCTCGCACGCCTCGTCGCCGTACAGGACACGGAGAGCCTGCTCGTCCTGCTGCACGAGGTGCCCGTCGCCCCCGGTGACCGCGTCTTCGTCCCACCCGGTGTACTGCACGCGATCGGCGAGGGTGTGCTGCTGGTCGAGGTGCAGGAGCCCGAGGACCTGTCGATCCTGCTCGAGTGGCGGGACTTCACCCTCGACGGCGAGAAGGACGGCCACCTGGGCCTCGGGTTCGGCCGGGCGTTGACGGCGGTGGACCACCGTGAGCTGGACCCCGACCGGCTGGACGCCCTTGTCCGGCGAGCGGGCCACCCCGAGACCGGGCTCCCACCGGAGGCCGCCGCGTTCTTCCGCCTCGACGCCTTGACGGTGCGCGGCACCACGACGACGGAGAGCGGTTTCGCGGTGCTGGTGGGCCTCGACGGCGATGTCGAGGTCGACGACACGACGGGGCTGCGTCTGACCGGCGGCAGCACGGCGGTCGTCCCCGCCGCGCACGGGTCGCTGCGACTCACCGGCGCCGGCACCGTCCTCGTCGCACGGCCCCCGGCGCCATGAGGCGGACGGCCGAGGAGCTGCGTGCCGCGGGACTGCTCGCCGCCGACAGCGCCGTGGCCAGGGTCACGGACCGGCTCGGCATGCCCGGCTCGCCCGACAACGCCAGGGTGCTGGAAGCGGTGGTGACCGGCGGCCTGCGCTTCGAGGTGCTGCCCGACCGCGGCTTCGACGTGGGCGCCGTAGAGAATGCCGGGCTCCCCGTGGCCTGGCGTTCCCCCGTTCAGGATGCGCGGGCGCTGTCGGCACCAGCGGGCGACGACTGGCTCTCCCGGTTCACCGGCGGCCTGCTCGTCACGTGCGGCCTCGGCTCGATCGGCGCCGTCGCGGGTGCTCCCCTGCACGGCGACGTCAGCCACCGCCCCGCCTCGGCGATCCGGATCGCGCCCTCACGCGGGAGGGCCAGGGTGTCGCTCCGCGCGGACATCGAGAGCGAGAGCGTGTTCGGGCCGGCTCTCCGGGTGCAGCGGCGGATCCGCTCGGGCTTCGACTCCGAAGGCCGCCCTTTCCTCGACATCAGGGACAGGGTGGTCAACACGGGCGTCGTCCCCGCTCCGGTGCACCTGCTGTACCACGTCAACCTCGGCGCCCCTCTCGTCGTCCCCGGGACCCGCGTCGAGCTTCCGGCCGCGACGACGACACCTCGGGACGACACCTCGCGCGCGCTCGACAGCCGCGTGCTTCCGGCGGCGCGCTCCGAACTGAGCGAGGCGGTGTTCCACCACGCCCCGGAAGAGGGACCGGAGCCGACCAGGGCAGCCAGAGTGATCTCTCCGGCGGGACAGGCGGTCGAACTCGCCTGGTCGCACGCGACCCTTCCGCATCTGCACCAGTGGGTGCTGCCGACCAGAGGACGATGGGCGCTCGCCCTGGAGCCCGCTACGGTCGCCCTCCCGGGGGAGTGCTTCCCGCGCACCCCGCCACCCGTCCTGGCGCCGGGAGACCGTCGCACGCATCGCCTGCGCCTGACGCTGCACTGACGACGAGCTCGCCCCCGTCGCCACCCCCTTCACACAGAACGAACGTACCCCCGTCGCCGCCCCTCACACAGAGCGAACGCGCCCCCGTCGCCCGCCCACCCAGGGCGAGCGCACCCCCGTCGCGCCCCCCACCCAGGGCGAACGCCCCCGTCGCGCCCCCACCCAGGGCGAACGCCCCCGTCGAGGCCGCCGCCGCACACCTCGGCTCAGGAGGCGGGGCCGAGGATGAAGTTCCAGGCGCCCGTGGTCACAGCGGCGGCGATCGCGATGCCGGAGATCGCCGCCCCCACGGCCAGCAGCAGCCACTCCGCCGCGCCGAACCGCGACGGGCGCGCC
>NZ_JALXPE010000093.1 GCF_025143365.1 Microbacterium sp. p3-SID336 | reverse complement strand
CCTCGACGACGATCTGCACGTCGTGCGGGTGGGACTCCTTGAGCCCGGCCGAGGTGATGCGCACGAACTTGCCGCGCTGCTTGAGCTCCTCGATCGTGCGCGCGCCGACGTAGAACATCGACTGACGCAGGCCGCCCACGAGCTGGTAGGCGACGGCCGAGAGCGGGCCGCGGTAGGGCACCTGGCCCTCGATGCCCTCGGGGATGAGTTTGTCGTCGCTGGGCACGTCGGCCTGGAAGTAGCGGTCCTTCGAGTACGACGTCTGCTTGCCCCGCGTCTGCATGGCACCGAGCGACCCCATGCCGCGGTACTGCTTGAACTGCTTGCCGGACTGGAACACGATCTCGCCCGGCGACTCGTCCGTGCCTGCGAGCAGCGAGCCGAGCATGACGGCGTCGGCACCGGCGACGAGGGCCTTCGCGATGTCGCCCGAATACTGCAGGCCGCCGTCGGCGATCACGGGGATCCCGGCCGGCCGCGCAGCGAGCGACGCCTCGTACACCGCGGTGACCTGGGGCACGCCGACACCGGCCACGACGCGGGTGGTGCAGATCGATCCGGGCCCGACGCCCACCTTGACCGCGTCGACACCGGCGTCGACGAGCGCCTGCGCGCCCTCGCGGGTGGCGACGTTGCCGCCGATCACGTCGATGTGCGCGAAGGACTCGTCGGCCTTGATGCGCTTGACCAGATCGATCACGCCCTGCGACTGGCCGTTGGCGGTGTCGACCACGAGCACGTCGACGCCCGCGTCGCGCAGTGCCTCGGCGCGCTCCCACGCGTCGCCGAAGAAGCCGATCGCCGCGCCCACGCGCAGCCGGCCCTGGTCGTCCTTGGTGGCGAGCGGATACTTCTCGCTCTTGTCGAAGTCCTTGATGGTGATGAGACCGGCGAGCTTTCCGTCCTCGTCGATCAGCGGCAGCTTCTCGACCCGGTGCTTCGCGAACAGGGCGATGACCTCACCCGCCGCCACGCCGACCGGCGCGGTGACGAGGTTCTCGCTGGTCATGACGTCCTTCACGAACGTGGTCTGCCGCTCGAAGCCGGAGACGAAACGCATGTCGCGGTTCGTGATGATGCCCACCAGACGGCCCTCGGCGTCGACCACGGGGAGGCCCGAGATGCGGTACCTCGCGCACAGCGCGTCGACCTCCTCGACCGTGGCGTCGGCGGTCGTGGTGATGGGATCGGTGATCATGCCGGACTCGCTGCGCTTGACGCGGTCGACGTGCGCGGCCTGATCCGCGATCGACAGGTTGCGGTGCAGGATGCCGATGCCGCCCTCGCGCGCCATGGCGATGGCCATGCGCGACTCGGTCACGGTGTCCATGGCGCTGGACAGCAGGGGCGTCGCGACGGAGATGCGACGCGTGATCCGCGACGACGTATCGGCCTCGCTCGGGATGACGTCCGTGTGCCCTGGCAGGAGCAGGACGTCGTCGTAGGTGAGCCCGACGAAGCCGAAGGGATCGTGCTGGTCCATGGAATCTCCTCCTGCGCGAGTGGCGCGAATCCGAGTACGTGGGGGTGGTCGACGTCGGCCGTGCGGGAGCGTGACCCGTATGGAGATTCTAAGCGAGACACGCCCGAGAACATTCCCAGCAGCCCGTCGTTACAGGACCGTTGGCCGTCGAGGTAGGTGAATCGCTGATCGCCCATTACGCTCAAGTGCGTCGTCCATCCCCGCGGATCACACCCGAGCCCGCGGAGACAGCACTCAAAGTGGAGGTTGCGTGGGACCCACAACAATCGCCGGACCGCGAAAGCGCCCTAGGGCCTTCGTCTTCCTCGGAATCCTCATGGCGCTCGCAGCCTCCCTGCTGCTGCCTCCCTCAGCGGCATCCGCCGACACGACGGACGACGGCCAGGAGGTCACCGACTTCTACTTCGCCGGCGTGGTCACCAACGCCGACGAGCCCGTCGAGGGCGTGGTGATGACCATCGAGGGCAACGGCTTCGACGCCGAGACGAAGACGGACGCCGAGGGCAAGTGGCGGCTGTACGTGCCGGAGAAGGAGACGTACACGCTCACGGTCGACGAGTCGACGCTCCCTGACGGGGTGATCGTCGACGCCACGCAGCTGCCGGAGGGCATCCAGCCGGTGTCGGGCACGACCGCCTCGTTCGAGCTCGAGTTCGGCCTCACCGGCACCAAGATCGTCAACCTCTTCCTCGGCGCGGGCGAGCGGGTCACCGTGTCGTTCCTCGACCAGCTGCTGTCGCGCATCGTCGGCGGCCTCAACTTCGGGCTGCTGCTGGGCCTCGCCTCCATGGGCGCTGCGCTCATCTACGGCACCACGCGCCTGTCGAACTTCGCGCACGGCGAGATGGTGACCTGGGGCGCCGTGATCACCCTGGTGTTCACCACCTTCTGGCAGCTGCCGCTGTGGGCCGGCATCATCGCGGCGGTGATCGGCGGCGCGGCACTCGGCTGGGCGCTCGACGCCGGGATCTGGAAGCCGCTGCGTCGACGGGGCCTCGGGGTCGTGCAGCTCATGATCGTGAGCATCGGCCTCTCGCTCGCGCTGCGCTACACGCTGCAGTACATCATCGGCGGCAATACGTACCAGCTCCCCGGCGCCAGCCCCGAGCCCATCCGCCTCGGCCCGATCTCCCTGTCGTACATCGACATGATCGGCATGGCCACCAGCATCATCGTGATCCTCGGCGTCGCGTTCTTCCTCACCCGCACGCGTACCGGCAAGGCGACCAGGGCCATCTCGGACAACCCGCAGCTCGCCGCGGCCTCCGGCATCGACGTCGACAAGGTCATCAGGACGGTGTGGATCCTGGCGGGCATGCTCGCGGCGATCTCCGGCATCCTGTGGGCGTACTTCCGCCCCGGCGTGAAGTGGGACATGGGCATGCAGATGCTGCTGCTGATGTTCTGCGCCATCACGCTCGGCGGCCTCGGCTCCGCCATCGGCGCCCTGATCGGCTCGATCATCGTCGGGCTCGCGGTGGAGGTGTCGACGCTCCTGGGCGTGCCCTCCGACCTCAAGTACGCCAGCGCCCTGGTCGCGCTGATCATCATCCTGCTCGTGCGACCGCAGGGCATCCTCGGACGCAAGGAAAGGCTGGGCTGACACATGGACTTCGGAAGCATCTTCGGCAACACCGCCTCCTATCTGTTCAGCCCGACCACGATCGCCTACGCCCTGGCGGCCACCGGCCTGGCCGTGCACTTCGGCTACACCGGCCTGCTGAACTTTGGCATGGCGGCCTTCATGGCCATCGGCGGGTACGGCTACGCGATCTCGATCCTGACGTTCGGGTTCCCCTGGTGGGCCGGCGTCCTGGTCGGTGTGCTGGGCGGAGCGCTGTTCGCGCTGCTGCTCGGCATCCCCACGCTGCGTCTCCGCGCCGACTACCTCGCCATCGCGACCATCGCGGCGGCCGAGGTGGTGCGGCTCATGTTCGTGACCGAGCTGTTCAAGGACTGGACCAACTCCGCGGGCGGACTCTCCGGCTACCACCAGAGCTTCCGCGACGCGAACCCCTTCCCGACCGGCACCTACGGTTTCGGCCCGTGGACCTACAACGCGAACGACCTGTGGGTGCGCGTGGTGGGCCTGCTCGCTCTGGCGCTGGCCGTGCTGGTCGTGTGGGCGCTCATGCGCAGCCCGTGGGGCCGCGTGCTCAAGGGCATCCGGGAAGACGAGGACGCCGTGCGCTCGCTCGGCAAGAACGTCTTCGCGTACAAGATGCAGGCGCTCGTGGTCGGCGGCGTGATCGGCGCCCTCGGCGGCATCGTGTTCATCCTGCCGTCGGCGGTGATCCCCGGCAGTTACTCCACCTCGCTGACGTTCTTCCTGTGGACGATCCTGCTCCTGGGTGGAGCGGCGACCGTGCTCGGCCCGACGCTGGGTGCCGTGCTGTTCTGGATCGTGTTCGCCTTCCTCGGCGCCCTGCTGCCGGCCATGGCGAACGCCGGCTACCTGCCGATGTCGGGCGCCCAGGCCGACGTGGTCCGCTACATCCTCATCGGCATCGTGCTGATGCTGATCGTGATCTTCCGCCCGCAGGGCATCCTCGGAAACAAGAGGGAGATGACCTTTGTCAAGTGAGAACGACGCGGCGGTCACGCCCGCGAAGAGCACGCCCCGCGTCAAGACGACGGGGCTCACCGCCGGGCCTGCGGCCCCAGGGGTGAAGAAGGTCGATCCGATCCTCGTCGTGGACGCCGTGCAGCGGCGCTTCGGCGGCCTGACCGCGGTCGACGTCGACCACCTGGAGATCCCGCGCGGAGCCATCACGGCGCTGATCGGGCCCAACGGGGCCGGCAAGACCACCCTGTTCAACCTGCTGTGCGGCTTCGACCGGCCGAACAGCGGCACCTGGTCGTTCGACGGGAAGAACCTCTCCGGCATCCCCTCGTTCAAGGTCGCGCGGATGGGCCAGGTGCGCACGTTCCAGCTCACCAAGTCGCTGTCTCTGCTGACCGTGCTCGAGAACATGAAGCTCGGTGCGAAGGATCAGCGCGGCGAGGGCTTCTGGGCGGGTCTGTTCCCCTTCCTCTGGCGCAAGCAGGATCTGGAGATCGAGCAGCGAGCCCGTGAGCTGCTGAAGCGGTTCAAGCTCGACGCCAAGGAGCAGGACTTCGCCGCATCGCTCTCGGGCGGACAGCGCAAGCTGCTGGAGATGGCGCGCGCGCTCATGAGCAGCCCGACCCTGGTGATGCTCGACGAGCCGATGGCCGGGGTGAACCCCGCGCTCACCCAGTCGCTCCTCGACCACATCCTCGACCTCAAGGACGAGGGCATGACGGTGCTGTTCGTGGAGCACGACATGCACATGGTGCGGCACATCGCCGACTGGGTGGTCGTGATGGCCGAGGGCCGTGTGGTGGCCGAAGGCCCGCCCGACACCGTGATGGAGGACCCGGCGGTGGTGGACGCCTACCTCGGCGCCCACCAGGACGTGGATCTGGGCGCTGTCACCGGCCGACTCCCGGTGATCTCGGAAGCCGACGCGGAACGGTTCCGCGAGCAGCTCGAGACCGAGGTCGAAGCAGAGGTCGAAGCCGAGGACGCCGAGGAGGACAAGGCATGAGCACCGCATCCCCCGCCGAGAGCACCGCACCGACCGGCGACGTCGTCGTCGAGCTGAAGAACGTGCACGCCGGCTACCTGCCGGGCGTGAACATCCTCAACGGCGCGAACCTGATCGCCCGGAAGGGCGAGCTGATCGGCATCATCGGCCCGAACGGCGCCGGCAAGTCGACCCTGCTGAAGGCGATCTTCGGCATGGTGAACGTGCGAGACGGCGACATCACCGTGAACGGCGAGAGCATCGTGGGCCTCAAGGCCGACAAGCTCGTGCGCCGCGGTGTCGCATTCGTGCCGCAGACGAACAACGTGTTCCCGTCGCTCACCATCCAGGAGAACCTGGAGATGGGGCTCTACCAGAACCCCAAGATCTTCGCGGAGCGGCTGGAGTTCGTCACCGGCATCTTCGCGGAGCTCGGCAAGCGGCTCAAGCAGCGCGCCGGGTCGCTCTCCGGCGGTGAGCGGCAGATGGTCGCGATGTCGCGGGCGCTCATGATGGATCCGTCGGTGCTGCTGCTCGACGAGCCGTCGGCCGGCCTCTCCCCCGTGCGTCAGGACGACGCGTTCATCCGCGTCTCCGACATCAACAAGGCGGGCGTGACGACGATCATGGTCGAGCAGAACGCGCGCCGCTGCCTGCAGATCTGCGACCGCGGCTACGTGCTCGACCAGGGTCGCGACGCCTACGAGGGCACCGGTCGCGAGCTGCTGAACGACCCGAAGGTCATCGGCCTGTACCTGGGCACGCTCGGCACCGACGCCGCCTGATCCCGTCCGGTCGCAGAGGGCCCGGCATCCATGGACGCCGGGCCCTCTCGCATGCCCCGCGCCGCGGCGCGGGAGCGCGCTCTCCGGTGGACGGTCCGCCGCCCGCGCGCTGCCGTGTCGCCGTCGCCTCGCGCCTGCGTGCAGCGCGTCGGCGACGTCGGCTGCCGCGCGGCATGACGAAGGCCCCGAGCCGGAGCCCGGGGCCTTCACGTGCGTCTTACTTGAGGCGCGTGGTGGTGTTGTCCGCCCCGAACTCGTAGACGCCGATCGCGGCGCCCTTCGGGTCGTTGTTCTCGTCGAACGTGATCTCACCGGAGAGACCGTCGTAGTCCGGCGTGCCCCCGTCGTTGATGATCGCGGCGCACTCGGCGAAGTCCTTGCACTTCTCGCCGTCGCCCTCGCCGCCGGAGACCGTGATCATCTGCTCGGCGATGTCCGCCCCCTCGACCGAACCGGCCTGCAGGGCTGCCAGGGCGATCAGGATGACCGCGTCGTACGCCTCGGCCGAGTAGGTGACGGCGTCGATCGGGTCGTTGCCCTCGGCGGTCCAGACCTCGTTCAGCTGGTCGAGGAAGTCCTGCGGCAGCTCGGCGCCGGCGCGCGTGCCCTTCGAGCCCTCGAGGCTGACCGGGATGTCCGAACCCCAGTCCTTCAGGTTGCCGTCGACGAGGTACAGCGAGCCCGTGTCGATGCCGGCGTTGCCGAGCAGCGGCGCGATCGTGGCGAACTGGTCGTAGGACACGACGGCGACGGCGTCGGGCTTGGCCGCGGCGATCTCCGACACCTGGGCGTTGAACTGGCCGTCGCCCTGGTTGTACGACGCATCGGCGACGACCTGGCCGCCGGTGCCCTCGAAGGTGGCCTTGATGGCCTCGAACAGCCCCGTGCCGTACGGGTCGTTCTGGTAGATGATGCCGAGCGTCTTGTGCCCGTCCTCCGCGATCTGGTTGCCGAGCACCTCGCCCTGCAGGTTGTCGCTGGGAGCCGTGCGGAAGTACAGCGGGTTGATGCCCGTGAAGTCCGGCGAGGTGTTCGACGGCGACACCGTGAGGATGCCGGCGCCCGCATTGCCGTCGAGGATCAGCTTGGTCACGCTCGACGAGGCGGCACCGATCATCGCGGTGATGCCCTCGTTCTGCAGGTTCGTGATCGAGGTCTCGTACGCCTTGTTGTCGAGGTCACCCTCGTCGGCCGTGGTGAGGTCGATGGTGACGCCGGCGTCGGCCTCGTTGATCTGCTGCACGGCGAGCTGGACACCGGCCTCCATGGGGGCGCCGAGGAACGCGAGCGATCCGGTGGCGGGCAGCAGCGAACCGAGCTTGAGCGTGAGGTCGGCGGCGGGCTTGTCGCCACCGCCCTCCGACGGCTCCGCGTTCGGCGTGCTGCTGCAGCCGGCGATGACGATGGCGGATGCGCTGATCAGCGCGATCCCGGCGAAGACCTTCGCAGTGCGCGAACCCTTCAGTGCGTTCATGATGCTCCCTTGCGTAACTGAACGTGGATTTGTGACCACAGTCGGGTGCTCTAACACTAGGGCGAGATATCGGCGTGCAGGAGATGCAAGTGTCTCGGTGCGTTAACGATCCGACACCGGGTTTCGGGGCGGCGGAGCCCCGGGATCACACCGGTTCCGTGCGCACGATGCGACGACCGCGTCGCCCGGCGAGCAGCAGGTCGATCACGAACACCGCGATCGCGACCCACACCAGCAGGAAACCGATCCATCGCTCGGTCGGCATCGGCTCGTGCAGCACCGCCACACCGATCACGAACTGCAGGATCGGCGTGAGGAACTGCAGCATGCCGATGACGGTGAGGTTCACGCGGCGCGTGCCCGCCGCGAACAGCAGCAGCGGCACGGCCGTGGCCACGCCGGCGAACGCCAGCAGCACCGTGTGCCCCCAGCCGTTCGCCCCCAGGGTGATCCCCGGTGGGGTGACCGCCACGATCACGAGCTGCACCACGGCGATCGGGACGAGCCAGAACGACTCCAGCGTGAGGCCGCTCACCGCGTCGACAGCAGGACCGATCTTCTTCTTGATGAGGCCGTACACCCCGAACGACGCGGTGAGCGACAGCGCGATCCAGGGGAAGGAGCGGTAGGCGACGACGATCACCACGACCGCGAGGCCGGCGATGGCGATGGCCGCCCACTGCAGGCGGCGGATGCGCTCGCCCAGCACGAAGACCCCGAGCAGCACGGTGGTGATCGGGTTGATGAAGTAGCCCAGGGACGTCTCGACCACGTTGCCGCTGAGCGTGCCGATGACGAAGACCTGCCAGTTGACGTAGATGAGGAGCCCGGCCAGCGCCGTCCATCCGAGCAGCCGCGGCTGACGGACGATGGCGAGGAACGCCGGCCACCCGCGGAGCACCGTCAGCAGCACCGCGCAGAAGACGAGCGACAGGATCACCCGCCACGCGACCATCTCCCACGGCCCGGTCGGCTGCAGGAGCAGGAAGTACAGCGGCAGCACGCCCCAGAGCAGATAGGCGGCTCCGGCGTAGGCGACACCGGCCGTCCGGGTGGCGCGGGTGTCGGGGGTCACTGCACAACCCTATTCCCGCACGGGAGCCGTCGGCGCCACCGCG
>NZ_JALXPE010000092.1 GCF_025143365.1 Microbacterium sp. p3-SID336 | reverse complement strand
GACGGGGAACAGCCGGGGGCTCGTCCGTGGCGCCCGCCTCGGCGGTCTCAGCGGCAGCCGGCGGCGGCGTCGATGTAGTTCTGCGGCGGGTAGCCGTATGCCCAGACGCCGTTGGCGTCATCGGTGAAACCCATGCTGATGGCCCACGCCGTCGCCCACTTCTCGATGCTGTCCTGCGTGGACGAGTCGTACATGCCGACGCACTTGACGCTGATCGCGTGGCCGACCTCGTGCGCGACGAGCGCCCTGCTGCGCTCCGCGGGCCACTGCTGCGCCACGGAGTCCGAGAGCTGGATGATCGCTCGACCCGGTTGGTCCCACCACCAGGTCGTGTACCCGCCCATGCTGCCGTTCGCTCCGGCACCGTTCACGGTCGGCGCCCAGTCGAACTCCAGCAGCACACCAGGGGCGAGGGACCGCGCGAACGCCTCGACCTCGAGCCGCGCGCGCTGCAGCGGCCCGGCCTTCTCGGCCAGCTCGGCGGCTTCGGTCGTCAGGACCTGTGTGGCGGCGGCCTGCAGCGCGACATAGGCGGTGGCCGTCGTGTCGTCCACGACGGTCACCGCGGCGGCATCGGCGGCGGCGTCGCGCAGGGCGATCACGGCGTCGTTCCGCGCGGAGGGGTGCGCGGCTTCGAAGGCCGCCGCGTCGGCGCCTGCCGTGGCCACCACCGCGACACCGCTGTCGATCACGGCACTGCGTCCCTCCGCAGCATCGGTGGAGGCGGCCTTCAGATCGTCCACCAGATCATCGACCCGCTCCTCGTCGGCCTCGCGGTCGGACGTGGCGCCGAACAGCTCCCAGAACCACGCCGGCTTGTCCTGCGCGGCCGGCGGGGCGAGCGCGGTGACCTTCTCCACCTCGGCTCCGATGCCCTCGCCGTCGGCGACCGCGGTGGTCAGCGCGGCCCAGGCGTCCTCCGGAACCGGAAGCGCGGCATACCCGGTGTCGAGGATCACGTGCCCGGCGTCGGTCGACTCCAGCAGCGCCGCGTAACGGTGGTCGACCTCTCCGCGCTGAGCGTCGTAGGTGCGCAGGGCGGCGTCGACGCGCGCCTGCGCGGCGTCGTAGCCGAGGTTCGCGGAGACCTGGGCGACGGCGAGGCCGGCGATGACGGCGACTCCGCCGAGCACGCCCACGAGGACGCGTGCCGGAGGGCGGCGGCGACGTGCGGTCGTCGTGCGCGCCTTCGGCGGCTCGTGTGCGTCGGAGGAGAGCACCGGCGGCAGGCGATGACCGCCCTGCCGAGCGGGACTGTGGTCCGCAGGACGCGAGGGGAGGGCTTCCGTCACGACATATCCATTCGCTGGTGTCTTCCGGTCGGGGACTGCGTGCATCTGCTGTCAGCGTATTGGACGCGCCGGGTGAGCATCGTCGCGGATGCCGCTGCCAGGATGAGCACATGGCAGGGGTGACGGTGCGGCCGATGACCGCGGACGAGTTCGACGAGTGGATGGACGCGGTCGCGCGCGCATATGCGCAGGAGCAGGTCGCGGCCGGGCGGTGGGAGGCCGACGGTGCGGTGCGACGGGCGCGCACGGAGAATGCGCGCATGCTTCCGCAGGGGCCGGACACGCCCCGGATGCTCGTGCTGAGAGGCCTCGACGACCACGGGCGTGCCATCGGCCGTGCGTGGGCGGGGCTCGACCATCCGCGTGGCGCGCCCGGCGTCGCCTTCCTCTACGACATCGAGGTGGAGGCGTCGCGTCGGGGAGAGGGGCTGGGGCGCGGGCTGCTCGCCGCCGTGGAGAAGGCGGCGAAGGACGCCGGGGCGGCAGCGCTCGAACTCAACGTCTTCGGCAGCAACAGGCCGGCGATCGCCATGTACGAGACCGCGGGGTACGAAGTGGTCACGCAGCAGATGCGGAAGCAGCTCTGAACGGGCGGATACTGCGAAGAAGTGGAGGGGGTGACGGGAATCGAACCCGCGCAATCAGTTTGGAAGACTGAGACTCTACCATTGAGCTACACCCCCGGAACCGGTGTCCGGACTCAACGATCATAGCGGACGGTCGGGTGTGCTCCCGTCCGTTAGACTCGGTGGGGCTGAATCTGCGTGCGGATTCCCCGGGGCGTAGCTCAGCTTGGTAGAGCGCCCGCTTTGGGAGCGGGAGGTCGCAGGTTCAACTCCTGTCGCCCCGACTCAGACCCTCGACTTTTCAGCCGCGTCCATCGCGGAAACCACAAGGAGAACACACCAGCATGGCGAACAGCACCGTCGAGAAGCTGACCCCGACCCGGGTCAAGCTCAGCATCACGGTCACCCCGGACGACCTCAAGCCGAGCATCGCTCACGCCTACGAGCACATCGCGCAGGACGTCCAGATCCCCGGCTTCCGCAAGGGCAAGGTGCCCGCTCCGATCATCGATCAGCGCATCGGCCGCGGCGCCGTCATCGAGCACGCCGTCAACGAGGGCCTGGACAAGTTCTTCCGCGACGCGACCGCCGAGCACAAGCTGCGCATCGTCGGCCGTCCGGCCGCCGAGATCACGCAGTGGCCGAACGAGAAGGACTTCTCCGGCGACCTGCTCGTGGACATCGAGGTCGATGTGCGTCCCGAGATCGAGCTGCCCGACTACGCCGGCATCACGCTGACCGTCGACGCGGTGGAGGCCGACGAGGCCGCTCTCGACGCCGAGCTGGACAACATGCGCGCCCGCTTCGGCACGCTCATCCCGGTGGACCGCCCGGCCGCCAAGGGCGACTTCGTCGAGCTCGACCTCGTCGCCACGATCGACGGCGCGGAGATCGACCGCGCCGAGGGCGTCTCCTACGAGATCGGCTCCGGCGAGCTGCTCGAGGGCATCGACGACGCGGTCGAGTCGCTCACCGCGGGCGAGGACACCACGTTCCGCTCGGCACTGGTCGGCGGCGACCACGCCGGCAAGGAGGCCGAGGTCTCCGTCACCGTCAAGGCCGTCAAGGAGCGCGAGCTGCCCGAGGCCGACGACGAGTTCGCGCAGATCGCGAGCGAGTTCGACACCATCGCCGAGCTCCGTGCGAGCCTCGCCGAGCGCGTGGCGCAGCAGGGCGTCTTCACGCAGGGCTCCGCCGCCCGCGACAAGCTCGTCGAGACGCTGCTCGAGCAGATCGAGATCCCGGTGCCGCCGCAGCTCATCGAGGACGAGGTGCACAACCACCTCGAGGGCGAGGGCCGCCTGGAGGACGACGTGCACCGCGCCGAGGTGACCGAGGCGAGCGAGAAGCAGTTCCGCACGCAGGTCCTGCTCGACACGATCGCGGAGCAGGCCGACGTGCAGGTCTCGCAGGAGGAGCTTTCGCAGTACCTCATCCAGTCCGCCGCGCAGTACGGCATGGCTCCGCAGGAGTTCGTCGAGGCGCTGCAGTCCTCCAACCAGCTGCCCGCCCTCGTCGGCGAGGTCGCCCGCAACAAGGCGCTCGCGATCGCGCTCGGCAAGGTGAAGGTCGTCGACACCAACGGCAAGGCCGTGGACCTGTCGGACTTCGTGGTCACGGACGACGAGGCTGAGGCCGCGGAGGGCGAGACCGCCGCAGAGGCCGAGGAGAAGCCCGCCGCGAAGAAGAAGGCGCCCGCGAAGAAGGCGGCTGCCAAGAAGGACGCCGACGCGGAGGAGAAGCCCGCCGAGGAGAAGAAGGCCGCGGCCAAGAAGCCGGCCGCGAAGAAGGTTCCGGCCAAGAAGGACGCCGACGCGGCCGAGTGATCGACACGATCGGATGAGAAGGGCGGATGCTGCGGCATCCGCCCTTTTCGCATCGACGAAGGAGAGCGGGATGACGAACTGGGATGACCGCATCGAGCAGGTGTGGGCGCAGGCCGCCGGCGATGAGGTGGGCGACGACACGATCGCGCGGATCGACGCTCTCGCCGCGGAGCGGGGGCCCGACGACGCACGGGCCGAGTTCGAGCGCGCCGGAGCCCGCGACTCCGCGGGGCGCCCGGCCGAGGCGGTCGACCTCTACCGTCGTGCACTCGCGCTCGGCCTCGACGACGAGCACCGCCCGCAGTGCGTGATCCAGCTGGCGAGCTCGCTGCGCAACCTGGGCGACTACGACGAGGCGCTCACAGTGATCCGCGCGGAGGAGGAGCGGGCGCCAGACGGCCCGTATCGCGACGCGGTCGCGGTGGTGCAGGCGCTCATCCTCGCGAGCTCCGGCCGTCCCGCGCAGGGCCTGTCCGTGGCGCTTCTCGCGCTCGTCCCGCACCTTCCGCGCTACCACCGGTCGATGACCGCGTACGCGCACGAGATCGCCGAGCTCGACACCTGATATGCCGACGGCGAACACGACCTGAGGGCTGTGCGCGCGCCGGTAGATTCGAATCACTGAAACACGGAAGCAGGAGCTGACATGGCTGAACCCCTCGTCGCGACAAGCGTCTTCGACAGGTTGCTGAAGGACCGCATCATCTGGCTCGGCTCGGAGGTGCGAGACGACAACGCCAACGAGATCTGCGCGAAGATCCTCCTTCTCGCCGCTGAAGACTCCGAGAAGGACATCTACCTCTACATCAACTCGCCCGGCGGCTCGATCACCGCGGGCATGGCGATCTACGACACGATGCAGTTCGTGCCGAACGACATCGTCACCGTCGGCATCGGCATGGCCGCATCCATGGGCCAGCTGCTGCTCACGAGCGGCACCAAGGGCAAGCGCTACATCACGCCGAACGCGCGTGTGCTGCTGCACCAGCCCCACGGCGGCTTCGGCGGCACGGCGAGCGACATCCAGACCCAGGCGCAGCTCATCCTCTCGATGAAGAAGCGCCTCGCGGAGATCACGGCGTCGCAGACCGGCAAGCCGGTCGAGCAGATCAACGCCGACGGCGACCGCGACCGCTGGTTCACGGCGGAGGAGGCCCTCGAGTACGGCTTCGTCGATCACATCCGCGAGCACGCCAGCGATGTCACCGGCGGCGGCGGCACGGGCGTCGAGTAAGGATGCGAGAGGACACCATGTACACACCCACGTTCCAGTCCGCTGGAAACCTGCCCTCCAGCCGCTACGTGCTCCCGCAGTTCGAGGAGCGCACGGCCTACGGCTTCAAGCGTCAGGACCCGTACAACAAGCTGTTCGAAGACCGCGTGATCTTCCTCGGCGTGCAGGTCGACGACGCCTCGGCCGACGACGTGATGGCGCAGCTGCTGGTCCTGGAGAGCCAGGACTCCGAGCGCGACATCACCATGTACATCAACTCGCCCGGTGGCTCGTTCACCGCGATGACGGCGATCTACGACACGATGCAGTACGTCGCGCCGCAGATCCAGACCGTGGTGCTCGGTCAGGCGGCCTCGGCCGCGTCGGTGCTGCTCGCCGCCGGTGCGCCGGGCAAGCGTCTCGCCCTGCCGAACGCGCGGGTGCTGATGCACCAGCCGGCGATGGGGGAGGCCGGTCACGGTCAGGCGTCGGACATCGAGATCCAGGCCGCCGAGATCCTGCGCATGCGCACGTGGCTCGAGGAGACCATGGCCCGTCACACCGGCAAGCCGGTCGAGCAGGTCAACCGCGACATCGATCGCGACAAGATCCTCTCCGCCAACGAGGCTCTCGAGTACGGGATCGTGGACCAGGTGCTCACGTCGCGCAAACGCGCGTAGCGACACCCGTTCGGAGGGCGTCGGCCGCAGGGCCGGCGCCCTTCGGCGTGTCCGGCGGATGTGCGGCACGTCTGCGCGTCCGTGCGCATATGAGCAGTGAGATGCGCGAACGCGGAATCCGGCCTACCCTGGAGAGGGAAGGAGGACACCGTGGAAGAAGATCTGCTCATGGTCCGCGTCGCCGAGCTGTACTACGACGAGGACAAGACGCAGGACGAGATCGGCGGTCTCCTCAAGATCTCCCGCTGGAAGGTCGGCCGGTTGCTCACACAGGCCCGCCAGCGCGGCATCGTCCGCATCGAGATCGTGCACCCGCGGGCCCGCCGTCTCGGGCTGGAGCGCGAGCTGGTCGAGCGGTTCGGTCTGACCGACGCCGTGGTCGTGCCAGCGCCGGAGGGCGACGACGGCACGCTGGAGCGCGTCGCCCAGGCCGCCGCTGACTTCCTGACGGCGCTGCGCCCCGTTCCGCGCACGCTCGGCGTCAGCTGGGGCAAGACCCTCCGCGCGGTCGCCGAGGCCCTTCCGGACGGATGGGCGAACGGCGTCACCGTCGTGCAGCTCAACGGCGGTGTCAGCCTGAACCGCCGATCCGGGGGAGCGGCAGGCCTCGCCGTCACGATCGCCCAGCGCGCCTCCGGCCAGGTGTCCCTGCTGCCGAGCCCCGCGATCCTGGAGCACGTCGAGACGAAGCGAGCGATCGAGGGCGACCGCACGGTCGCGGCCGTGCTCGAGGAGGCCGCCGAGGCGCAGGCCTTCCTGTTCACCGCCGGCCCCTGCGACGCCTCCTCCGCCCACGTCGAGAACGGCTACCTGACCCCCGACGACGTGGAGGAGCTCGCACGTCGCGGTGCGGTGGGCGACGTCCTCGGCCGCTACGTCGACGCCGAGGGCAACATCGTCGACCCGCAGCTCGACGCCCGCACGGTGGGCGTGTCCCTGGATCGACTGCGCGGCGCGGCGCGGGCGATCTTCGTGACAGCCGGACCAGCCAAGCACGACATCGCCCGCACGGTCGTGACCAGCGGCCTGTGCGGCGTCCTGGTGACCGATGAGACCACAGCACGAGCATTGTTGGAGGAACAGTGACGACGAAAGAACTCAGCCGCAGGGCGGCGGTGGACGTCCTCGGCGGTGAGCCGGACGACGCCACGCTCCGCCGCTTCCTGCACGGACTCCCCGGCGTGGACGCCGTCGGACTCGAGCAGCGCGCCGCCGCGCTCGGGACCCGGTCGATCAAGACCACCTCGAAGGCCTGGGCCCTCGACACCATCATCAGGCTGATCGACCTGACGACGCTCGAAGGGGCGGACACGCCCGGCAAGGTGCGCTCGCTGGTGGCCAAGGCCAAGACCCCGGACGCTGCCGACCCCACCACGCCCCGTGTCGCCGCGGTATGCGTCTACGGAGACATGGTGGGTGGCGCCGTCGAGGCGCTCGGCGGTCTGCACGGCGACCCCGACGACGGCCTGATCTCGGTCGCCGCCGTCGCCACCGCGTTCCCGAGCGGGCGCTCCTCGCTCGCGATCAAGCTCGCGGACACCGCGGAGGCCGTGGCCGCCGGGGCCGACGAGATCGACATGGTCATCGACCGCGGCGCGTTCCTCTCCGGCCGCTACGGCCTGGTCTTCGACCAGATCGCCCAGGTCAAGGAGGCGTGCCGCCGCGAGGACGGCTCGTACGCCTCGCTCAAGGTCATCCTGGAGACCGGCGAGCTCAACACGTACGACAACATCAAGCGCGCGTCCTGGCTCGGCATCCTCGCCGGCGGGGACTTCATCAAGACCTCGACGGGCAAGGTGCAGCCGGCGGCCACCCTGCCGACGACCCTGCTCATGCTGGAGACGGTCCGGGACTGGCACCGGGGAACGGGCGAGCGCATCGGCGTGAAGCCGGCCGGCGGCATCCGCTCCTCGAAGGACGCGGTGAAGTACCTCGTCACCGTCGCTGAGACCGTGGGGGAGGAGTGGCTGCAGCCGCACCTGTTCCGCTTCGGCGCGTCCAGCCTGCTCAACGACGTGCTCCTGCAGCGTCAGAAGCTCCGCACCGGCCACTACTCGGGCCCCGACTACGTCACGATCGACTGACGGGAAGACGACCATGTCATTTCTGGAATACGCTCCGGCACCGGAGTCCAACGCGATCCTGAACCTCAAGGACAGCTACGGCCTGTTCATCGACGGCGCGTTCGTCGACGGCTCCGGCTCCTCCTTCACCACGATCTCGCCCGCGAGCGAGAAGCGCATCGCCGAGATCGCCTCGGCGAGCGACGAGGACGTGGACCGCGCCGTGGCCGCCGCCCGCCGCGCCTACGACAAGGTGTGGTCGCGGATGAGCGGCCGGGACCGCGGCAAGTACCTCTTCCGCATCGCACGGCTCGTGCAGGAGCGGGCTCGCGAGCTCGCGGTCGCCGAGAGCCTCGACAACGGCAAGCCGATCAAGGAGAGCCGCGACGTCGACGTGCCGCTCGTCGCCTCCTGGTTCTTCTACTACGCGGGCTGGGCCGACAAGCTCGACTACGCGGGCCTGGGCGCGAACCCGCGCGCTCTGGGCGTCGCCGGCCAGGTGATCCCGTGGAACTTCCCGCTGCTGATGCTCGCGTGGAAGCTCGCTCCGGCGCTGGCCGCGGGCAACACGGTCGTGCTCAAGCCCGCCGAGACCACGCCGCTCACCGCGCTGATCTTCGCGGAGATCCTGCAGCAGGCGGACCTTCCGGCCGGTGTCGTCAACATCGTCACCGGTGCCGGAGCGACGGGTGCCGCGCTCGTGCGTCACCCCGACGTCGACAAGGTGGCGTTCACCGGCTCGACCGGCGTCGGCCGGGACATCGCCAGGGCGGTCGCGGGGACGAAGAAGAAGCTCACCCTGGAGCTGGGCGGCAAGGCCGCGAACATCGTGTTCGACGACGCGCCGATCGACCAGGCGGTCGAGGGGATCGTCAACGGCATCTTCTTCAACCAGGGTCACGTGTGCTGCGCGGGCAGCCGTCTGCTGGTGCAGGAGTCGATCCACGACGAGGTCGTCGACCGGCTCAAGGAACGGCTCTCCACGCTGCGTCTGGGCGATCCGCTCGACAAGAACACCGACATCGGCGCCATCAACTCCGCCGCACAGCTGGCGCGCATCCGCGAGCTCAGCGACATCGGCGAGGCGGAGGGCGCCGAGCGCTGGACCGCCGACTGCGCCATCCCCGAGCAGGGTTTCTGGTTCGCGCCGACGATCTTCACCGGGGTGGAGGCCTCGCACCGCATCGCCCGCGACGAGGTGTTCGGCCCTGTCCTGTCGGTGCTGACCTTCCGCACGCCGGCCGAGGCCATCGCCAAGGCGAACAACACCCCGTACGGGCTGTCCGCGGGGATCTGGTCCGACAAGGGCTCGCGCATCCTCGCGGTGGCCGACCGGCTCCGCGCCGGTGTGGTGTGGGCCAACACCTTCAACCGCTTCGACCCGTCGAGCCCGTTCGGCGGCTACAAGGAGTCCGGATACGGCCGCGAGGGCGGCCGACAGGGGCTCACCGCGTACCTCAAGGGAGCCGCAGCATGAGCAAGCGTCTGACCGTTCCGAAGACCTACAAGCTCGCGATCGGCGGGGCGTTCCCGCGCAGCGAGTCCGGACGCACGTACGAAGTGGTCTCCCGCAAGGGCGGCTTCCTCGCGAACGCCGCGAAGGCGTCCCGCAAGGACGCCCGCGACGCCGTGGTGGCTGCGCGCGCCGCCGTCAAGGGCTGGTCCGGCGCGACCGCGTACAACCGCGGCCAGGTGCTGTACCGGGTCGCGGAGGTTCTCGAGGGGCGTCGCGCCCAGTTCATCGACGAGGTCGTCGCTCAGGAGGGGGTCTCCTCCGCTGCCGCCGCCGCGCAGGTCGACGAGGCGATCGACCTCTGGGTCTGGTACGCGGGCTGGTGCGACAAGTACGCGCAGGTCGCCGGCAACGCGAATCCGGTGGCAGGGCCGTACTTCAACATCTCGGTGCCGGAGCCCACGGGCGTCGTGGCCATCGTCGCGCCGCAGGACTCCGCGCTGCTCGGGCTCGTCTCGGTGGTCGCGCCCGCACTGGTCGCGGGCAACACCGTCGTGGTGATCGCCAGCGAGCAGTACCCGCTCTCGGCGATCAGCCTGGCCGAGGTGCTGGCGACGAGCGACCTGCCGGGCGGCGTCGTGAACGTGCTGACCGGCTCGCCCGCGGAGATCGCTCCGTGGCTCGCATCGCACCAGGACGTGAACGCTCTGGACCTCGCGGGTGCGGGAGACCTGGACTGGGTCGACCTGCAGATCGCGGCGGCCGACACGCTCACGCGCGTCCTCGCCCCCGGAGAGGTCGTCGCGTCGCCCGAGCGCATCGGCGCCTTCACCGAGGTGAAGACCGTGTGGCACACCAAGAGCATG
>NZ_JALXPE010000091.1 GCF_025143365.1 Microbacterium sp. p3-SID336 | reverse complement strand
CCCCTGGCGACGCGAGAGCACTTCGCCCGGAAGCCGTACTTGGCGGGGTTAAGCACGGATTCCGGCGTCACCGCCACTGCACCCAATGACGACGACGCATGTAGCGTGCCACTCATCAGACACCGGTGACAAGAGTGCGAGGAACCGCTCACCCGGATGATTCGACCGTCGGGTCGGACCGGCGGAACGACGCCGCTCCGCCCGCGCGTCACGGGCTCAGGCGGGGGTGGCGCGGAGGGCGCGGCGTCTGCCGATCCACACGACCAGCGCCGCCGTTCCCACGATGATCGCGGCGATCAGCAGCACCCACAGGGCCACCCCGCCGTAGCCGCCGTTCAGCCGGGGGTCGAGGAAGGGGTAGGGGTACCAGCCCGCCTCGCCCGTCCCGGGGGAGACGACCGTGCCCGCGCGCAGCAGCGTGTACACCACCCACACGATCGGGAACACCGCGGCGACCGCGACCGTGCTCCACGGCAGCGCGCGGCGCCGGGGCGCGAACACGGCATCCAGCAGCATCAGCAGCGGGATCACCACGTGCAGCACCTCGTTGGACCACGGCACGGTCGCCCCCTGCGGCAGCTCGATGCCGCGCAGCAGGGTGTTGTACACGATGCCGGTCACGATCATGTACGTGCTCGCGCACGCCAGCAGCACCGCGAGCCCGCGCGGCTCGACCCGTGCATCACGCCGCATCAGGCCCCAGATCCCGCCCGCGGCCAGAGCCACGGCGGCCAGCACGTTGGAGAGGATCGTGAAGAAGCTGAAGAAGTTCGCCACCACGGTCGGCAGGTGCGCGCCCCACGGGGTCTCGGCGGCGAGGGCGATCTCGAGCGTGCGCGTCAGCTGTGCGAGGATCGCGGCGACCGCCAGTGCGGCTGCCACCAGTCGTGCGTAGGGCCACCAGGTCGTCATCTCGCCTCCGAGCCACACTGTAGCGGCACGTCGCGCGTGCCCGACCGCGTCGGGAAGGGCGTCGGAGGCCTCCCGATAGGATGGGACCGCCCGAAGAGGGCCAGCTCATCGGCCGGTGCAAACCCGGCGAAAGCAGGGGAGAACCCATGCCAGGAATCGTGATCGTCGGCGTGCAGTGGGGCGACGAAGGAAAGGGCAAGGCCACCGATCTTCTCGGTGAGCGCACCGACTGGGTGGTGAAGTTCAACGGCGGCAACAACGCCGGCCACACGGTGGTCGTCGGCGACGAGAAGTACGCGCTGCACCTGCTCCCCTCCGGCATCCTGTCGCCCGGCGTCAACCCCGTCATCGGCAACGGCGTGGTCATCGACCTCGAGGTGCTGTTCTCCGAACTGGAGGCGCTGTCGGCGCGCGGCATCGACGTGTCGCGGCTCAAGGTGAGCGCCAACGCGCACATCATCACGCAGTACCACCGCACGCTCGACAAGGTGACCGAGCGGTTCCTCGGCAAGCGCAACATCGGCACGACGGGCCGTGGCATCGGACCGGCCTACGCCGACAAGATCAACCGCGTCGGCATCCGCGTGCAGGACCTCTTCGACGAGAACATCCTGCGCCAGAAGGTCGAGGGCGCCCTCGACCAGAAGAACCACCTCCTGGTGAAGGTCTTCAACCGCCGTGCGGTCACGTGCGACGAGATCGTCGACGATCTGCTCTCCTACGCCGAGCGGCTGCGGCCCATGGTCGCCGACACGGGCTACCTCATCGACCAGGCTCTGGGCCGCGGCGAGGTCGTCGTGTTCGAGGGCGGCCAGGCGACGATGCTCGACATCGACCACGGCACCTACCCGTTCGTCACGTCGTCCTCGGCCACCGCGGGCGGCGCGTCGACCGGCTCCGGCGTGGGTCCCGGTGCGCTCGATCGCATCGTCGGCATCGTCAAGGCGTACACGACGCGCGTCGGCTCCGGCCCCTTCCCGACCGAGCTGTTCGACGAGCAGGGCGAGTGGTTGCGCAAGCAGGGCTTCGAGTTCGGCACGACGACCGGGCGCCCTCGCCGCGTCGGCTGGTACGACGCCCCGATCACGCGCTACGCCACGCGCATCAACGGCATCACCGACCTGGTGCTGACCAAGCTCGACATCCTGACCGGGCTCGAGAAGATCCCCGTGTGCGTGGCCTACGACGTCGACGGCGAGCGGTTCGACGAGGTGCCGGTGAACCAGACCGACTTCCACCACGCGAAGCCGATCCTGGAGTACTTCCCCGGCTGGAGCGAGGACATCTCCACCGCCCGCACGTTCGAGGACCTGCCGCAGACCGCGCAGGACTACGTGCTCGCGCTGGAGGAGATGAGCAACACCCGTATCTCGGTGATCGGCGTCGGCCCCGAGCGCGATCAGGTGATCGTGCGGCACGACCTGCTCGACTGAACGGTGCGACCGTGACGCGCTTCTGGCTGGGCGGCTACGGCCCCACGATGGACGGCTCCGCAGAGGGCATCGGCGTGCTCGCGGGCGACAGCGGCCGCGAGGCCACGACGCTCGCGTACCGCGGCCCGGTCACGCAGACCTCCTCGCCGTCGTGGATCGAGCCTCACCCGACGCTCGACGTGGTCTACGCCGCGCTGGAGGACGACGCGGCCGTGCAGGCCTTCGCCCGCACGGGGGAGACGGCCCTGACACCGCTGGGCGGGCCGGTGGCGACGGGCGACGGCGTGTGCCATGTGGCGGTCTCGCCGGACGGCGGCACGCTGATCGCGAGCTGCTACGGCGACGGCCGCGTGGTGCGCTACGGCATCGCGGCCGACGGGCGCCTGGTGCCGGCGAAGGAGGATGCGGCGGCCGCGCTCCGGGCGGCGCTCTTCGGCGAGTCGGACCCCGAGGCTCCGGCTCCCACGCCCCCGGGCGACGGTGTCGCGGCGACCGATCCGCACGGCGGCCCTGATCGCGCGTCGCATGCCCACTCCGCGGTCTTCCTCACCGACGGACGGCTGGCGTCGACCGACCTCGGCTATGACCTGGTGCGCTTCTGGCGCCTGGGCGGGAGCGGGCTCGTGCTCGACCAGGAGGTGGTGCTGCCGCAGGGCACCGGTCCCCGGCACATGGTCATGCATCCGAGCGGTCACCTGCACGTGGTCACCGAGCTCTCGTGCGAGGTGTTCACGCTGGCGCAGGCGGCGGACGGCACCTGGGCCGTGGTCTCGTCCACCGTCGCGAGCCCGATCGCCCAGGCCGGCGCCGACTTCCCGGCCGAGCTCGCCCGCACGCGCGACGGCCAGTTCCTCTACACCGCGCTGCGGGGCAGCAACACCGTCGCGGCGCTCCGCGTGCGCGGCAGCGGTGAGGCCCTGGAGCCGGTCGCTCTGGCCGACTCGGGTGTCGACTGGCCGCGCCATCACCTGGTGCACGAGGGCAAGCTGCTCGTCGCGGGGCAGCGCTCCGACACCGTGACCCTGCTCGATCTCGATGAGCGCACGGGGGCTCCGCTCGGCGTACGGCACGAGGCGCAGGCGCCCGCTCCCACGCGCATCCTCCACATCCGCTGACTCCGCCCACGCCGGACTTGACCTCAACCATTGTTGAGGTTCTAGCGTCGTGCTCATGATCGACACGACCCTCCCCACGGCTCCGGCGTACCCGGCCGGCCCGCCTCCCGTCCCCCGTTCCACGCATGCCCTCATCCGAGAGGGAGTGGACGCATGAAGGCGATCGTGCAGCGCGAGTTCGGCGATTCCGACGTGCTGCGCATCGAAGACGTTCCGCTTCCCGAGCCCGGGCCCGGCGAGGTGCGGATCCGTGTCGCGGCGGCCGGTGTGCACGCGGTCGACCTGCACATCCGCCAGGACGACGCCCCGCCCTCGATGCCGCGCCCGACGCTGCCGATGACGCCGGGCCGCGAGGTGGCGGGTGTGGTCGATGCCGTGGGGCCGGAGACGGACGACGGGTGGCGCGGCGCCCGCGTGGTCGCGCACGTCGGATTCCGCAGCGGCGGCTACGCCGAGTACGCCCTGGCGGCGGCGAGCGCCCTGCATCGCATCGAGGACACGGTCGCGTTCCCCGCCGCGGTCGCCGCGATCGGCACAGGGCGCACGGCGCAACTGGTGTGGGACGTCGCACTGGTCGTCGCGGAGGACGTGGTCGTGATCCCCGGTGCCTCGGGCGGGCTCGGCAGCCAGGTCGCCCAGCTGGCGCTTGCCGCCGGCGCGACCGTGGTCGCCCTGTACGGGGGTGAGGCCAAGCGCGACGTGGTGGAAGCGCTGCCCCGGCACCTCGACGGTGCGCGCGTGCGCTTCCTCGCGCTCGACGCGACGGACGACGCGTGGCCGGAGCGGATGGGCGCATGGCTGGGTGAGCGTCGGCCGACCCTGCTCGTCGACGGCGTCGGCGGGGCGACGGGGCGCGCGGCGCTGGAGACGCTCGACCGGGGGGCGCGGGTCGTCATCATCGGCTGGTCGAGCGGCACGGCGCTGCAGGTCGACACCGCTGACCTCCTGCAGCGGGCGCTGACGGTGACCGTGCCGCTCGGGCGGAGGGTCGATCTGCGTGCGCTGGAGAGTCGCGCCGTGGCCGCGGTGGCGGAAGGGCGGGTCGCTCCGCCGGTGCACGAGCATCCGCTGGCGGACGCCGCTGCGGCGCACGATGCGATCGCGGAGCGGCGGCAGCGGGGGAAGGTCGTGCTGATCCCGTCGGACTGAGCGACCGGGAGCTGGGGGAATTGCGCGCGGGCCGTCGCATTCCCTACTCTGTTGAACGGTGTTCAGGTGAACACCGTTCAGGAAGGATGCCCGATGACCTCCACCCCTCGCGACACCAGCGCCACCCTCGGCCGGGTGGCCGTGTTCGCCGCCCTCGTCATCGTGCTCGGCACGGTCGTCGTCCCGCTCCCCGGCGGCGTGCCCATCACGGCGCAGACGCTCGGCGTGATGCTCGCCGGCCTCGTGCTCGGACCCCGCATCGCCCCGTGGTCGATCCTGCTCGTGCTCGTGCTCGCCGCCGTCGGGCTGCCGGTGCTCGCGGGCGGTCGCGGCGGCCTCGGCGTCTTCGTCGGCCCCACGGCGGGATACCTGCTGGGCTGGGTCGCGGGCGTGATCGTGATCGGCCTGATCATGCGCACCGGTCGTCCGACCTGGTGGCGGGCCGCGCTCGCCGCCCTCGTCGGCGGCGTGCTGGTCGTCTACGCGTTCGGCATCCCGGTGCAGGCCCTGGTCACGGGAGTGCCGCTCGACCTGACGGCCCTGTCCACCCTCGCGTTCCTCCCCGGCGACCTCATCAAGGTGACGGCCGCCACACTGGTCGTCGTGGCGCTCCGCCGCGCGTATCCGCGGGCGTTCGCCGATCGCCCGACCAGGCAGGAGCCGGTGCCGGCCTGACCGGAATCGGCGTGGCGGGAACAACTCACCCGTGACTCGACGTTCGTCTTGAGCAAGACTGACCGTGCCGACCGACGCGGGCTCCGCGACCGACGCGGGCAGCGCGACGCGGTCGACGGAGAGAGACGACCCATGACTGCCGAGAAGACAACGGACGAATACGACCTGATCGTGCTGGGCGCGGGTCCGGTCGGCGAGAACGTGGCCGATCGTGCCGTGCAGGGCGGGCTCACCGCCGTCATCGTCGAGAGCGAGCTGGTCGGCGGGGAGTGCTCCTACTGGGCCTGCATGCCCTCGAAGGCACTGCTCCGCTCGGCACAGGCGCTCCGCGCCGCCCAGCACGTCGCAGGAGCAGCCGAGGCCGTGACCGGCACCCTCGACGTGCGTGCCGTGTTCGAGCGCCGCGACTCCTTCACCAGCAACTGGTCGGACGACGGACAGGTCCAGTGGCTTCAGGGCGCCGGCATCGACCTGGCCCGCGGCCACGGACGGCTCACGGGCGAGCGCGAGGTGACCGTCACGGATGCCGACGGGGGCACCCGCGTGCTGCGCGCACGACACGCGGTCGCGATCAGCACCGGATCGGATGCCGTGATCCCGCCGATCGAGGGTCTGCGTGAGTCCTCGCCGTGGACCAGCCGCGAGGCCACCAGCGCCGAGGAGCTGCCGGAGAGCCTGGTCGTGATCGGCGGCGGCGTCGTCGCGGTCGAAATGGCCACCGCGTACGCCGCGCTCGGCTCGACCGTGACGCTGCTCGCCCGCAGTGGGCTGCTGGGAGGCATGGAGCCGTTCGCGGGCGAGCGCGTGGCCGCCGGGCTGCGCGAGCTCGGGGTGGATGTGCGCACCGACACCGGCACGACCTCCGTGCGCCGCGACGAGGGCGGTGTCACCGTCACGCTGGACGGCGGCGAGGAGGTCACGGCTGCCGAGGTGCTCGTCGCGACCGGTCGCTCCCCGCGCAGCGCGGACATCGGCCTCGACGTGGTCGGGCTGGAGCCGGGGCGGTGGATCGAGACGGACGACACGCTGCGCGTCCCCGGACACGACTGGCTGTATGCGGTCGGCGACGTGAACGGCCGCGTGCTGCTGACGCACCAGGGCAAGTACCAGGCGCGTGCGGCGGGAGACGTGATCGCGGCGCGGGCGAAGGGCGCGGAGATCGACGATGCGCCGTGGGGCCGTCACGTGGCCACGGCCGACCAGGCCGCCGTGCCGCAGGTGACCTTCTCCATCCCCGAGGTCGGCTCGGTCGGGCTCACCGAGGCGGCGGCGCGCGAGGCCGGTACGCCCGTGCAGGTGGTCGACTACGACCTCGGAGGGGTGGCAGGGGCCAGTCTGTACGAGGACGGCTTCGCCGGGCAGGCGCGGCTCGTGATCGACACCGACCGCGACGTCGTGATCGGTGCGACGTTCGTCGGCCCCGAGGTCGCCGAGCTCGTGCAGGCTGCCACGATCGCGATCGTGGGCGAGATCCCGATCGCCCGGCTCTGGCACGCGGTGCCGTCCTACCCCACCATCAGCGAGATCTGGCTGCGGCTCCTGGAGGGCTACGGGCGAGACTCGGCCTGAGTCGCAATCCGATCGCGACGCGGTGTCGAACAGGGTCAGGATTGTTTCCCATATTGACGACAACGTCCGCAAGGCCCGCGGCGATGTCGTACCCGTCTTATACGCTCGAACCCACATCCGAGGAGGCAGGACCATGAAGGCTGTACTCGCAGGAACCGTCATCGCCGAGGCCGACGAGAGCGACCTCATCCGCATCGAGGGCAACTGGTACTTCCCGCCGGCGTCGGTGGCGCCGGACGCGCTCGTCGAGAGCCCCACCCCGTACACGTGTCCGTGGAAGGGCGAGTGCCAGTACTACTCGGTGCAGGCCGGCGGCGAACTCCACAAGGACCTCGCCTGGTCCTACCCGCACCCGTACCCGTCGGCGTTCGATCGCGTCGGCAAGGACTTCTCCGGCTACGTCGCCTTCGCCCCCGGCGTCGACGTCTCCGCCTGAGTCGCCCGCGCCCGCATCGTCCGACCGACGGAGAGACCCGCATGATCGAGTTCCGCAACGTCACCAAGCGCTTCCCCGACGGCACCCTCGCGGTCGACGACTTCAGCCTGGTGCTGCCCTCGCGCAAGACCACCGTGTTCGTGGGGTCGTCCGGCTGCGGCAAGACCACGCTGCTGCGCATGATCAACCGCATGGTCGAGCCCACCTCGGGCGACGTCGAGATCGACGGGGAGAGCGTGCTGACCGGAGACCCGGTCGCGCTCCGCCGCCGCATCGGCTACGTCATGCAGAACTCCGGGCTGATGCCGCACTTCACGGTGATCGACAACGTCGCCACGGTGCTGCGGCTCAACGGCGTGAAGAGGGCGGCGGCGCATGAGCGCGCCAGGGAGCTGCTCACCACAGTCGGTCTCGACCAGGCGCTGGCGGACCGTTACCCGAGCCAGCTCTCCGGGGGTCAGCAGCAGCGCGTCGGCGTGGCGCGCGGGCTCGCCGCCGACCCGAACATCCTGCTGATGGACGAGCCCTTCGGCGCCGTCGACCCCATCGTGCGCGCCGACCTCCAGCAGGAGACCCTGCGATTGCAGCACGAGCTCGACAAGACCGTCGTGTTCGTCACGCACGACATCGACGAGGCGTTCCTGCTGGGCGATCAGGTCGTGATCCTCGATAAGGGGGCGCGGGTGGTCCAGGTGGGCAGCCCGAGCGAGATCATCGAGAACCCCGCGGACGAGTTCGTGTCGGCGTTCATCGGCGCCGACCGCGGGCGCAGGGCCCTGCACCTCAAGCACACGCCGCGGGGCACGGTCGTCGTCGACTCCGAAGGGCGCACGCAGGGAGCGATCGTGGATGCGCCGGAGGCCCCTATGGGCGAAGACAGCACGGCGAAGGCGGCCCCGTGAACTGGGTCGTCGACAACCTCGGGCTGATTCTCGACCTCACCGTGGCGCACCTGCGGCAGAGCGTCGTGCCGATCGTGCTCGGCTTCGTGCTGTCTCTGCCGCTGGGGTGGGTGGCGTGGCGGTACCGCCTGGTGCGCGGCCCGATCATCGCGCTCACCGGGCTGCTCTACACGATCCCCTCGCTCGCGCTGCTGATCCTGCTCCCGGCGGTGCTCGGGTACTCGGCCATCAGCGAGCCGAACCTGGTGATCGCGCTGACCATCTACGCGGTCGCGATCCTCGTGCGCGCGGTCGCCGACGGACTCGACTCGGTCGACGACGATGTGCGCCAGGCGGCCACGGCCACCGGCTTCGCCCCGTTCCGTCGGTTCTGGGCGGTGGAGTTCCCGCTCGCCGGGCCCGTGATCCTCGCAGGACTCCGGGTCACCGCCGTGAGCACCATCTCGCTCGCCACGGTGGGCATCCTGATCGGTGTGCGCAACCTGGGCTACCTCTTCACCGACGGGCTGCAGCGCCGCATCATCGAGGAGGTGTTCGCTGGCGTGGTCGCCGTCGTCGTGATCGCCCTCGTCGTCGACCTCCTGCTGCTGCTCGCGGGCCGGGCGCTGATGCCGTGGACCCGCGCCGTCTCGAAGACGGCGACGAAGGCGGCCGTCGGTCGCACCGCGGCGATGGGATCGGCCGCATGAACCTCTTTGCCGAGGCCTTCGCCTGGCTGTTCTCGCCCGACCGGTGGGTGGGACCGTACGCCCTCCCCGTGCTGTTCGGCCAGCACATCTTCTATACGGTCGTCTCGGTCGTCATCGCCGCCGTGATCGCCGTGCCGCTCGGGTGGCTCATCGGGCACACCGGCCGGGGCAGGGAGATCGCGGTCGCCGTCTCCGGAGCCGCGCGCGCGATCCCGTCGTTCGGCCTCATGGTGCTGCTGGTGCTGCTCCTCGGCGTGCTGCGCACCCCGCTCGCCGCGATCATCACGTTCGTGCTGCTCGCCATCCCCTCACTGCTGGCAGGTGCCTACACCGGCCTCGAGGCGATCGATCGCCGCGTGCTCGACGCGGCCAGGGCCATGGGCATGACCGAGTGGCAGGTGTTCTGGAAGGTCGAGGTGCCGCTCGGCCTCTCCCTGCTCGTCGGCGGCCTCCGCTCGGCACTGCTGCAGGTGATCGCCACGGTCACGATCGCCGCCTACGTGAACCTCGGCGGGCTGGGGTGGCCGATCATCCAGGGCATCCCGCTGCGCCGCTTCGACCAGGTGCTCGGCGGCGCGATCCTCGTCGCCGTGCTCGCGCTGCTGGTCGACCTTCTGCTCGCGCTCGCCCAGCACGCCGCCGTCCCGCAGGGTGTCCGTTCCCGGCCCCAGAGGCGACGGGCCCGCGCCGCAGCCTCCGCACCGGCACCCGCCCCCGCCTGACCTCACATCCACAGCATCCGTACGCCCCAGAGAAGAGGAAGTCCCATGTTCACCGCACGCACCTCACGCTTCGCCCTCGCCGGCGCCGCCGCGGTCGCCACCGCGCTGGTCCTCGCCGGCTGCACCAGCAGCAACCCGCTCGACACGCCGACCGAGGAGTCCGGCTCCGGCGGTGGCGACACCATCGTCATCGGCTCGCAGGCGTACTACTCCAACGAGATCATCGCCGAGATCTACTCCCAGGCGCTGACCGCGGCCGGCTTCGACGTCGAGGAGCAGTTCAGCATCGGGCAGCGCGACGCGTACATGCCCGATGTGGAGTCGGGCGCGATCGACCTGTTCCCGGAGTACACGGGCAACCTGCTCGAGTACCTCGACAAGGACGCGACCGCCACCAGCCCGGAAGACGTCTACGCCGCCCTTCAGGACGCGTTGCCCGACGGCCTCACCGCGCTCGACTACGCCGAGGCGTCCGACCAGGACACCTATACGGTGCTGAAGAGCTTCGCGGAGGAGAACGACCTCACCACGATCGCCGACCTCGCGAACGTGACCACCCCGGTCACGATCGGCGCGGCGCCCGAGTTCGAGCAGCGCCCCTACGGTCCGGCGGCGGCGAAGGAGGTGTACGGCGTCGACCTCGGGTTCTCCGCGACCGGCCCGACCACGCTCGAGTCGCTGCTGGCGGGCGAGATCCAGGTGGCCGACATCTACTCGGCCGACCCGGCCTTCCAGACCGAGGAGATCGTGGCGCTGGAGGACCCGGAGAACATCATCCTGGCGTCCAACGTGGTCCCCATCGCCTCCAGCGACGTGGCCGACGAGATCGCCGACGTGATCAACGAGATCAGCGCCAAGCTGACCGCCGAGGAGCTCGTCGGCCTCAACGTGCAGAGCACGGTCGACAAGAAGTCGGCGGAGGAGATCGCCAAGCAGTGGCTGACGGACAACGACCTCGTCTGACCTGACAT
>NZ_JALXPE010000090.1 GCF_025143365.1 Microbacterium sp. p3-SID336 | reverse complement strand
CACCACGCGGCGGATCCGCGGGCTCAACCGTGTGAGGATCTCCTCGCCCACCGTGTCGATGCGCTCGGCGAGCGTGGTCGCCGACTCCTCGCCTCGCGCTCCCGGGCCGAACACCGTGACCTCGTCACCGACCGCCATACCGGGCCACCCCGCCACCTGTGTGAACAGCGGCCCGATCTCCGCGATCGGACGAGGCCCCATCGGTGTGCCGACCGCGACGCCGCGCAGCGTCGACGGCAGGCCGTCGAAGGCGCCCAGCGCGATCACGGCGCCGTCACCGTCGAGACGCTCGACCGGCGCGACCAGGCTCGCCGCCGGCCGCACGCCGTCCAGTTCCGGCCCATCGCCGGAGCGGATGCCGTAGCAGAAGGCACCGACCCTGGACACGCTGCCGCGCAGCTCCGGACGCCACCACGACGCGGCTGAGGCGGTGAGGTGGAGCGCCTCAGGGACCGCGCCGGAGTTTCCGGCCACCCTGACCGCATCCAGGAAGGCGGCCTGCGCCTCGTCGTCCTCCGCGTCGCTGGCCTCGGCGATGTGACTCCAGATCCCGGCCAGCGTGGCTGCGCCGGACGCTTCGGCCGCGCGCACCTCGGCGACAGCGGCGGGCCACTCCTCGGGCAGCAGCCCATTGCGATGCAGACCCGTGTCGATCTTCAGATGAACCCGCGCGCGGACACCGAGTGCTTCCGCGCGGGCGAGCACTCGCCGCAGGTACTCACTCGTACCGACGCCGAGATCGATGCTCTGCAGCAGCGCCTGATCGACCTCCTCGTTCGTCGACGTCGCCCACGCGAAGACCCGCGCATCCGGGCCCACGAGGCGGCGCGTGTCGACACCGCTGCGCACGTCGTAACTCCCGAACCAGGCGACGCCGGCCGCGAACGCCGTCTCGACGGCCCAGGTCAGGCCGTGTCCGTAGGCGTCGTCCTTCAGCACGAGCATCAGCTCGGAGTCGCCGAGCCGGTCGCGGACCGCCGCGATGTTGGACCGGAGGGCATCGGTGCTCAGGCGGAGTTCGGGGCGGCTCATGCCTCCCACCCCCGCTCGGCATGCGACCCCGCCACGACCACGAGCTCGGCGGGCGTCATCGACGTCACCTCGGCCCACCGCAGAACCGCGTCGGCGGCGGGACCTGTGCCGCCGAAGTAGGTGACCTCGGTTCCCACAGCCGCCTCCTCTCCTTCCAGGTCCACGACGCACACGTCCATGGCGACACGACCGACGATCGGGCGCAGCACGCCGTCCACCTCGACCAGGGCGCGATTGCCGAGGGCGCGCACGATGCCCTGTGCGTAGCCGCCGGTGACCAGCGCGACGGTGGTGTCGGCCGTCGCCCTGAACGTGTAGCCATACGACACGGCATCGCCCGCCCGCAGTCTCTTGGTCGACATGACCCGTCCCGTCAAGCGCATGACCGGACGCGTCGCGGCATGCCCGCGTGCGGTGGGAAGACCGTACAGCAGGGCGGCGTCGATGTCGGCGGCACCGTCGGTGACGGCCGCGATCCCCTCGAGCCGCAGCATCTCCGCCTCGCCGACCGAGTCGACGAGGACTTCCTCACCGCCCGCCGCCGCGACGGCGTGGGCGACGGCGAGGAGCCCGTGCCCCCAGGCGTCGCGCCGGAGGTCCGCGCGTCGCCCCCCCGCTTCCACGGCGACCGAGGCCGCCGCGGCCAACGCGGCCCGGGATATCAGCGCCTGAGGGAGCGCGCTGGAAGTCGTCTCACACACGTTTTCCAGCCTATCCTCCGCCTTCACAGGTCGACGGAGGCACCCCCCGTAGACTGGTGTTTCCCTACACCCGGAGCTTCATGTCACGCCTTTCTCTCGCGCCCCGCGTCCGCTATCTCCTCGGCCGAGCCCGCCGCATCGATGTCGGCTCCGTGCTGGAACGCGCGAAGGAGGCATCGGCGCAGCACGGCAAGCCCGTCCCGGCCGTCGTCGTCGACATGCTGTGGTCGGCGGCCCGCCACAACGTCGGGTTCCAGGACTACATCGACTACGACTTCGCGATGCTGAACCGCGCCGAGCGCGACACCTATATGACGCACCCGGTGTCCAACCAGCTGTCGCAGAAGTACGACCACCCCGACTATCGCGGGATCTTCCAGGACAAGATCGAGTTCAACCGCCGGTTCGCCGCGCACCTGCACCGCGAGTGGCTGGTGGTCGAGGAGGGCAACGCCGACGCGGTGCGAGCGCTCACGGAGCGGCTGGGCACCATCGTCACGAAGGAGCCGGTGGGACAGGCCGGCACCGGGGTCCACCGGTACCACGCCGCCGACGTCACCGACTGGGACGAGTTCCACCGCGGACTGCTGAGCCGCGGCGAACTGCTCATCGAAGAGGTCATCCGCCAGCACGACGATCTCGCCGCGGTGTGCCCGGGCACGGTGAACACCACGCGCATCACGGCCTTCTTCGACGGCGAGAAGGCGCACATCCTGGCGATGGCGCAGAAGTTCGGCCGCGGCGCCGTGAGCGACCAGATGACCTTCGGCGGCTTCTACACCATGCTCGACGAGAACGGGCACGCGGTGGGCCCCGGGTACGACTCGCACGGCCACGTGCATGAGACGCATCCCGACTCCGGATTCCGCATCGCGGACTTCCAGCTCCCCTACATGGACGAGGTCCGCACCTTCATCGACGAGGTCGCCCGCGTCGTCCCGCAGGTGCAGTATGTCGGCTGGGACGTCGTGGTCACGCCCGACGGTCCGGTGCTCGTCGAGGGCAACTGGGGAGCCGGGGTGTACGAGAACAAGCCCAGCGTCACCGGCATCCGCACCGGTCACAAGCCGCGGTACCGCGAGGTCATCGGCTTCTGACCCTGCACGACGAAACGCCCCCCGGATCACTCCGGGGGGCGTTCTCGCTGTGACGGGCGGGTCAGATCTCGCGGACGATGCCGAGCGGGGTGGACTCCAGTCCCTGCCCGAGCGGATTGTCGCCGAGGATGCGGACCAGCCGCTGCTCGCCCGCCTTGTCGAGGGTGGAGCCGAGGATGTTGCCGCCGAGATCGTTGATGTCGACCACGGCCACCTCCGCCTGACCGCCGATGAGAGCCTTCAGCCGTGCGGCGACGCCGTCCGGGTCCTTCGGCCCGAGGACGACCGCCTGGTTGTAGGGCGGGATGGTGTGCTTCGTCGGTCCGTCGATCGCACGGGCCTTGTCCCCCGCGATGCGGTAGAAGTCGCCCTTGCGTCCGAACGCCTTGGTCACGGCGGAGACCGCCGCGGCGAAGAGGATGCGCGGAGTGCCGCACTCCCGCAGAGCCATCTCCATCGTCTCCGGCATGCCGAGACCGATGCCGTACGGCGTGCGGGTGACGTACTTCGACAAGAACAGTGCGAGCTTGCGCGGCCGGATCTCGTCGAGGCGGTAAGAGCGCCCCTGCGTGATCGCCACGATCTTCTCGGTCACGAACAGCAGGTCACCGGGGCGCACCGCATCCTTCGCGTACTCCGTGATGATGGCGTCGAGGTCGTCCTCTGGCATCACGACACGGGTGCGCAGCGGGATGCGCGCGTAGCTCTTGCCGTCGACGCTCGTCGCGAGCGCCTTGCCGTCGTTCGCCTGCATCACTCGAGGTAATCCCGCAGCGACTGCGAGCGGCTCGGGTGACGCAGCTTGGCCATCGTCTTGGACTCGATCTGACGGATGCGCTCGCGCGTCACGCCGAACGTGTCGCCGATCTGGTCGAGGGTCTTCGGCTGACCGTCGCCCAGTCCGAACCGCATGCGGATCACGCCGGCCTCACGCTCGGAGAGCGAGTCGAGCAGCTGCTCGAGCTGACGCTGCAGCATCGTGAAGCCGACCGCGTCGGCGGGGACCACGGCCTCGGTGTCCTCGATCAGGTCGCCGAACTCGCTGTCGCCGTCCTCACCCAGCGGGGTGTGCAGGGAGATGGGCTCGCGCCCGTACTTCTGCACCTCGACGACCTTCTCCGGAGTCATGTCGAGCTCGCGGCTCAGCTCCTCCGGGGTGGGCTCGCGGCCCAGGTCCTGCAGCATCTGGCGCTGCACACGGGCGAGTTTGTTGATGACCTCGACCATGTGCACCGGGATGCGGATGGTCCGCGCCTGATCGGCCATGGCACGCGTGATCGCCTGACGGATCCACCAGGTGGCGTACGTCGAGAACTTGAAGCCCTTGGTGTAGTCGAACTTCTCGACTGCGCGGATCAGACCGAGGTTGCCCTCCTGGATGAGGTCGAGGAACTGCATGCCGCGACCCGTGTAACGCTTGGCGAGCGAGACCACCAGGCGGAGGTTCGCGCCGAGCAGGTGGCTCTTCGCGCGCTGACCGTCGCGAGCGACCCACTGCAGGTCGAGGCCGAGCTGGCTCGACTTCTCGGCGGCGGACATCGCCGACAGCTTCTCCTCGGCGAACAGACCCGCCTCGATCCGCATCGCGAGCTCGACCTCTTCGGCCGCGTTCAGCAGCGCGACCTTTCCGATCTGCTTCAGATAGTCCTTGACGGGGTCGGCGGTCGCACCGGTGATCTGCGTGGAGTAGACCGGGACGTCCTCATCGTCGTTGGACGAGATGACGATCGCGCCTGTCGGGAGGGGTTCGGTGAACGCCGGCTTGGCATCATCCTCCTCCTCGTCGCCCGCGCCGTCCTCAGCGCTCTCGGCGGCGGCATCGTCCTCCTCGACGACGTCCTCGGACTTCTTCTTCTTGCCCCCTCCGCGCTTGGCAGCGGCGCGCTTGGGCGCGGCAGGCTCGTCGTCGAGGCCTTCGACCTCGACGTCGGCCTCGACGGTGGGTTCTTCGGCGGCCTTCTTCGTCCGTGTGTTCTTCGTCGTGGCAGGAGTCACGTTTCGCCTTTCACGGAGCCGCTTGCTGGCCCCGGGACATTTCGGACACTAGTAAGACCCTTGTCAAGTCCGATGTTCGAAAACACCGATTGACAACGGGTCGGACTCCTAGTATCGCACACGTGTGGCGATGCGGACGCATTCCGCGGAACTTCGCGCAGATGCGTCTCAGCTGCGGCCCGGCTTGTCCTCGTCGCCGGACGGCCGCGTGGCCAGGTAGCGCTCCAGCTCCGCGGCCAGTTCGTCGGCGCTCGGCAGGTCCCGCTCGCTGAAGCCGCCCTCGTCGTAGCTGTCGTCCTCCGGATCGCGTCCCGCCATGTAGGCGTCGTAACGGCGCTCCAGATTGTGCACCATCTGCTGCAGCTCGTCGTTGGCGGCGACCTGCTCGTCGACACGGGCGACGTAGTCCTCCCGGCGTTCGCGGACGGCGTCCAGCATCAGGACAAGGCCGGTCGACGCCATCAGCTTCTCGGCCGCCGCGCTCACGGCATCGGGGTTCTCGGTCTCGGCGAGGTAGTGCGGCACCAGCAGCACGAAGCCGACCACCCGCTCGCCGCGCTCGGCGAAGCGGAACTCGAGCAGGTGCCCCGCGGTGGCGGGCACCTGGGTGCGGGGTCGCCACACGGAATGCGAGACGACGAGATCACGACGGTTGCCGCTCACGGTGGTCCCGATCGGTCGGGTGTGCGGAACCGGCATCGCGATCGAGTGCACCCAGTGCAGTCCGGACGCCTCGAACTCCGCGGCCAGGTCGAGCACCGTCTCCGCGAAGGCGTTCCAGGCGAAGTCCGGCTCGTAGCCCGCGAGCAGCAGGAACGGCCGCCCGAGCGCATCGGTCGCGAGGGACAGCTCCAGCCGCGGCGGGCGGAACTCGGTGAGGTGATCCTGGTCGAAGGAGATCACGGGGCGACGCGCCCGGTAGTCGAGCAGGACGTCGTTGTCGAAGACCGCGAGAGGCTGCGGAGAGGTCGACTCGCGCAGGTGGTCGATCAGACCGGACACCGCACTCCCGGCATCGGTGAAGCCGGTCAGAAGCACCACGAGGGGCAGACCGTGCGGCACCGTCGGCGCATTCGCGACGCGTTCGTGGATCTCTCCGGAGAAGGGCATGTCTCCATGCTACGAGCAGGGGTCAACGGGAGGCCCCGGGCCGTCTCGCTGAGAGCGAACACGCGGGCTCGCGCCGGACGGCCCGCCAGCGGCGGAGATCCTAGGATGGAGGCATGACGCTTCCCGTGCTCTCGCACACCCTCGATCAGTTCCCCGGAAGCGCTGCCGAAGCCGCAGTGCTCGTCGTCCCCGATCTCTCCGAGTCGACCGAGTCGCTGGCGGCTCTCCCCGGTCTCGCAGAGACGCTGGAGGGCATCGGATTCACCGGAGCCTCCGGCTCCTTCGCCCGCGTGTACGCGCCGGGGGTGACGACGCTCCCCCTCGCCGTCGTCGGTGCCGGCGCGACGATCGACGACGCGTCCGTCCGCAGCGCGGCGGGCGTCGCCCTGCGCTCGCTCACGGGCTTCGCGCACGTGGCGATCGGCTTCGCAGCGGGACTGGAGCGGCATGCCGCCGCCGCCGCCGAGGGCGCCGTGCTGGGCGGCTACCGCTTCGACGGCTACCGCACGGAGAAGGGCAAGCCGCGCGCGACCACCGTGACCGTGCACGCCGATCTCGACGACGCGACGGTGGCCCGCGCACAGACCATGGGCGAGGCGGTCGCCCAGATCAAGGACCTCGTGAACGTCCCGGCGGAGTGGCAGAGTCCCGCGCAGCTCGCCGAGAGCGCCGCCGACAGCGTCGCCGACCTCGACGTGACGGTGGAGATCCTCGATGAGGCGGCTCTGGCCCAGCAGGGCTTCGGCGGGATCCTCGGCGTAGGGCAGGGCTCCGACCGGCCGCCGCGCCTCGTGCGCCTCGACTACTCCCCCGCCGACGCGGTCAGGCACATCGCCCTGGTCGGCAAGGGGATCACGTTCGACACGGGCGGGCTGTCGCTCAAGCCCGCGGCGTCGATGGTCGGCATGAAGTTCGACATGGCAGGTGCGGCCACCTCGCTCGCGGCGCTGCGCGCGATCGCTCGCCTCGGCCTCCCGGTGCGTGTGACGGCCTGGCTGTGCATCACCGACAACATGCCCTCAGGGCGGGCGCTGCGTCCCGGCGACGTGATCCGCATCCTCGACGGCACCACGGTGGAGGTGCAGAACACCGACGCCGAGGGCCGCCTCGTCCTCGCCGACGGCCTGGTCGCGGCGAGCCGCGAGCACCCGGACGTCATCATCGACGTCGCGACCCTCACGGGCGCCATCGTGGCCGCGCTCGGCCATCGCCACACGGGCGTCTTCGGCGACGACGAGACCGTGGCGGAGTTCCTCGCGGCAGCCACGCAGGCGGATGAGCCGGCGTGGCACATGCCGCTTCCCTCGTACATGGAGGAGTCGCTCGAATCCCCCATCGCCGACCTGCAGAACGCGAACATGGGCGACCGGATGGGCGGCGCCTCGTTCGCCGGCCTCTTCCTGCGCCGGTTCGTCGGTCGCACGGCGGACGCCGAGGACGCCCCGCGCATCCCCTGGGTGCACCTCGACATCGCGGGGTCAGGCGAACACGCCGGCGCCCCGTACGGCTTCACCGAGAAGGGCCCAACGGGGGCGATGGTCCGATCGATCATCGCCTTCGCCGACGCAGCATCCCACACGGAGGCATGACACCGATGACAACCCACTCCTTCGACATCGTCGTCCTGGGCGGCGGCAGCGGCGGATACGCCGCAGCGCTCCGAGCCAGCGAGCTCGGCAAGTCGGTGGCCCTGATCGAGAAGGACAAGGTCGGCGGGACCTGCCTTCACCGCGGGTGCATCCCGACCAAGGCGCTGCTGCACGCGGCCGAGGTCGCGGATCACGTCCGGGATGCGGCCTCCGTCGGCGTCACTGCGACCATGGCCGGCATCGACCCCGCGGGTGTGCGCACCTACCGCGAGGGCATCGTGGCGAAGAAGTTCAAGGGGCTGGAGGGCCTCGTCAAGGCCAGGGGCATCACGACCGTCGCCGGTCTCGGCCGCCTGAACGCCGACCGCAGCGTGAGCGTGGGCGACGATGTCTACGTCGGTACGGACGTCGTGCTCGCCACGGGCTCCTACAGCCGCTCTCTTCCCGGACTCGACATCGGCGGCCGCATCCTCACCAGCGAGCAGGCCCTGGCGCTCGATGTCATCCCCGAGCGTGTGCTGATCCTCGGCGGCGGTGTCATCGGCGTCGAGTTCGCGAGCGTCTGGCGCTCCTTCGGCGCCGAGGTCACGATCGTCGAGGCGCTCCCGCATCTGGTCCCCAACGAGGACGTCGCGATGAGCAAGGGGCTGGAGCGCGCGTTCCGCCGCCGCGGCATCACGTACTCCCTCGGAGTGCGGTTCCAGAGCGCCACGCAGGACGAGACCTCCGTCACCGTCACCCTGGAGGACGGCACCGAGCTCACCGCCGACTACCTCCTGGTCGCCGTCGGGCGCGGGCCGGCCACCGCCGACCTCGGCTTCGAGGAGGCCGGGGTGACGCTCGATCGCGGATTCGTCACGGTCGATGAGGACCTGCGCACCGGGGTACCCGGCGTCTGGGCCGTGGGTGACATCGTCCCCGGTCTGCAGCTCGCGCACCGCGGCTTCCAGCAGGGCATCGCCGTCGCGGAGCGCATCGCCGGGCTCTCGCCGGTCTCCGTGCCGGACGCGCAGATCCCCAAGGTCACCTACTCCAGCCCCGAGGTCGCCTCCGTGGGCGTCACGGAGGAGGCGGCCATCGCCGCACACAGCGCAGACGCCGTCGCGTCGTACGAGTACAACCTCGCCGGCAACGGCAAGAGCGAAATCATCGGCACGGGCGGGCTGGTCAAGGTCGTCCGCCTGAAGGACGGTCCGGTCCTCGGCGTCCATCTGCTCGGCGATCGTGTCGGCGAGCTCATCACCGAGGGGCAGCTCGCCGTCGCCTGGGAGGCGCATCCCGAGGACATCGCCCCGCTCATCCACGCCCACCCGACCCAGAGCGAGGCCCTCGGCGAAGCCTTCCTCGCACTGGCCGGAAAGCCCCTGCACGCCCTCTGAGCACCAACCGGTGCCCGAGTCACTAAGCTAGACAAGCGTCATACAACTTCTGAAGGAGACTCAGTCATGAGCACATCCGTGGTCCTCCCCGCTCTCGGTGAGAGCGTCACAGAGGGTACGGTCACCCGCTGGCTCAAGCAGGTGGGAGACACCGTCCAGGCGGATGAGGGCCTGCTCGAGATCTCGACCGACAAGGTCGACACCGAGATCCCCTCGCCGGTCACCGGCGTGATCGAGGAGATCCTCGTGGCCGAGGACGAGACCGTCGAGGTCGGTGCCCTGCTCGCGCGCATCGGCGACGGCAGCGGTACAGCCACGTCCGGCGACGCTCCCGCCGCGGAGTCCGCTCCCGCTGAGCAGGCACCCGCAGAGCAGACCGCTCCGGCTGCCGAGCAGGCGTCCGCAGAGCAGGCCGCTCAGGCCGCCGAGGCACCTGCGGCCGAGCAGGCTCCCGCCGCGCCGGCCGCCGAGTCCGCGCCGTCGGGCGACACGACGGACATCGTCCTGCCCGAGCTCGGCGAGAGCGTGACGGAGGGTACCGTCACCCGCTGGCTCAAGCAGGTCGGGGACAGCGTCGAGGTCGATGAGGCGCTCCTCGAGATCTCGACCGACAAGGTCGACACCGAGATCCCCTCGCCCGTCGCCGGCGTCCTTCAGGAGATCGTCGCGGCGGAGGACGAGACCATCGAGGTCGGCGCCGTGCTGGCCCGCGTCGGCTCCGGCGCTGCTCCGTCCGCCCCCGCCGCCGAGGCTCCGGCTCCTGCCGCTCAGGCTCCCGCGGAGGCACCGGCCGAGTCCCAGGCTCCGGCCGAGGCACCGGCTGCCGCCGCCCCCGCTGCCGAGGCACCGGCCGCTCCGCAGCAGGCTCAGCCCGCTCCCGCCCAGCCCGCCCCGGCTCAGGCGGCTCCGGCACAGCCCGCGGCTGCTCCGGCCGAGCAGGCTGCACCCAAGCTCGCGCTCCCGACCGAGAGCGACAACCTCTACGTGACTCCGCTGGTCCGCCGCCTCGCCGCGCAGCAGGGTGTCGACCTCGCGACGGTGACCGGCACCGGTGTCGGCGGCCGCATCCGCAAGGAGGACGTGCTGAAGGCTGCCGAGACCGCATCGGCGACTCCGGCCGCCGCCGCGGCACCCGCCCCTGCCCCGCTCGAGGTCTCGCCGCTCCGCGGCACCACGCAGCCGATGTCGCGTCTGCGCAAGGTGCTCGCCAAGCGTGCGGTCGAGTCGATGCAGCAGACGGCGCAGCTCACCACGGTGGTCGAGGTCGATGTCACGGCGCTCGCGGACTACCGCGACAGCGTGAAGGGGTCCTTCCTCGAGAAGACCGGCGACAAGCTGTCGTTCCTGCCGTTCTTCGCTCTCGCGGCCGCGGAGGCGCTGCAGGCCTTCCCGATCGTGAACGCGACGGTCGACGGCGAGCAGATCGTCTACCCGGCCACGGAGAACGTGTCGATCGCTGTCGACACGGAGCGCGGTCTGCTCACCCCGGTGCTGCGAGACGCGGCGTCGAAGAACATCGCGCAGATCGCCCACGAGATCGCCGATTTGGCTGCCCGCACGCGGGACAACAAGCTGAAGCCCGACGAGCTCGCCGGCGGCACGTTCACGCTCACCAACACCGGTTCGCGTGGCGCGCTGTTCGACACCCCCCTCGTGTTCCTGCCGCAGTCGGCGATCCTCGGCACGGGCACCGTAGTCAAGCGCCCCGGTCTCGTGAAGGTCGGCGGTGCCGACGCGATCGCGATCCGCTCGTACGTGTACCTCGCACTCTCGTACGACCACCGCATCATCGACGGTGCCGACGCCGCCCGCTTCCTCGGCGCGGTCAAGGCGCGTCTGGAGTCGGCGCAGTTCG
>NZ_JALXPE010000009.1 GCF_025143365.1 Microbacterium sp. p3-SID336 | reverse complement strand
CAGAAGAAGCGGTAGAAGGTCGTCGACAGCCAGGCGAATACGAGGCTCACCAGGCCGGCGCCGGCCACGCCGATGGCGATGCCGGCCAGCAGGTGCGGAGCAGCCCGGCGGGCCGCGATGATGCCGAGGATAAGAGCGGCGGCGTAGCCGATGAAGCTCACGACACCGAAGCCACCCTCGACGAGACCGATCACCGTGTACACCTGGTCTGACATGTAGACGAACGGCCGCACCAGCATGAGCAGGACGTCGAGCGCCAGCGTCACCAGGGCCACGATGAACGCGACCCGCCCGAGAGTGTTGCCGGTGCGGGGTGCGGCCGGTGCGGAGCCGAATGCCGCCTGCGGGGTCATCGGATACGCGGACCCCGGTGTTGCGGCGGAGTACGGTGCGCCGGGGGCGGGAGAGTACGCGGACGGCGCGGCGGTGGGGTACGCGGACGGCGGGGCGGTCGGGTACGCGGACGGCGGCTGTGTGGCGGAGGGGGATGCCGTGGGGCCGGAGGGATGAACGGAGCCGGCGGGGAAGCCTGTGTGCGGCGGCGCTGCGGGGTACTGCGGCTCGGCCGCGAGGTGCTGCGGCGCGGCGGCGGGCTGTTCTGGCGCGGGCTCGTGGTGCTGCGGGGCGGCGGGCTGGTGCTGCGGGGCGGCGGGCTCGGGCTGCGGGGCGGCGGGCTCGGGCTGCGGGGTGGCGGGGCCGGACGGCGGAGTGGGCTCGGGCGGCGGGGTGGGCTGCTGGGGGTCGCTCATGTCCACGAGCGTAGCCGCGAGCTCCTGCCGAGGAGAGAGGTCGCGTCTGCGGGTCAGCGGTAGCCGTGGCCGGACTCGGCCTGCTGGTGCACGTCCCGCCCCGCGAGACGGCTCCATTCGGTCGGTGTCCGGCGGTATCCGTCCCGGCGGAGTTCCACGACGGTGGCGACGGCGGCCCAGAGGGCGATGGCGAGAAGAACGATGATGAGTATCATGGCAGAAAAGCTACGCTTGACGCAGAACCGCCACGAGTGGCAGAAATGACCAACTGCGTCAGAAAACTGCCAATCCGGGAGTGTGGATGAAGACGGTCGCCTGTGTCGTGCAAGACGGGTTCGCGCCCTTCGAGTTCGGTGTCGCCTGCGAGGCTTTCGGCCTCGACCGCTCGGCCGACGGCGTGCCGAACTTCGACTTCCGCATCGTGGCACCCGATCCCGGCGTCGTCCGGTCGAAGATCGGCTTCTCGATCAACGTCGAGCACGATCTCTCCTTCGCGTACGACGCCGACCTCGTGGTGTTCTGCCCCGTGCCGAGGGAGGTCTGGGGGAGCATCGACGACCGCCTCGTCGACCTGGCCCGCGCCGCCGTCGCGCGCGGCGCGTGGGTCATGAGCGTGTGCAGCGGATCGTTCATCCTCGCGGCGGCCGGCGTGCTCGACGGTCGTCGGGCCACGACCCACTGGATGTATGCGCACACCATGGCCGAGATGTACCCGCAGATCGACATCGATCCGGACGTGCTGTTCGTGCAGGACGACCGGATCATCACCAGCGCCGGAACGGCCGCGGGAATCGATGCGTGTCTGCACCTGCTGCGCCAGGAGCTCGGAGCCGAGGTCACGAATCGCATCGCCCGCCGCATGGTGGTGCCGCCGCAGCGCGATGGCGGCCAGGCGCAGTTCATCGATCGTCCGCTCCCGGTCGTGCCCACCGACTCGCTGGCCGCCGTCGCCGACTGGGCGGTGGAGAACCTGCGCGAGGACCTCGGGGTGGATCAGCTCGCCGCTCAGGCGCTGATGTCGCCGCGCACCTTCGCGCGACGGTTCAAAGCCGAATACGGGGCGACGCCGGCGGCGTGGCTCGCCCGTCAGCGCATCATCCACGCGCAGCGCCTGCTGGAGCGCACGGATCTGCCCCTCGAGCACATCGCGACCGAATGCGGCTTCGGCTCGGCCGCGGTGCTGCGACAGAACTTCGCGCGCGTGCTCGGGCTGACGCCGACGGCGTATCGCTCCCGCTTCTCCTGCGCCGACGACGCGGTGCCTGCCGCCTGACGCGGGCACAAGGACCCCTGCGGCGCGACTGGGGGGGTGCTGATGCCGGGCGCGGCTGCATCCGGCTCCGCGGTGGCGCGGGCCCGCCGCGACGGCGGCCGTAGGGTCAGGCGGTCCAGTGTGCGGGGGAGGGCAGCGTCACGTCCCGCACCTCGAGCCGCTCCGGCGTCACGGTCGCGACGGCATACAGCAGCGACTGCGTCGGATAGCCGTGCGGACGGTTGTCGCGGATGATGGCGCGATCGTCCTCGGGAGGCAGCTCTGCAGACGCACCGAGCAGCGCCGTCCACTCTGTCGCCCAGTCGGCGCTCTGGGCGGCCGGTCCCAGGGCGCGGAACTCCGGCAGCCAGGCGGCGATGCGGGGCGTGTCCTCGTCGTCGAGATCGTCATGCGCGATCATGTGCGTGCCGGGGACGACAGGCGTCTCCCGCAGCGTCACGCCGTCCCAGGAGACGACGCGCGAGCCCGCAGGCCCCACCTCCAGCAGATTGAAACCGTGCATTGCGGGGAGCCCCACCGGGGAGCGGCCCGACACCGACTCCAGCGGCAGCGAGCCGCGCGACACCGCCGTCCCGGGCGCGAGGTCCTGCACATCGGCGCGGTTGAGCAGCACGGCCAGCCGCCGCTCCGCGGGGTTCACGGCGAGCCAGGCCCCGCCGGCGCGGCGGTCGCGGATGCCGACCACGCCCGCGTACTGGTCCGGCCACCAGGGTCCGAGCTCATCCCACTCCCGAAGCGGGTCCTCATCGCGCACGGCCAGCAGCCGTGCGGAACCGGCACTCTCGACATCGATCACGACCGTGCACACCCTCCCGAGTCTAGGTCGCGGCGCGTGCCGCGGGGCCGGAGCTCGCCCGAGGAGACCCTTCGCCGGGCATGGCGCCGCGAGCGGGGGTGGAGCTCGCGGGCGGCGTAACCGGGACCCGGCGGCGGCGACCTGATCGGGATCCGGCATCGCGGCCGCGGGGTCGCTGGGGGCGGCGTCGCTGCGGTGGGGCGGGCGTATGACAGGGACGCGGCGGCGGGGGCCCGGTCGGGATCCCGGGCGCGGCCGCAGGGTCGGCGTCGCTGCGGGTGGCGGGCGGCGTGGCCGCAGGATGGGCCGTCCGACCCGAAGCGACCCGGCCTGGGGCAGAATCGAAACGTGAACATCGTGGTCGGGGTCACGGGCGGCATCGCCGCATACAAGACGGTGCACCTGGTGCGCCTGCTCACGAAGGCGGGACACGACGTGACCGTGGTGCCCACGGAGGACGCGCTGCGGTTCGTGGGTCTGCCGACGTGGGAGGCCATCAGCAGGCATCCGGTGACCACGAGCGTGCACGAGGACGTGGCCCGCGTGCGGCACGTGGCGCTCGGGCAGGAGGCCGACCTGGTGATCGTGGCGCCCGCGACCGCGAACTCCCTCGCGAAGATGACGGCTGGCATCGCCGACGACCTGCTCGGCACCACGCTCCTGGCCACCGAGGCCCCGGTCCTGGTGGCCCCTGCGATGCACACCGAGATGTGGCGGCATCCGGCGACCCAGGCCAACATCGCCACGCTCCAGCAGCGCGGGGTTCACCTCGTCGGCCCCGCGGAGGGCGAGCTCGCGGGCGGAGACAGCGGCCCCGGCCGGATGGCCGAGCCGGAGGAGGTCTTCGCCGCGGCGCAGGCGCTGCTCGGTCCCGGTGACCTCGCCGGTGTGCGCGTCGTGGTGTCCGCCGGGGGCACGCGCGAGCCGATCGACCCGGTGCGGTTCCTCGGCAACCGCTCCAGCGGACGGCAGGGGGTGGCGCTCGCCGCGGAGGCCGCTGCGCGGGGGGCCGAGGTGACCCTGGTCGCCGCGAACATCTCCGCCGACGTGCTGGCCGCCGCCCGGCGACCGTCGATCCGCGTGGTCCCGGTCGGGACGGCCGCCGAGCTGTCGCACGCGATGCAGGAGACGGCTGCCGCGGCCGAGGTCGTGATGATGGCGGCGGCCGTCGCGGACTACCGTCCGGTCACGGTCGCCGACCGCAAGCTGACGAAGGAGCACGGCGGCGTCCCCGCCATCGAGCTGGTGGAGAACGAGGACATCGTGGCGAGCCTGGCCGCGCGGCGCCGCGAGGGGCAGGTGATCGTGGCGTTCGCGGCGGAGACGCCGGAGGACGAGGCCGAGATGCTGGCGAGGGCGCGCGCGAAGCAGGAGCGCAAGGGCGTGGATCTGCTCGTGGTGAACGAGGTCGGCTGGGAGCGGGGCTTCGAGAGTGCGGAGAACGCTGTGCACATCCTCGGGCGGAGCGGCGACGTGGCCGGGACCGCCACCGGGTCGAAGCGGGACGTGGCCGCCGCTGTCTGGGATGCCGTCGTCCGCGAGCGGTGACGGGGCTGGAGCCGGCACCCGGGAAATGGTAAACTTGAGTCACCTCAACTCAACTTTGATCCCCCGGCCGGACTTCGGTCGTGGGGAGACGACCAGAAGGAGCATCTCCAGGAGGAGCGCATGACCACCCCGCAGACCGGATCCCCGAACCAGGAACAGCAGTCCGCCCTCGAGCAGTTCGGCATCAACCTGACCGACCGCGCCCGCGAGGGCAAGCTCGACCCCGTCATCGGACGGGACAGTGAGATCCGGCGCGTCAGCCAGGTGCTCACCCGCCGCACCAAGAACAACCCGGTGCTGATCGGCGAACCCGGCGTCGGCAAGACCGCCGTCGTCGAGGGGCTTGCCCAGCGCATCGTGGCGGGCGACGTCGCGGAGTCGCTCAAGGACAAGGAGCTGGTCACGCTCGACATCTCCGCGCTCGTCGCGGGTGCCATGTACCGCGGGCAGTTCGAGGAACGGCTCAAGCAGGTCCTCAAGGAGATCACCGAGTCCGACGGGCGGGTCATCACGTTCATCGACGAGCTGCACGTGCTCATGGGCGCGGGCGGCGGCGAGGGATCCGTCGCGGCCTCCAACATGCTCAAGCCGATGCTGGCCCGCGGGGAGCTGCGGCTGATCGGCGCGACCACGCTCAACGAGTACCGCGAGTTCATCGAGAAGGACGCCGCCCTGGAGCGCCGCTTCCAGCAGGTGTACGTGGGCGAGCCGTCCGTCGAGGACACCATCGCGATCCTGCGCGGGCTCAAGGGGCGCTACGAGGCGCACCACGGTGTCACCATCTCCGACAGCGCCCTCGTCGCCGCCGCCGCGCTCTCCAACCGGTACCTGCCCGCCCGGCAGCTCCCGGACAAGGCCATCGACCTGATCGACGAGTCGATGTCCCGCCTCAAGATGGAGATCGACTCCTCGCCCGTCGAGATCGACCAGCTCAAGCGGCAGGTCGACCGGCTGAAGCTGGAAGAGCTCGCACTCAAGCGGGAGAAGGACGCCGCCTCCAAGGAGCGCCTCGGCGCGCTCCGCGAGCACCTCGTCGAGCTGGAGAAGGAGCTCGCCGAGCTCGAGGCCCGCTGGGCGCGCGAGCGGCAGGGCCTGAACCGGGTCGGCGAGCTGAAGAAGCAGCTCGACGACGCCATCACCCAGCGCGACCTCGCGATGCGCAACGCCGACTACACCAAGGCGTCCAAGCTCGAGTACGAGACCATCAAGCGCCTGGAGCGTGACATCGCCGAGGCCGAGCAGGCGGAGGCGACGACCTCGACCGAGCCGCGCATGGTGAACGAGCAGGTGACGGAGGAGGACATCGCCGCGGTGATCGCCGCGTGGACCGGCATCCCCGTCGGGCGGCTGCTGCAGGGCGAGAGCGAGAAGCTGCTGCACCTGGAGAACGAGCTCGGCAAGCGCCTGATCGGGCAGAAGGACGCGGTGAAGGCCGTGTCGGACGCGGTGCGGCGCTCCCGCGCGGGCATCAGCGACCCCGGGCGACCGACCGGATCGTTCCTGTTCCTCGGCCCCACCGGCGTCGGCAAGACCGAGCTGGCGAAGGCGCTCGCCGCGTTCCTGTTCGACGACGAGCACGCCATGGTCCGCATCGACATGTCGGAGTACGGCGAGAAGCACTCCGTCTCGCGGCTCGTCGGCGCCCCTCCTGGCTACGTCGGCTACGAGCAGGGTGGGCAGCTGACCGAGGCCGTGCGGCGTCGCCCGTACAGCGTCGTGCTGCTCGACGAGGTCGAGAAGGCGCACCCCGAGGTGTTCGACGTGCTGCTGCAGGTGCTCGACGACGGCCGCCTCACGGACGGCCAGGGACGCACGGTCGACTTCTCGAACGTGATCCTGATCCTCACCTCGAACCTCGGCTCGCCGATCCTCATCGACCCCGTGCTCTCGCCCGACGAGAAGCGCGACCAGGTGATGGCGCTCGTGCGGCAGGCGTTCCGGCCGGAGTTCCTGAACCGTCTGGACGACATCGTGATGTTCAGCGCGCTGAGCGAGGACGACCTCGCGCAGATCGTGGAGCTGTCGGTCGACCAGCTGCACGACCGGCTCAAGGACCGTCGCCTGACGCTCGCGGTCACCCCGGACGCGCGGGCCTGGCTGGCCGAGCGCGGCTACGACCCCATGTTCGGCGCACGGCCGCTGCGTCGGCTCATCCAGACCGAGGTGCAGAACAAGCTCGCGACGGCGCTGCTCTCCGGTGGTGTGCGGGACGGCGACACGGTCCGCGTGGACGTCGCCGCCGACGGCTCCGGCCTGGTGCTCACCGCCACGACGCCCGAGCCCGAGCCCGACACGGACGACGAGGACGACGTGATCGAGGCCGAGCTGCTCGACGACTGATCCGGCTCCTCGGCCGCACCGCATGAAGGAGAACTCGCGAGTTGAAGGAGATCTCGCGACTCGAAGGATGGATGCCTCTGTGGGCTCCTTCGAGTCGTGAGTTCTCCGTCCGTTCGGGTGGGGTGGCTTCGGGGTCGGTCCGGCGCACGAGGTGAAGGAGATCTCGCGAGGTGAAGGATGGATTCCTCTGTGGGGTCCTTCGATTCGTGAGTTCTCCTTCCGTCGGGTGGGTTCCGTCCGGGTCGGGTGGATGAAGGATGTGCGGGGAGATGCGCGAAGGCCCGGAGGCGCGATGCCTCCGGGCCTTCGACGTGTGCGGGCGGATCAGGCGCTGAGGACGACGGTCTCGTCGATCGGGCGGCGGACTCGCGGGGCGACCTCGCGCTCCTGCAGCACCTCGGGGAGCGAGGCGATGTCGCCGAACTCGCCCACCGCGAGCACCGTGGTGGGGGCGAAGCGCTCTTCCAGGTCGGCGAACTCGCGCACGGCCTCGGGGTCGAAGCCGCTCATCTGGTGCACGGCGAGGCCGTCGTGGTGAGCCTGGACGGAGAAGTGCGCGACGGCCTGGCCGAGGTCGTACAGCGCGTGGGTGAGGGGGGTGCCGTCGGCAGTGGCGGTCTCGGCCACGGCGACGATGAGCGCGGCGGCGTTGCCGGCCCAGGCCTGGTTGAAACCGAGGAGTGCGTCGACGACCTGCGCGTGCAGGGCCGTGCCGCGGCGGGCGACGATGAAGCGCCACGGCTGGGTGTTGTTGGCGGAGGGGCTCCAGCGCGCGGCCTCGAGGGCGGTGGCGAGCTTGGCCTCGTCGATCGCGTTCTGCGCATCGTAGGCGCGGGGGCTCCAGCGGCCGGCGAGGACGTCCAGGACGGGGTGCTCGGTCGGTGCGGTGCGGTCGATGACGGGAGTGCTCACGGAAGTGCCTTTCGGACGGTGGGATGGATCGGACTCCGTCGTCCGGGTACACCCCACCCCAACCGATGCATGCGAATGCATATTCCCGCACGTGCGAGCGGGATCGGCCGCCGTCGTCAGCGGCCGAGCGCCCAGCGCACGCGGCGCCGCACGACGCCCGCGAGCCGACGGAACCGGACGCTCCGCGGCTGATCCTCAGCGGCGGCCAGGAGCTTCGCGTCGTATGCGGCCCTGAGCTCGCGCGCCCACCGGCGGGTGACAGCACGATCGGAGAACCCCGCGGCCTTGGCGCGCGCCTTCCGACGCATGCGCTCGAGCCGAGCGGGCGGCAGCGCTGCCAGCATCGCGATGCGCTGCGCGAGCGCCTCCACGTCGCCCTCCGGGATCAGGAACCCGTCCACCCCGTCGCGGATCATGTCGGCGGGGCCGTACCGGATGTCGTAGGCGAGCGGGATGCATCCGGCGGCCATGCTCTCCACGAGCACGAGTGGCAGCCCCTCGGAGGTCGAGGTGAGCAGGCTGAAGCCCGCCGTGGCGAACGCGGCCTTCGCGTCGGGGTCGAAGCCGCGCAGGCGGATCCACTCCTCCGCGTCCAGGCGTCGGACCCGCTCGGCGAGCTGCGCGTGGCGGGGCCCCTCGCCGATGATGTCGACCTGGATGGCGGGGTCGACCGCATGCGCCTTCGCGACTGCGTCGATCGCGTGATCCACGCGCTTGCGCGGGTCGAGCGACCCCACCACGACCCCGCGTGCGGCGGGCCGAGCACTCGGAGTGCTCGCGGGCAGCGGCACTTCGTTCGGGATCGCCCGCACCCGCGGGTGCACGTCGACCGCGGCCAGGTCCTGCAGGAGGTCGGCGCGCTGCCGCTCGGTCAGCACCACGATCTCGTCGAAGTCTCCCGCGCGCCGCAGCACCGATTCCCGCGAGGCACGCAGGGTCTGCGGCCGTCCGCCCAGCCGATGCGAGGCGTGCACGATGTGCACGGTGGTCACGTGGTCCCGGCGGTAGCCGGCGACGCAGCGGGCCGCCGTCTTGGAGTCCACCAGGAGGAAGGTCATGCGGCCGGCGGTGACCCGGTCGAACCACCAGCGGTACAGTCCCCAGCTGCTGCGCCAGGAGCGGAGCGGTGTGCCGTCGGCGCCGTAGACGAGGACGCGCCGCTCGGCACCCTCCCTCTCCGTGGCCAGCAGCGAGCCGTCGCGGCGGAACCGGTCGACCTGCAGGCGGCCCTCGTCGTCGCGGCGTGAGCGGCTCAGCACCACTCCGTCGTGCTCCCTCACCGCGTCCCCGTCCTCCGGCTGGAGCAGGCTGGGCGGCGTGGGGATGGTGCCGCGTGGCGCGGGGTCGCGGTCGCGCAGCTCATCCCACAGGTTGCGGATCCGCAGCCCGTCGATGAGCTCGCCGCTCGCGCGCAGTCGCGCCTCCAGCCCGGGGTAGTCGGGGCCGTCGTCCAGCGTGAGGATGTCGACGTCGACCCCGCCGATGCGGCGGAACGAGCGTGAGCGCCGCAGCATCGCGCTGGTCATGCCCCCGTACTGGTCGGAGATGCCCCAGGTCAGGGCGAGATGCCGGGCGGCCGGAAGGCGGGGAGGGAAGAGCGGCATCTTGCCGAGGATAGCCCGTGGCTCCCGGCGCCGCGTCCTCCTCGCGGATGACCCTCCGGATCAGTCGAGGAGATTGCGGGAGGCCGCGTCGGCGAGGGCCGCCCGCACCGCACGGATGGACGGGGCGTCGGCGGAGACCCGGCGGGCGGAGGAGAAGATCTCGCGGCGGGGCTCGTGCGGCAGAGGGGCGAGGTCGACCGTGGGGGTGTCGCCCGCCCACACGAGCTCGGGCAGCAGGCCCACCGCGAGTCCGGCGTGGATGAGGCGGACGTGCGCGGTGAGGTCGGCGAGCTCGAAGCGCACATCGGGCTCGAACCCGGCGGTGCGGCACAGCTGCTCCACCCAGGCGCGGGAGGCGGTGCCGGCCGGTTCGAGCACCCAGGGCTCCGCACGGGTCGACCACAGTGCGGCCACCGCATCGGCATGCGCGACGCTGCCGGGGCGGCGGGCGAGGGCGATCGCGTCGTGCGCGAGCACCACGCGGTCGAGGTCCGCGTGGATGGGGCGGGTATGCCCCGGGTACTGCTCCGCGAGGATGAGGTCGTAGTCGCGGCTGGACACCCCGACCAGTCCGCTCTCGGGGTCGCGCTCGACGACCTCCACGCGCAGTGCCGGGTGCCGCTCGCCCAGCGCCGCGAGCGCCCGCGGAAGGAGGGAGTGCGCCGTGGACTGGAAGACCGCGAGCCGCACGGTGCCGGTGACCTCGGTGAGGGACTCCGCGACGGCGACCTGTGCGTGCTCGAGTTGATCGAGGATGCCGATGGCCTCGGCGACCAGCACGTTCCCCTGCGGCGTGAACTGCACGCCGCGGCCGACCCGCCGGAGGAGCGGCACCCCGACGTCGCGCTCCAGAGCGGCGAGCTGCTGCGACACCGAGGCCTTGCTGTAGGAGAGGGCGTCGGCCACGGCCGACAGCGTGCCGCGGCGGGAGAGCTCGACCAGCAGACGCAGGCGGTTCACGTCGAGCACGGGGCGCTCCGGTTCGTTCAGGGAGAGTGAACAGAATCCACTCGAATCGGTTGATAGACGGAGCCTAGCGACCGGCTGGACAATGATCCAGCCGCACATGTCACCCGAGTGTGTGCGCCGCCGAGGAAGGTACTGCGCCCATGAACGTCATCGACGACACCACGCCCCGCACGGAAGAGGTCGCCGCGCTCGTGCAGCGCTGGCTGGCCGAGAGCGAGACGCACCCCGTGGAGCCCGCGGCGCAGCGGCTGTCCGAGGTGCTGAAGGACCCCAACGGGCTGGACTTCACGGTCGGCTTCGTCGACGGCGTGATGCGCCCGGAGGACCTCCGCGTCGCCGGCCGCAAGCTCGCCGAGCTGTCCGACATCACCCCCACGCTGCTGCCCGGATACCTGCGCGCCGCGATCAAGGCCGGCGGCTTCTGGGCGCCCAAGCTCCCCGGCGTCGTGGTGCCGATCTCCCGTCGTGTGCTGCGGGCCATGGTCGGCCACCTCGTGCTCGACGCGACCCCGTCGAAGCTCGGCCCCGCGATCGCGAAGCTCCGCAAGAGCGGCAACCGCCTGAACCTGAACCTGCTCGGCGAGGCCGTGCTGGGCGAGCGCGAGGCCGGGCGGCGCCTGCAGGGCACCTACGACTTCCTCGCCCGTCCCGACGTGGACTACGTGTCCATCAAGGTGTCGAGCGTCGTGAGCCAGCTGTCTATGTGGTCGTTCGACGAGGCCGTCGCCGACGTGGTGGAGAAGCTCACCCCGCTGTACGAGCTCGCCGCGAAGGCCGAGGCCAAGGGCAAGGCGAAGTTCATCAACCTCGACATGGAGGAGTACCGCGACCTCGACCTGACGATCGCGGCGTTCACGAGCATCCTCGACCAGCCCGGCCTGGAGAAGCTCGAGGCGGGCATCGTGCTGCAGGCCTACCTGCCGGATGCACTCGGAGCCATGCAGCACCTGCAGGAGTGGGCGGCCGCGCGCCGCGCGAAGGGCGGTGCTCCCATCAAGGTGCGCGTCGTGAAGGGCGCCAACCTCGCGATGGAGGAGGTCGACGCGACCGTGCACGGGTGGCCGCTCGCGACCTACGGCACCAAGCAGGACTCCGACACGAACTACAAGCGCGTGCTCGACTGGGCGATGACGCCGGAGCGTCTCGACGCCGTGCGGATCGGCGTCGCCGGGCACAACCTGTTCGATATCGCCTACACCTGGCTGCTCGCGAAGGCCCGCGGCGTGACCGACGCGGTCGAGTACGAGATGCTGCTCGGCATGGCGACAGGACAGGCGGAGGCCGTGCGCAAGGACGTCGGCCGCCTGCTGCTGTACACCCCGGTCGTGAACCCGGCCGAGTTCGACGTGGCCATCGCCTACCTCGTGCGCCGCCTGGAGGAGAACGCGAGCCCCGAGAACTTCATGTCGGCCGTGTTCGAGCTCGCCTCGAACCCCGCGCTGCTGACGCGCGAGCGCGAGCGGTTCGAGCGCTCCCTCGCCGCGCTCGCCGCCGACGCCGCGCTGCCCGAGGCGCAGCGCGTGCCCGGCCCGCACCGCACGCAGAACCGTGCCGCCGAGCAGCCCGCCGGCACCACCGCGGGCTTCGCGAACGAGCCGGACAGCGACCCCGCGCTCGCCGCCAACCGCGCGTGGGGGCGCGAGATCCTCCGCCGCTCCGTCTCGACCACGCTCGGCCGCGACGCGATCGCCGCCGCCCGCATCGAGACCGAGGCGCAGCTCGACGCTGTCTTCGCCGCAGCGACCGCCGCCGCCGAGAGGTGGGCGGCCCTGCCGGCGGCCGAGCGCGCCGCAGTGCTGCACCGCGCGGGCGACGAGCTCGCCGCGCGCCGCGGTCAGCTCATCGAGATCATGGCGCACGAGGCGGGCAAGACCATCGCCGAGGCCGACCCCGAGGTGAGCGAGGCCATCGACTTCGCGCACTACTACGCCGAGCGCGCCAAGGACCTCGAGGCCGTGTCCGGTGCGGAGTTCGTGCCGTCCAAGGTCACGGTCGTGACCCCGCCGTGGAACTTCCCCGTCGCGATCCCCGCGGGCGGCGTGCTCGCGGGTCTCGCGTCGGGCTCCGGTGTCATCATCAAGCCCGCGAAGCTCACCCAGCGCTGCGGCGCCGTCATGGTCGAGGCGCTGTGGGCCGCGGGCGTGCCGCGCGATCTGCTCGCCCTCGTCGACCTGGCCTCCCGCGACCTCGGCACCCGTCTGGTCGCGAGCCCCGAGGTGGACAGGGTCATCCTCACCGGCGCCTACGAGACCGCGCAGCTGTTCCGCTCGTTCCGCGCCGACCTCCCGCTGCTCGCGGAGACCAGCGGCAAGAACGCGATCATCGTGACGCCCTCGGCCGACCTCGACCTCGCGGCCGCTGACGTCGCCCGCAGCGCCTTCGGCCACGCGGGCCAGAAGTGCTCCGCCGCATCGCTCGCGATCCTGGTCGGCTCGGTCGCGGACTCGAAGCGGTTCGAGCGGCAGCTGGTCGACGCCGTGACCTCGATGCGCGTCGGACTGCCCGACGACCCGGCGACCCAGATGGGGCCGATCATCGAGCCCGCGAACGGCAAGCTCCTCACCGCGCTCACCACGCTCGACAAGGGCGAGCGGTGGCTGGTCGAGCCCCGCAAGCTCGACGACGAGGGGAAGCAATGGACCCCTGGCGTGAAGACCGGCGTGCGCGAGGGCTCGTACTTCCACCTGACCGAGTTCTTCGGCCCCGTGCTCGGCATCATGCACGCGAAGGACCTCGACGAGGCGATCCGACTGCAGAACGCGGTCGACTACGGCCTCACCGCGGGTCTGCACTCGCTCGACTCCGCCGAGGTCGCGACCTGGCTGGATCGGGTCGAGGCGGGCAACCTGTACGTGAACCGCGGCATCACGGGCGCCATCGTGCAGCGTCAGCCGTTCGGCGGCTGGAAGCGCTCGGCCGTGGGTGCCGGAGCCAAGGCCGGTGGCCCGAACTACCTGTTCGGCCTGGGAGAGTGGCGCGCGGCCGAACTGCCCGCCGCGGCACCGGGTGCCGCCGTGACCCCCGCGGTCATCGGGCTGCTGGAGGCCGCGGGCGCCGAGCTCGACCCCGCCGGGATCGAGTGGCTGCACCGCGCCGCCGCCTCGGACGAACGCGCCTGGGTCGACGAGTTCGGCGCCGTGAGCGACAAGTCGGGCCTGGGCGTGGAGCGCAACGTGTTCCGCTATCGCTCTGTCGCGGTCGACGTCCGCATCGCCGAGGACGCCCGGCTCGTCGAGGGCGTGCGTGTGCTCGCCGCCGCTCTGCGCAGCGGCAGCCCGTTCACGGTGTCCGCGGCAGCCCTGCCCTCCCGCGTGGAGAAGGCGCTCAAGGCCCACGGCGTGCCGGTGAAGACGGAGACCGACGCGGCCTGGACGAAGCGCTACGCCAAGAGCGCCCGCTCCTGGCAGCGCGTGCGGCTCGTGGGCGGCGACGCCTCGGCGCTGTTCGCCGCGCTCGACGGCAGCCCGGACGTGGCCGTGTGGTCGCACGCGGTGACCGGTGCCGGTCGGGTGGAGATCCTGCCGTTCCTGCACGAGCAGGCCGTGTCCATCACGAACCACCGCTTCGGCAACCCGACCTCGCTGTCCGAGGGCGTCATCTGACGCAGGCTCGCGCGGGCTGCGCCTCCTGGTGTTCACAACTCAGGAGAAAAAGCCTGGGGAGCCCCTGACGCGCAGGATGCCGCGGCGTTTCCGCCGCGGCATCCTGAGTTGTGAACAGAGGGCGAGGCGTCAGCCGCGCAGCGCCTCCGACAGCTTCACGCGCGAGCCCATCCGCAGCAGCGAGTTCTCGTAGATCTTCGCGCCGACGACGATCGCCGCGACGCAGCTCGCGAGCAGGATCACCAGGCTCAGCAGCGGCTCCCACCACTGCGCCTCGCCCACGAACAGGCGCATGGGCATGCCCACCGGGGCCGAGAACGGCACGTACGACATGATCGTCAGCACCAGCGGGTTGTCGTTGAACACGATCACGAGGATGTACGGCGCCATGATCAGCATGGTGATCGGGGTGGTCGTCGAGCCGATGTCCTCCTGGCGGGACACCATCGACGCGGCGGCCGCGAACATCGCCGCCAGCAGGACGAAGCCGAACAGGAAGAACACCGCGAACCAGATGATCGGGGCGCCGAGCGTGGTCAGCACCTCGCGCTGCCCGGTCACGATCAGGCCGACGGTGGCGACCGCCGCCAGGGCGAGGATCTGCCCCATCGCGAGGACCGTGTTGCCGATCACCTTGCCGGCCAGCAGCGTGCGCGCAGGGATCGCGGAGAGCAGCACCTCCACCACGCGGGTCTGCTTCTCCTCGACCACGCTCTGCGCGATCGTGCCGCCGAACGTCGCCGCGGCCATCATGAACACCAGCCCGAACGCGATCGCGATGAAGTAGCGCAGCAGCGGGTTCGTGGTGGCGGGCTCCAGGATCACGACCTCGGGAGACAACGACAGCGCCGAGACGAGCGAGCCCGGTGCGTCCTCCAGCGCGATGATCGTGTAGCCGGTGTGCTCGTCGGTGCCGCTGGCGGGGAGGACCGCCGCGTCGACCTTGTCCGCGCGGATCAGCTCCTCCGCCTCGGCCTGATCGGCGACGGTGGTCACCTCGACGTCGGGGATCGCGGACACGACGGACGCGGTCTCCGCGGTGGCGGCGACGGGCATGGCCTCGGTGCTCTTGCTGGCGAAGCCGCCGAACAGGACGCCGCCGAGGGCGAGCAGCAGCAGGATGCCCGTCGAGATCAGGAACGCCTTGCTGCGCAGCTTGGAACCGATCTCGCGTTCGGCGACGAGCCAGATGCCGTTCGTGCCGCGGGCGGGGGACGGGGTGGGGGCGCTCACTGGATGACCTCCTTGAAGATCTGCGCAAGAGAGGGATGCTTGGGCGCGAAGCTGGCGACATCGCCGCGCTCGACGGCGGTCTGCAGCACGCGTTGCGCTGTCTGCGGGCTGTCCGCGTCGAACAGGGCATAGCCGCCCTCGAAGTCGACCACCGTGACGCCCGGCTCGGTGCGCAGCCAGCCGGCGTCGCCCGCGGACACCAGCTCGTACCGGTCGCGGGCGTGCTCGGCGCGCAGCCCGTCACGGGAGCCCGCAGCACGGATCGTGCCGCCCGCGAGGATCACCAGGTCGTCGCACAGCCGCTCCACCACGTCGAGCTGGTGCGAGGAGAACAGGATCGATGCGCCCTTCGCGGCACTCGCCTGCAGCACGCCGGCCACCACGTCGACCGCGAGCGGGTCGAGTCCGGAGAACGGCTCGTCGAGGATCAGCACCTCCGGGTCGTGCACCAGGGAGGCGGCGATCTGCGCGCGCTGCTGGTTGCCCAGGGACAGCGACTCGATGGTGTCGTTCAGCCGCTCGCCGAGGCCCAGCTCGGTGAGCAGAGCGGTCGCCCGCTCCGTGGCCTCCGCCTTGCCGAAGCCGTGCAGCCGCGCGAGGTACACGATCTGCTCGAGCACCTTCATCTTCGGGTAGAGGCCGCGCTCCTCCGGCATGTAGCCGAAGCGCCGCCGGTCCGCGGTGTTCAGCGGGGCGCCGTCGAGGTCGACCCGCCCGCCGTCCGCGGACAGCAGCCCGAGGATGATCCGCATGGTCGTGGTCTTGCCCGCGCCGTTGCCGCCGACGAAGCCCGTCAGCCGCCCCGGTGCGACCGTGAAGGACACGTCGTCCAGCACCCGCCGCGAGCCGTAGCTCTTGGTGATGCCGGAGAGTTCAAGCATTCCTGTGGTCATGCCCTCACGCTACGGAGCGGGACTGCCCCCGGGCATCCCCCGCACGGCGGACGTCGCAGGATCGGCCGCGCGGGGGAGGGTGGCGGTCAGCCGCGGCCGGCGTGCAGCACGGTGCGCACGAGCAGCCCCGCGACCAGCGCCCAGAACGCGGCGCTCACGCCGAGCACCGCGATGCCGGATGCGGCGACCAGGAACGTGACGACGGCGGGGATGCGCTCGCCGGGGTCGTCGATGGCCTGCTGCACGGATGAGCCGAACGCGGCGAACAGCGCGAGCCCGGCGACCGCGGGGATCACCGCGGCGGGAGCCAGGACGACGAGGGCCGCGAACGCTGCGGAGAATCCGCCGAGCACCAGATACGTCACCCCGGTCGAGACCCCCGCGACCCAGCGGCGCTGCGGATCCGGATCCGCGTCGGGAGAAGCCGCGAGCGCCGCGCTGATGGCGGCGAGGTTGATGGCGTGGCCGCCCGCGGGGGCGCCGAGTGCCGTGCCCACCCCGGTCACCAGCATCGCCGGCCGCCACGGCACCTCGTAGCCGAAGCTGCGCATGATCGCGACGCCCGGCACGTTCTGCGACGCCATCGTCACGATGAACAGCGGCAGCGCGAGGCCGACCAGGCCGCCCACCGTGAAGACCGGCGTCGTGAGCTCGATCCGCGGCAGCAGCAGCCCCGGATCGAACGGCGCCCCCTCCTGCACCAGCGACACCGCGACCACCGCGGCCGCGGCGACGAACGCGAACGGCACCGCCCACCGCGGCGCGAGGCGCGCGAAGACCAGCCAGGTCAGCACGACCGGCACCACGCCCCAGGGGTTCGCCACCACCCCCGTGATCGGTGCGAGGCACAGCGGCAGCAGCACCCCGGCGAGCATGGCCTGCGCGATCGACGGAGGGATGCGCGCGATGAGCGCCCCCAGTGCGGGCCACAGCGCCGTCAGCAGGATGAGTGCCGCCGTGACCAGGAAGGCCCCCACCGCGGCGGGCCAGCCGCCCTCCACGGCCCCGGTCGCCGCGAGCAGGGCCGCACCGGGCGTCGACCAGGCCACGGTGATCGGCATCCGGTACCGCCAGGCGAGCACCACGCACGCCAGCCCCATCGTCAGACTTACGGCGAGGAGCCCGCTGGCCGCCTGCGCCGGTGTCGCGCCGACCGCGTCGAGCCCCGTCAGCACCACGGCGAAGGAGCTCGTGAAGCCCACCAGGGCCGTGACCACGCCGGCCAGGATCGGACGCGACAGGGGAGCGGCTTCGGGCATGGCTCAGAGGCTATCGCGCCCCGCGGCGTCCCCCAGAACAGCAGGCTTCGTCCAGGACAGCAAGTAGCGGTAGTACAGCCCCCGGCGCACACGCACCCCGGGCAGCACCGTCTCCGCGGTCGTGCGGATCTCGGCGAGGCTCTCGCGGGGAGCGGCAGTGGCCACACCGATGTCGCGCGACTCGCGATGCAGCGCCGAGCCCAGCCGGACCCACGGCACGGCCAGGGCGGAGAGGATCCAGTCGCCCGCGGACCTGTTCGCGGCCAGCCCGACAACCGCGAGCGTCCCGCCGGGGCGCAGCAGCCGTGCGGTCTTCGCGAGCGTCGGGCGCAGGTCCATGTGGTGCAGCGTGGCGACGAAGGTGATCAGGTCGAAGCGGCGGTCCGCCGCGTCGAAGTCGGCGAACGACGACAGCGCCACCTTCGCTCGGTGAGCCCCGCGCAGACGGTCCTGAGCGCGGGCGATGGCGGCCGGGTCGGGGTCGATGCCGGTCACCGTGGTGAACAGCGGCGCGAGGCGCTGCACGAGGAGTCCCTCGCCGCAGCCGACGTCGAGCGCATCCTCGGTCGAACCCCGGGCGGCGATGCGCAGGATCCAGGGGTGGTAGGCGGTGTTGTGGTTCCAGTACGCGCCGCGGTCCACCCCGGCGTCCGGCACGTCGCTCATGCGAGGCCAAGGCGGTGCGCGAGCACCACGGCCTGCACCCGGTCGCGCGCGCCGAGCTTCTGCAGCACCCGGGAGACGTGCGTCTTCACGGTGGCCTCGCCGATGAACAGCGCGCGGGCGATCTCGGCGTTGCTGCGCGCATCCGCGAGCAGGGTCAGCACCTCGGCCTCGCGGTCGGTGAGCGGTTCGAGCAGGGCGGGAGTGGTGGGCGGAGCTGCCGGAACGTCACGGGAACGCGGGGCCTCGGGAGCAGGCGAGGGCATCGGCGAGCGTCCCGTCGGGTGCGATCCGGTCGCACCAGGGCCGCCCGCGAATCGTGCCAGCACCCGGCGCGTGACCTCGGGCGCCAGCATCCCGTCCCCCGCGGCGAGGGCTCGCACCGCGGAGATGAGGTCCTCGGCGCCGGCGTTCTTCAGGAGGAAGCCGCTCGCGCCCGCCTCCAGCGCTCGGTAGAGGTAGTCGTCGTGATCGAAGGTCGTGACGATGGCGATCGCGGCGCCCACCTCCGGGTCGGCCACGATGCGACGCGTGGCCTCGATGCCGTCCATGTCGGGCATCTGCACGTCCATCGTGATCACGTCGGGGCGCAGCGCGCTCGCCTGCGCCACCGCCTCCGCGCCGGACGACGCCTCTCCGACCACGGTGATGTCGGGCTGCGTGTCCAGGATCGTGCGGAACCCCGCCCGCAGCAGCGCATGATCGTCGACGAGGAGCACGCGGATCGTGGGCTCGCTCATCGTGTCGCCCCTGCCTCCGCGGCGACCAGCGGCACGCGCGCGCGAACCCGCACTCCGCCGGACGGACGCGCCGCCACCTCCAGCGTCCCGCCCGAGGCCGCCGCCCGCTCCCGCATGCCGAGCTGACCGAGCCCGGGCCGCAGCTGCGCGATCGCCCGGCCCGTGTTGACGACCTCCACCTCGACGCCGTCCTCGTCGTAGCGGACGCGCACGTCGGCCGTCGCGCCTGGGCCCGCGTGCCGGCGGGCGTTCGTGAGCGACTCCTGCGCGATGCGGTAGAGGTTCACGGCCACGAGAGAAGGCACGGCGACCGGCTCGCCGACGACGGTGTACGCCGTGGGGAGACCCGCGTCGTTCGAGGCCTCCGCGAGCGCGGCGATGTCATCGAGGTCGAGCGTGGACGCGCCGTCGGCGGTCTCCCCGCCCGGGTCTCGCAGCGTCTCCAGCAGCTGCCGCAGCTCATGGATCGCGTCGCGGGCCGAGGCCTCGATGCCCGACAGGAGCCGTGCCGTCTGGGCGGGGTCGCTGTCGAGCACGAGCCGCGCGGCGCCCGCCTGCACCCCCATCACGGAGACGTGGTGGGCGACCACGTCGTGCAGCTCCCTGGCGATGCGCACCCGGTCGAGGGCGACGGCCTGCGCGGCCGTGACCTCCCGCTCGCGCACCAGCTCCTCCGTGCGCTGCTCCAGCACCGCGCGCTGCTCCGCCGCCATCCACGACCGCTCGCCGAAGTAGTATGCGCCGCCGAAGTACAGCGCGTTGAGCAGCACCTGGATCAGCATGAACGCGACGTACGGGGACATGGCCCCGGCGACGACCTCGGCCTTGTCCGCCTCGCTGATCGCATCGCGGTACATCGTGATGATCAGCCACACGAACATGCCGATGATGATGGCGACGCGGACGATGAGTGCACGCCTCCGGTCGCTCATCCACGCGCCGACGGTGTACAGGGCGATGAACATCGCGATGTTCCCGACGTAGATCTCCGGTACCCGGACGGTCACCGCGGCGAAGTAGGCGAGGGAGACGATCACGGCGACGGCGCCGGGCCAGCGGCGACGGAACGCGAGCGGAGCCGCGACCACGGCCGCATACACGAGGGCCGTCCAGAGCGGGGCCTGCTCGTCCCCGTAGACCTGGGCGATGGAGGAGAGTGCGGCGCTGAGGATCGCCCCGACGAACAGCACGAGCGCCAGCAGGAGATCGCCGCGGCGGTCGCGCTCGGTGGGCGTGCGGGTGAAGGGCATCCCCCCACCGTAGGGCGGCGCTCCGCACGGTCGCATCCCCCGTCAGACGGAGCGGACGCGGCTGCTGACAAGCGGGCTCGACTTTGCGAGCATGGCGTGAAGGGGACAGCGGCATCCGTCGCGCGGTCCCGTCCGCAGGGAGAAGTGACATGAGCGAAGACGCACCCGGCCGCATCCTGATCGACCTGTTCAGCACCCTCGACGGAGTGGCCCAAGGGCCGGGCGGCGTGGACGAAGACACGTCCGGCGGATTCCGCTTCAGCGGGTGGCAGGCCGGCTACCCGTCCCCCGGCATGGGCGCCGAGGTCGACGAGGGTATGCGCGGCCTCGACGCGCTGCTGCTCGGCCGCCGCACCTACGACATCTTCGCCTCATACTGGCCGCACCACACGGACGGCGAGGAGGGGCACATCGGGCGGCTCTTCGACGCGGTGCCGAAGTACGTGGCGTCGCGGAACCCGGACCTCACGCTCGAATGGCAGGGCAGCTCGCGGGTGGGCGACGACCTTGCCGCCGAGATCGCGGCGCTGCGGGCGGCACACCGCGAGGTTCACGTGATCGGCAGCATCGACTTCGTGCACACCCTGCTCGCGGAAGGACTGTTCGACGAGCTCAACCTCTGGATCTACCCACTGCTGCTCGGACGCGGCAAGAAGGTGTTCGACGACGGCGCTCTGCCGGCCGTGCTGCGGCTGCGGGAACCGCCGGTCGTGGACGAGGCGGGGGTCCTGCTGCTCCGCTATGCGCGGACCGAGCGGACCCCGGAGGTCGGCACGTTCGGCGTGTGACGGGGGAGGGCGGCCGCATCCGTACCCCTCCTATTGCACGAGCCGCGAATTCCTGACATTCGGGTTTTCGGCCCGGATCGCGATAGCGCCGTCGTTCGCGGAGCCCCTAGCTTTCGACTGTGACGCACCTCCCCGACACCTCCTCCTTCCGTCGCGCCGCCTCCCGGCGCGCCACCCGTGGCCTGATCGCCTCTGTCGCCGTGATCGCCGTCGTCTTCGGAGGGGGAGGAGCAGCTGTCGCCGCCCCCGCCGTCGGCTCCGCGATCGGCAAGAGCTCCACGCCGACCTCCTACCGCGCCCTGCAGCAGGCCGCCGTATCGCAGGCGATCGCGACCGCTACGGCGACAGGAGAGGCCGTCGTGGTGGACGGCATGACCACGCCGACCGAGCAGACCCTCGCCCTGCCGGACGGCACCATGCAGTACGAGGCGTCCAGCGTGCCCGTCCGTGTCGAGCAGGACGGTGCCTGGGTGCCCGTCGACACGACCCTCGTCGCGGTCGACGGCTGGTTGCAGCCGGCAGCCTCCGCGGCACCGGTACGGTTCTCCCCGGGCGGCAGCGATCAGCTCGCGCAGGTGCAGACGGAGTCGGGGGAGTGGATCACCGAGACCTGGCCGTACGGCACCCTCCCTGCGCCCACCGTCGAGGGCGACACCGCGACCTACCGGAACGTGCTTCCCGACGTCGACCTCAAGATGGTCGCGACCAAGACGGGGCAGGCGTCCATCTACGTGGTCAAGAGCGAGAAGGCGGCGGAGTCGACGCGGCTGGAAGACCTCCACGTCGTGATCGAGGATGCGACGCTGCGCACCGATTCCACGGGCACCGTCCGGGCGGACGCCGGTGACGACGCGCAGATCGTGGCGGGACAGCCCCTCTGGTGGGACTCCTCCGAAGGCGGCACCTACCGGGAGCCGGGTGGGGAAGCGCCGCCGCTGCCGGTCGCCCACGACGTCGAGGCGGACCGCGTGCTCATGGACGTCGGCGCCTCCGTGGAGACCCACGAGAAGCGCGACGGCGACGTGACCTACCCGATCTTCGTCGACCCCGACTGGTCCTCCGGCATCACGGCGTCCTGGTACACCGACGCCGCGTACCCGAACCAGTCGTACCTGGCGGCCGGGGCATCCGACGTGCTGCGGGTCGGCATCTACCAGCAGTACCGTTCCGACATGTTCTTCCAGTTCCCGATCGGGGCGCTGGCGGGAAAGGTCATCACGAACGCGCGGCTCAACACGACGCAGCTCGCCGTCGCCTCGTCCGGCAACGGCGCCATCCAGGTGCACACCTACGGCATCAAGCCCGCGGGCTTCACGTGGGCGCAGGAGCAGTCGTGGAACGCGGCGGGCACGGGGGGCTGGAGCGCTCCGCTGCAGGCCCCGTGGTACGGGCCGGGGTACGGATCCGCCCCCCTGGCCGTGGGATGGAACGTCACCTCCGGCGTGCAGGCCAAGGCCGGCGCCTCCACGATCCAGTTCGCCTTCACCTACACGGACCCGAACCTGCCGTCCCGTCGTCACTACAGCCGTGCGGCGACGCTCATCGTGTCGTACAACACCCGGCCGAACACGCCGACGAAGCCGGTGTTCACCTCGCCGTCGCGCACCTGCGGGACGGCATCCGCGCCGGCCGTGCTCGGTCAGAAGAACGTGACCGTCGCCGTGACCCAGACGGACCCGGACGGCGGGAACGTCGGCACGAACTTCTCCCTCGCCAAGGCGAGCAGTCTCTCCACCACGATCCAGACCCGCTGGACCGGCCTCGCGGCGGGCGGGGTGAAATCCGCCACCTTCACCGACCTCGCGGACGGCACGACCTACGCGTGGAGAGCGCGCGGAAAAGACGCCACTCACGATGGTGCGAGCTACAGCGCGTGGTGCTACTTCACGGTCGACACGACCAAGCCCGCCGCACCCACCGCGACCGTCGCCGCGGGAGCGTCCTTCGTCGTCGGTCAGGGCCTGCCCCTCTCCGTCACCGGCGAGAGCGGCATCGCCGGGTACGTGTACTGGATCGATCCCGTGCAGCTCACCGCGCCCGCCCCACCGGTGCCGGTCGACGGCACGGTGTCGCTGACCGCGGCGCTGCCGAACTGCGCGACCACCGTGACCAACAGCGTGCGCTGGGCCTGCGCGGCCGCGACGGGGCCGACGACGCTCACGGTCGCCCCGACGAACGCGCTGTCCACGCTCTGGATCTCCGCCTACGACAAGGCGGGCAACCAGTCCCCGCCGGCGGGGATTCCGCTCTACCCCGACGGCGATGTCGGCACGCCGGCGACCTCCGCGAACCTGGACGCCGGGCACGCCTGGCAGACCACGGCGCTGACGTCCCCGCTTCCGTCGGCGATCCCGGACTCGAACCCGTGGATCGGCGCGAACGCGCTCGAGCTCGTCATCCCCGAGTTCAGCTCCACGACGACCACGGAGCTGCCCGACCACCCGGTGGAGAGCCCCGTGCTCGACACGGCGGGCGGCACCGCCGAGGAGATCCACACCTGGTCCGCCCCGGTCGACGCGTCTCGGAGCTTCACGTTCAGCCTGTGGGTCATGGGCTACGGCACCCCCGCCGCCATGCAGAAGATCGCCATGCAGGGCGGCGGCGACTCGGGTTCCATGCAGCTGCAGGTGACGCCGCAGGGAGCGTACGCGTTCTGCCTCGGGGCTCTGTCCGTGAACTCGGCCAGCACCGATCGCACCAGCAACTGCGCCACCGGCGGTGCGGTGGATCCGGGTCACTGGCAGCTGATCACCGGCGTCTGGGACGCGGTCAACCAGCAGCTGCGCCTCCACGTCGGGAACTCCATCACCCCCGTGGCGTCCAACGGGCACGTTCTCGGCACGGGGGACCGGTCGGCGCGCGGGCCGCTCATCTTCGGTCCGGCTCCGATGACCGGACGATTCGAGGGGTTGATCGCCAACCCGGTCGTCGTGCCGGGGGTCGTCGACCACGCACAGCTCGCCCGGCTCGCGGCGTTCGAGCTCCCGTTCACCGACTGAGCGGTGGCGCACCGACGCCGCCCTCTCCCCACCGAGCGGGCGGCGTCGGTGTGCGGCTCGCGTCGGGCCCGCGCCGCCGCGCCGGCGGTCGTGCGGCCCCTGCGCTGGTGAGCGCCAGGGACTAGGCGGTGGCCAGCAGGCGCTCGATCACCCGTGCGACGCCGTCCTCGGCGTTGCTCGCGGTGACCTCGTCGGCCGCCTCCTGCACGACCGCATCGGCGTGCGCCATCGCCACGCCGCGGCCCGCCCAGCGCAGCATCTCGACGTCGTTCAGCGCATCGCCGAAGGCCACGACCTCGGTGCGGTCGATACCCAGGTGCGTGCAGAGCCGGGCGAGACCGGTGGCTTTCGTGACCCCCTCGGCCATGACCTCCACGAACGGCGCACCCGACAGGGTGGCCTCGAAGCCCGTGAGGCCCAGCGAGCGCAGCGTCTCGAACAGGGCGGCGGGGGCGAGCTCCGGATGCCGGATCACGAGCTTCAGTGTGGGGGCTGCGAGGACCTGCGCCAGCGGCACGCCGCCCATGGTCGCGGGGTCGCGCTTGTGGTCGGAGAGCTGCGCGATCGCCGCATAGCCGTGCTGAGCGACGAAGGTCTCGCCGCCCTCCCGCACGCTGGCGAAGAGCAGGTCGGGAATGCTGGCGCGCAGCGCGTCGGCGAGGGTGCGCAGGGTGTCCGGTGGCAGCTCCTCGGCGAACAGCGTCCGTTCGTCGGTGAGATGCGTCGCGTAGGCGCCGTTGCCGCATAGCGCCCACCCGTCGAAGCCGGCGTCCGCGGCGATCACGCGCAGACCGATGGGCTGACGGGCCGTCACGGGGACGACCGCGATGCCGCACGCTCGCGCCGCGTCGAGGGCGGCGCGGGTGCGCGGGGTCACGGAGGACGAGGGGTCGAGCAGCGTGCCGTCGAGATCGGTCGCGATCAGGCGCAGCGCCACGGTGCCCTCCTCGGTGGGACGGTCAGGAGAAGATCATCGGCAGGTCGTCGTCGGCGTCGGCGCCGCCGAAATCGAGATCCACCACCACGGGCACGTGGTCGCTCGGCTGCTCGCCCTTGCGCTCGTTGCGGTGGATCGAGGCGCCGGTCACGGCATCGGCCAGCGTCTTCGAGCCGAGGATGAAGTCGATGCGGATGCCTTCGTTGCGCGGGAACTTCAGCCGCTGGTAGTCCCAGTACGTGTAGCCCTCGGGCAGCAGCGGCCGCACCACATCGGTCACACCCGCATCGGCGAGTGCGAAGAACGCATCGCGCTCGGCGGGGGAGACGTGGGTCGAGCGCCCGACCACGATGTCGGGGTCGCCGTTGTCGTGATCGAACGGGATGATGTTGAAGTCGCCGACGAGGGCGAGCGGCAGCTCCGGGTTCGCCGACAGCTCGGCCGCCGTGGAGCGCTTGAGCTGCTCGAGCCAGTGCAGCTTGTAGACGTAGTGCGGGTCGTCCAGAGAGCGGCCGTTGGGCACGTACAGGCTCCACACGCGCACACCGTCGACCATGACGCCGAGGGCACGAGCCTCCTGCGGGGCGTCCGGACCCTCGTGACCCTTCGCGAAGCCCGGCATCCCGTCGAACGCCGTGCGCACGTCCGTGATCGGCAGCCGGCTGGCGATGGCGACGCCGTTCCACTGATTCAGGCCGTGCACCTCCACGTGATACCCGGCCTCTTCGAAGGGCCCGTAGGGGAACTGCTCCGGCTTGCACTTCACCTCCTGCATCGCGAGCACATCGACGTCTTCGCGCACGGCGAACTCGACGGTGCGGGCGACGCGGGTGCGGATGGAGTTGACGTTCCAGGTGGCCAAGCGCATGTCTCCAGCCTAGTTGCGGCCTCCGACACCGAACGGCCCTGGGGTGCGTGCTCCGGCCTTCTACACTGGATGCCGTGACCGCACTCGACGCAGACCGCCAGACCCTCCTCGACCTCATCACGGACGAGGCGGTGTTCCACGGCGACTTCACGCTCTCCAGCGGCAAGCAGGCCACGTACTACGTCGACATGCGCAAACTCACGCTCGACCACCGCGCCGCCCCCGCGATCGGCCGGGTCATGCTCGACCTCATCGCCGACCTCGACGTGGCGGCGGTCGGCGGCCTGACGCTCGGCGCCGACCCCATCGCGAACGCGGTGCTGCACGCCTCGGTTGCCACCGATCGCCCGCTCGACGCGTTCGTCGTGCGCAAGGAGCCGAAGGACCACGGCCGCGGCCGCCAGATCGAGGGCGCCGATGTGAAGGGCAAGCGCGTGGTCGTGCTGGAGGACACCTCGACCACGGGCCAGTCTGCACTCAAGGCCGTCGAGGCGCTGCGCAAGGAGGGCGCTGAAGTCGTGGCGGTCGCCGTGATCGTGGACCGCAAGACCGGCGCGCAGGCGGCCATCGAGGCCGAGGGCCTGGAGTGGCGCGCTGCCTTCGACCTCGACGACCTCGGGCTCGACCCGCAGTGATGCGCCACGCACTCGCCGTCGACGTGGGCGGCACGAAGATGGAGGCCGCGCTCGTCGCCGAGGACGGCACGCTCGTTCCCGGCAGTCGCAGCCGCCAGGCCACGGGACGTGAGGCGACGGCGGCGACTTTGGACGCAGCCGTCGACGCGATCGTGCGTCATGCGCTCGCCGCGCTTCCCTCCGGTGCCGCCCTCGTCGGCGCCGGGATCGGCAGCGCCGGGCCGGTGGACCGCGGGGCCGGCACGATCATGCCCGTGAACATGCCGCGCGCGCACGGCTTCGGCCTCGCTGCCGCGGTCCGCACCGCCACGGCGGCCGTGCTCGGGAGCGAGTTGCCCACCGTGCTCGGCCACGACGGCGGTGCGCTGGCGCTCGCCGAGTCCTGGCTCGGCGCCACCCAGGATGCGGGTGCTTCGCTGTCGATCGTCGTGTCGACCGGCGTCGGCGGTGGCTTCGTCGTGAACGGCGCCTACATCTCCGGCGCCACCGGGAACGCGGGGCACCTCGGTCAGGTGCGTCGCGAGGGAGGGCTCACGCTGGAGGAGATCGCCGCAGGGCCCGCGAGCGCCGCGTGGGCGCAGCAGCAGGGCTGGGGCGGTGCGACCGGCGAGGATCTGGCGCGCGACGCCGCCGCGGGCGACGCGACGGCACGGGCCGCGATCGAGCGCTCCGCCCGCGCGGTGGGCGAAGCGCTCGCCGACGCCGCGACGCTGGTCGACCTCGACGTGGTCGCGATCGGCGGCGGGTTCTCCCGGGTCTCCGCCGACTACATCGACCTCGTGCAGCAGGCGCTCACCGCCAGCGCCGTGCACCCGTATTCGCGTCGCACCAGAGTCGTCCGCTCGGGCCTGGGCGACGAGGGGCCGCTCATCGGTGCCGCCGCGCTCGTCCTGCGTTAGTCGGCCGGGCGGCGCGGCTCAGCGCGCCGTCATGAGAAGGCGACGGGGCGGACCTTCGAGGCGGGCGACCGCGATCTTGAGGTCTGTGACGTCGGCCGCGACCGCGTCGATGCGGGCGGTGAGCTTCTCTTCGACGCCGTCGATGCGGGCGGTGAGCTTCTCCTCGACGCCGTCGATGCGGGCGTCCATGCGGTGGATCACCCAGGTGAGGCCGCCGAACATGCTCGTGCCGAGGGTGAGCACGATGCCGATCGCACTGATCACGGTCGTGAGGGTCTCGGGCGACATGCGGCTGTTCCTCCGGTCTGGGGCGGTGTCAGCGGGTGGCGGTGATGAGGTGACGGGGCGGACCTTCGAGGCGGGCGACCGCGATCTTGAGGTCTGTGACGTCGGCGGCGACCGCGTCGATGCGGGCCGTGAGCTTCTCCTCGACGCCGTCGATGCGGGCCGTGAGCTTCTCCTCGACGCCGTCGATGCGGGCGGTGAGCTTCTCCTCGACGCTGTCGATGCGGGCGGTGAGTCTCTCCTCGACGCTGTCGATGCGGCCGGTGACGCCGTCGATGCGGGCGTCCATGCGGTGGATCACCCAGGTGAGGCCGCCGAACATGCTCGTGCCGAGGGTGAGCACGATGCCGATCGCACTGATCACGATCGTGAGGGTCTCGGGCGACATGCGGGTGCTCCTTGCTGCGGGTATGGAACGACGATACGGCGCGGACCGAGGCGAGGCTGCCGGAATTCCGGCATCTGTGAGGGACTCGCTCAGAGCCCGAGGTCGTGGAGGAGAGAGGTCTCAGGCGGTCGTCTCGGCCCGCTGCCGGGAGCCCGACACGGCCAGCATCAGCACCGGGACGAACGCGCACAGCACCGCCGCCACCAGGAAGGTCGTGCTCGACGCCGGGTCCCTGCCCAGGAGCAGCACCAGGGCGGGGACGAAGGTGCCGCCGACCGCCCCACAGGCGACCAGCGCACCCACCGCCGCGGCGCTGCGCGCGGGGTCGAGGCGATCCAGGGCCAGACCGAGGATGAGGCCGTAGCTCGGTGCGAGCAGCACGACGACGAGCCCGAGCGCGGCCAGCGCCCACACCGGGTGCGACGCCACGAGCACTCCGGCCACCGCCATCAGCACCGCGGCACCGGCCGTGCCCGTGGTCAGGAGCGCGAGCGGGGGCAGGGCCGCACGGTGCAGGGCTGCAGCGGTGAAGCGACCCACCGCCATCAGGCCCCAGAAGGCGGACGTGCCGAGTGCGGCGACCGCAGGATCCACCGCGAGCACTCGTTCCGGAATGACGGCGGACCACCCGGAGAGCACGGTCTCCACGCCGACGTACAACGGCAGCGCGAGCGCGAAGGGCAGCAGCGCGATGAGCGCCCGCGGGTCGCGTCCGACCGCCGCCGCATCCGCCGCTGCCGGGGTCGTCCGTGGCGCCGGGGCGGCGAGCAGCATCACGGTCAGCAGCGGCACCGCGCAGAGCAGCGCGAGCACCGGCCGCATCTCGGCGCCGAGCGCCACCAGCAGCGGGGTGGCCGCCGCACAGACGGCCACCGTCCCCAGGAGCGCGCTCAGCAGCCCGGTGGCACTGCCCGTGCTCGCAGCCTTCGCCGCCACCGAGCCCGCAGCCTCCACGAGGCCGAAGCCGAGCCCGGCCAGGGCGGCCGCGGCCACGAACACGGCCGCTTCACCCGTCCACGCGGTGGTGACGAGTGCGAGCGCCTGGAGGGTGCTGCCGAGCAGCAGGGTCGTCCGCGGAGGGCGCCGCGCGAGCAGGGGACCGGAGGCGAGCACGCCGACGAGGAGCCCGGCGAAGAGCACGGGCACCGCGATGCTGAGGTCGGCTCTCAGGTCGCGTTCGGCGGAGGGGAGCAGTGCCGGCACGAAGGCGGCGGTCACCCCGAGTCCGCCGAACGCCGCGAACAGGCCGATGCGGGTGCGGGTGCCGCCTGCGATCATGATCCGTTCGCGCGGACGCGGTGCACGGCGGCGTAGGTGTCGCGCAGCGCCTCCATCGAGCGGTCGTAGTTCGACTGGGCGACGCCGATGAAGATGCAGTCGACGACCATCAGCTGCGCGATGCGGCTGCCGAGCGCGCCGGAGCGGAAGCCGGTCTCCCTGGCGGCGGTGGTCAGCACGATGTCGGCCTGCGCGGCGAGGGGGGCGCCGGCGTGGTTGGTGATCGCGATCGTGGTCGCACCGGCTCTTCTGGCGAGGACCAGGAACTCGATCGTGTCGGTCGTGGCGCCGCTGTGCGAGACGGCGATCGCGACGTTGCCGGGGCCGAGCGTCGCAGCCGAGGTCCACGCGGCGTGCGGATCCGACCAGTCCAGCGCGGTGCGGCCGATGCGGGTGAGCTTGCGCTGCAGGTCGAGTCCGACGATCGAGCTCGCGCCCACGCCGAAGATGTCGACGCGGGTCGACGAGGTGATCGCCTCGACGGTCTCGCGGAGCGCGGCGGTGTCGAGCACCTTCGCGGTGTCGGCGAGCGACAGCGTCTCCGCGAGCGAGACCTTGGCGACGATGTCGGCGAGGGTGTCGTCGCGGTCGATGTCGCCGGACACGGCGGGGAGCGCCGCGGTGTCGAACGTCTCCCGCTCGACGTCGCGCAGCACGTGGTTGCGCAGTTCGCGGACATGCTCGTACCCGAGGCGCTTGCAGAAGCGGACGACCGAGGTCGTGGAGGTGCCACAGCGCTGCGCGAGCTCGGCGACGGAGAGTCCGGCGGTGGCCGCCGGGTCGGCGAGGAACAGGTCGGCGATGCGCTGCTCGCTCGGTCGGAGTTCGGGGCGGATCGCCCGCATGCGCACGAGGACGGGGTGGGCGCCGGCATCCTCGCGGGCGTCGTCGTGGGGCATGTCTTCTCCGTTCGGTGTTCATAACAGTAGAGGAACTTCCGTTACACCAACAGCGCCATTCGTGTACTTTTGGTACCAACCCAGACCGAGGATGTTCGCGGGACGCAGGCAGCATCGCCTCAGCCCAGCCAGGACGACGCGGTCCCCAGCCAGGAGGAATCAGCATGAGCACAGTACGGCGGGCGTCATTCGGCGCTCTCTCCGCCGCGGGCGTCGCGATGGCGCTCGTCATCACCGGGTGTTCCGCGCCGGCGTCCACCCCCTCGCCCTCCGAGGGCGCGAGCGCGGGCGGCGACCTCGTGATCGGCGTCACCAGCGACCCGGACACCCTGTTCCCGTGGAAGGCCACGCAGTTCCAGGCCGTGAACGTGCTGCAGAACCTGTACGGGACCCTGACCGAGTTCGACGAGGAGCTGAACGTCGTGCCAGGGCTCGCCGAGTCGTGGGACGTCTCGGAGGACGGGCTGACCGTCACCTTCCACCTGCGTGAGGGCGTGACCTTCGCGGACGGCAGCGCGTTCGACTCCGCCGACGTGAAGTACTCCCTCGACGCGATCGCCGCCGAGGCCACCGCGGCCGTCGCCCGCAGCTCCCTCGCATCGGTCGCCGCCGTCGAGGCCACGGACCCCACGACCGTCACCGTCACCCTCAGCGCGCCCGATGCCGCGCTGCCCGCGAACCTCGCCGTGATCAACATGGCGATGCTGTCCTCGGACGACACCGAGGAGGCGCTGAACGGCACCCCGAACGGCACCGGCCCCTTCATCCTGGAGGACCGCACGCCCAGCCAGTCGCTCACGCTCGCCAAGAACGACGAGTACTGGGGCGACACCGCGCTGCTCGACACGGTCGAGTTCCGCGTGATCCCCGACGAGTCGTCCATCGTCTCCGCCATGCAGTCCGGCAACGTGCAGCTCGCCGTGTTCGACGACCCGCTGGTCGCACAGACCGCCGAGGGCGCCAACGTCGAGGTCGCCACGACCCCGCAGCTCAGCTATCACGCGCTGCAGCTCAACGCCACGCGCGGCGACCTGGCCGATGTGAACGTGCGCCTCGCGATCCAGTGCGCGATCGACCGCCAGGAGGTGCTCGACACCGCCGCGCTCGGCGAGGGCGAGGTCACCGGCCCGATCACCTCTCCCGCCTACAAGTCGGACCCCGACGCCCGGCCGTGCCCGGAGCGCGACCTCGACAAGGCCGAGGAGTACCTGAAGAAGGCAGGCAAGGAGGACGGCGTCACCATCAACACGATCGTGTCGCAGGGCGAGTACGCCACCTCCGTCAACGAGGCGCAGAACCTCAAGGCGCAGCTCGCCGACGCCGGCATCACGCTGGAGCTCGAGGTGCTCGAGTCCGGAGCCTTCGTCGACCGCTGGATCGCCGCCGACTTCGACGCCGCGGTAGCCCTGAACGGCGGTCGTCCCGACCCCGACGGCATGTACGGCCGCTACTTCACGAGCACCGGCAACCTGAACCAGGTCGCGGGCTACTCCTCGCCGGAGCTCGACGCGCTGTTCGCCGAGGGGCGCCAGACCGCCGACGCCGACGAGCGCAAGAAGATCTACGCCGAGATCTCGGAGAACCTCGAGGACAACGCGGCGTGGATCTGGCTGTTCACCAGCTACACCTACACCGCCACGGCCACGAGCGTGGACGGCTTCACCCCGATGGCGAACGGCTCGCTGCAGTACCTGCGCACCACCTCCATCAAGTAGCGGATCGAGGGGGCGCGGCTGCTCCGCGCCCCCTCGGACCCCGACGACAGGCACCCCTCCCCGGCATGTTCAGACAGCTTCTCCGCAACAGCGTGCTGCGACGCATCCTCGCAGCCCTCGGCACCCTCTTCGGCGTCGCCGTCTTCGTCTTCCTGATGCTGCGCGCCATCCCCGGCGACCAGATCAGCTCCGGGCTCGGCACCGAGGCCGCCGCGCTCACGCCCGCTCAGCGCGAGGCGCTGGAGGCCTACTACGGCCTCGACCAGCCGCTGTTCGTGCAGTTCTTCTCCTGGCTGGGCAACATCTTCACCGGCAACCTCGGCTTCTCCTCCCGCGCCCAGACCAGCGTGCTCGAGCTCACCGCCGCCGCGCTGCCGGTCACGTTCGAGCTCGCGATCCTGTCGATCCTCATCGCGCTGGCGATCGGCATCCCGCTGGGCATGCTGTCGGCCTCCAAGCCGGACTCCTTCCGCGACGGCGTCGGCCAGGTCGTCGGGCTCGCCGGGCTCTCCATCCCCGCGTTCCTGCTCGGTACCGCGCTGCTGGCGATCCTCGCCCAGTCGCTCGGCTTCAACCCCAACGGCCAGGGGTACGCGCGGCTGTTCGACGACCCGCTGCTGAACCTGCAGCAGATGCTGCTGCCGTCGATCGTGCTGGGCTTCGGCATCGCCGCGCCCATCATGCGGACGACCCGCACGGCCGTGCTCGAGATCCGCGCGAACGACTTCATCCGCACCGCGAAGGCGAAGGGCGTGCCGCCGCGCCGCCTCCAGGTGCGCCACGTGCTCGGCAACGCGCTCGTCCCGATCGTCACCATGACCGGGCTCCAGTTCGGCTACCTGCTGGGCGGGGCCGTGGTGGTGGAGCAGATCTTCTCGCTGCCCGGCATCGGACGGCAGGTGCTGCTCGGCATCCAGCAGAAGGAGTACGCGCTCGTGCAGAGCACCGTCCTCGTGATCGCGCTCGCCTTCGTCATCGTCAACCTGCTCACCGACCTGCTGTACCGGGTCATCGACCCCCGGGTGCGTGCCGCATGACCGACATCTCTCAGACCCCGGCCCTCGCCCCCGGCGGCGGGCGCACCATGGAGCGCGTGCGTCTCCTGCTGCGCAGCCGCAGCGGGCTCGCGGGACTCATCATCGTGATCCTGCTCGGCGTGCTCAGCCTCGTCTCCGCGTTCGGGCTGCTGCCGTTCGACCCGCTCGCGCAGGACCCGCCGTCGCGCCTGCAGCCGCCGTCGGGCGTGCACTGGTTCGGCACCGACCAGTTCGGCCGCGACGTCTTCTCCCGTGTCGCCGCAGGCGTCGCCAACTCCGCCCTGATCTCCGTCGTCGCCGTCGCCTTCGCGACCGTGGTCGGCACGGTGTGCGGCCTCATCGCCGGGTTCTACCGCGGCATCTCCGACGGGGCGATCACGGCTGTGACGAACGTGCTCTTCGCGTTCCCGCCGCTGCTGCTCGCGCTGTCGCTCGCCTCGGTCTTCGACCGCAACTGGTTCACGATCGCGGTCGCCATCGCGATCGTGTACGTGCCGATCTTCATCCGCGTCACCCGCGGGCCCGTGCTGTCGCTGCGCGAGGTCGAGTACGTCAAGGCCGCGAAGAGCACCGGTCAGGCGCGCATGGCCACCATGTTCCGGCACGTGCTGCCCAACATCACGTCGATCATCATCGTGCAGGTCACGCTGTCGCTGTCGTGGGCGGTGCTGACCGAGGCGTCGCTGAGCTTCCTCGGGCTGGGCACTCCGCCGCCCGCACCGTCGCTCGGCTCCATGATCTTCGAGGCGCGCACCCTCGTGACCATCGCGCCCTGGACGATGATCGCGCCCGGCGTGATCGTGGTGCTGCTCGTCGTGGGACTCAACCTGCTCGGCGACGGACTGCGGGACAGCCTCGATCCGCGGAACAGGGGAAAGCGATGACCGCGGAGGATCTCGGCGCCCTGGCCACCGAGGCGAGCGACCCCCGCTACGCCCGGCTCGATCAGATGAGCGTGGCGGAGCTCGCGCAGACCATGAACGACGCGGACGCCACGGTGCCCGCCGCCGTCCAGCGCGCGCTCCCGCAGATCGTCCCCGCGATCGAAGCCGCCGCGGAGCGGATGGCCCAGGGCGGGCGGCTGGTCTACGTCGGTGCCGGCACTCCCGGCCGCATCGGCGTGCTCGACGCGTCCGAGTGCCCGCCCACCTTCAGCACGCCGCCCGAGCTGGTGTTCGCGATCATGGCGGGCGGCCCCGGGGCCATCGTCAACCCGGTCGAGGGCGCCGAGGACGACGCGGAGGCCGGCGCCGCCGCGATCGACGCCGCCGACATCGGCCCGCTCGACACCGTGATCGGCATCGCCTCCAGCGGCCGCACGCCCTACGTCGTGGCGGCCGTGCGGAAGGCGGGCGAGCGCGGCGCGCTGACCGTCGGGCTGTCGTGCAACGCCGACACCCCGCTGAGCGCCGCCGCCGCGCACGGCATCGAGGTCGAGGTCGGCCCCGAGGTGCTGTCCGGTTCCACCCGCCTGAAGTCGGGGACCGCGCAGAAGCTCGTGCTCAACATGTTCTCCACCATCGCGATGGTCCGGAACGGCAAGGCCTACGGCAACCTGATGGTCGACGTGAAGGCCACGAACCACAAGCTGCGCGAACGGGCGATCCGGATGGTGCGCACCATCGCCGAGGTCGACCGGGACACCGCGACGGCGGCGCTCGAAGAGGCCGCGTGGGACGTGAAGGTCGCGTCCGTCATGATCCGCCGCGGGGACGACCTCGCCGCGGCCACCGCACGACTCGCCGCCGCCGCCGGCCGGCTGCGCACCGCACTGGAGGAGAACTGATGCGCGTCCTGGGACTGATCTCCGGCACCTCGCACGACGGGATCGACGCGGCCGTGGTCGACTTCGCCACCCGCGGGGGCTTCACCGATCACGGTGTGGACCTGCACGGCACCGTCGTCGCGGCCACCAGCGTGCCGTACGCTCCGGAGCTGCGGGCGCGGCTGATCGCGGCGCTGCCCCCGGCGCAGACGACGCTCGCCGAGGTCGCGGAGCTGGACACCCTCATCGGCCAGGCGTTCGCGCAGGTCGCGGCGGATCTGGCGTCCGCGGTCGGCGGGGTCGATGCGGTGTGCTCGCACGGGCAGACCGTCTACCACTGGGTCGACGGCGCGCACGCGCTCGGCACCCTGCAAATCGGGCAGCCCGCGTGGATCGCCGAGCAGGTCGGGGTTCCCGTCGTGTCCGACATCCGCATCCGTGACATCACGGTCGGCGGCCACGGCGCTCCGCTCGTGTCGTTCCTCGACGAACTGCTGCTGCGCGGCCGCGCCGGTGTGTCCGCCGCGCTGAACCTCGGCGGCATCTCGAACATGACCGTCGTGCGCCAGGACGGACTCGTCGCCTACGACATCGGCCCCGCGAACGCCCTGGTCGACGCGGTGATCGTGGAGCACGGGCTGAATCCGTTGGGCTACGACGACGACGCGGCGATCGCCCGCACCGGCCGCGTGGACGAGGCGCTGCTGACGGCCCTGCTCGCCGACCCGTATTACGCGCTCACCCCGCCCAAGAGCACGGGCAAGGAGCACTTCCACCTGGCCTACGTGCACGAGCACCTGGCCGCTCAGGGTCGCGAGATCCCGGTCGCCGACGTCGTGCGCACCCTCACCGAGCTCACCGAGCGCACGGTCGCGCGCGACGTCGAGGCCGCGGGCATCGGATTCCTCGCGGTGTCGGGCGGCGGCTGCCGCAACCCGCTGATCCTCGACGGGCTGCGCGCGGCGCTCCCCGCGACCGAGGTCGTGCTGGCGGACGAGCTGGGCGCCCCGGCCGACAGCAAGGAGGCCATCCTGCTGGCGCTCATCGGCTGGGCGACCATGCACGGGGTGCCTGCGATCGTTCCGGGTGGGACGGGCGCGCGCGAGCCGCGCATCCTCGGCACGATCACCCCCGGTGCCGGCCCGCTGCAGATGCCGGAGCCGGTCGCCGCGATCGACTCGCTCATGCTCACGGAGGCGGCGGCATCGTGACCGGTCGACGCGGGAGCAGCTCATGAGCGCGGCGGACGCGGTCGCGGCGGTCCTCGCCGGGCCTGCGGCGCCCCGTGCCGCGGTCGCCGGAGTGGTCACGCCCACCGGACGGGATGTCGCGGTCGGAGGTCTTGCGGACCTCGCGGGCACCCCGGTCACGCGGGACACCGCGTTCGACCTGGCCTCGGTGTCGAAGGTCGCCGGGACCACCACGGCGATCCTGGGGCTGGTGAGCCGCGGAGACCTGAGGTTCGACGACCCGGTGTCGCGCTTCGTGCCCGACACCTCGTGCGCGCCCGACACCACCGTGCGGCACCTGCTGCTGCATCGCGCCGGGCTCTGGGAGTGGCAGCCGCTGTACCTCGACGGCACGCACACCGATGCCGCCGCCGCGGCGGACGCGCTGCCCCTGCGCTACGGCCTCGACGAGGGACGGCACTACTCCGACCTCGGGTTCATGCTCCTCGGCCGCATCATCGAAGCCATCTCCGGGCTCTCGCTCGACGCCGCCGTGCGGGAGCTCGTGACCGCACCGCTCGGCCTGGACCACACCGGCTACGGTCCGGTCGGCGCGCCCGTGGCATCCTCCGGAATCGGCGATGCGGCCGAGCGCCGCATGGTGGCCACGGGCGAGCCGTACCCGGTCCTCACCGCGCGCCGGCACTTCCCGTGGCGGGAGCAGGAGATCAGCGGCGCCGTGAACGACGGCAACTGCTTCCACGCGCTCGGCGGCGTGTCCGGCCACGCCGGGCTGTTCGGCACGGCCGACGACCTGCTCACCCTCGGCGCCGCGCTCGCCGATGCCGAGCAGCACACCGACCTGTGGCACCCCGATGCGGTGGCCGAGTTGTTCCGCGACGGCCCGGACGCCGGACAGGCGCTGGGCTGGCGCAGCGACACGGTCGCCGTGCACGGGCGGCCGACGCGGATGCTGTGGCACCCCGGCTACACCGGCTGCGCGCTGGGGTTCGTCCCGGGTGCCGGCATCGCCGCGGTGCTGCTGAGCACCCGGCTGTTCGCGGCCGAGATCGCCCCGACCGAGACCCTGTGGCGCACGACGCTGCCCTCCCTGCTGAACGACGCAGAAACGAGTACCCCATGAGCACCCCCGCGCCCGTGCTGAGCATCGACGGCCTCGCCGTCGCCTTCCGGACCGGCTCCGAGCTGGTCACCGCCGTCCGCGACGTCAGTATCGACATCGCCGCAGGCGAGACCGTCGCCGTCGTCGGAGAGTCGGGGTCCGGCAAGTCCACGACAGCCGCGGCCGTCAACCGCCTGCTGCCGGAGAACGGCGTCATCACGGCCGGGACGATCCGCTTCGACGGGCAGGACCTGACGGCGCTGCCGGAGAGCCGGATGATCTCCCTGCGCGGCGCCGGCATCGGCCTCGTCCCGCAGGACCCGATGTCGAACCTCAACCCGCTGATGCGCGTGGGCGAGCAGATCGGCGAGGCGCTGGAGGTGCACGGCCAGACGAGCGGCGACGCCACGAGGGCCCGGGTGGTCGAGCTGCTGGAGATGGTGGGGATCCCCGACGCCGCCCAGCGCGCGAAGCAGTATCCGCACGAGTTCTCGGGCGGCATGCGACAGCGCGTGCTGATCGCGATGGGCCTGGCGTGCAAGCCGCGGCTGCTCATCGCCGACGAGCCCACCTCGGCGCTCGACGTCACGGTGCAGCGCCGCATCCTCGACCAGCTCGACCAGCTCACGGACGAACTGGGCACAGCGGTCTTCCTCATCACGCACGACCTGGCGCTGGCGGCCGAGCGCGCCGACCGGATCGTGGTCATGTTCCGCGGTCGCGTGGTCGAGGAGGGCACGTCCGCCCAGGTGCTCGGCGACCCGCAGCACGAGTACACGAAGCAGCTGCTGGCCGCCGCGCCGAGCCTCGCCTCGCGTCGTGACGCCCTGCCGCAGCGCACGACCTCGAGCGATGCCGTGCCCTTCGTGGAGATCCGCGATCTGCGCAAGGAGTTCCCGCTGCGGGGCGCCAAGGCGGGCGAGCCGCAGACGTTCACGGCGGTCGACGGCGTGAGCTTCGAGATCCGCCGCGGCACGACCGTGTCGATCGTGGGGGAGTCGGGGTCGGGCAAGTCCACGACTGCGAACATGGTGCTCGGGCTGGAGGACGCGACCTCGGGCTCCATCCTCTTCGACGGCCTCGACCTGACGTCCCTCCGCCGCAAGGAGCTGTTCGCGCTGCGCCGCCGCGTGCAGCCGGTGTTCCAGAACCCGTACGCCTCGCTCGACCCGCGGTACACCGTGGAGCAGTCGATCGCCGAGCCGCTGCGCGTGCACCGTATCGGCACCACGGCTTCACGGCACGCCCGGGTCCTGGAGCTGCTGGAGCAGGTCGCGCTCCCCGCCGCGATGGCCGAGCGGCTGCCGCACGAGCTCTCCGGCGGCCAGCGGCAGCGCGTGGCGATCGCGAGGGCCCTGGCACTGGAGCCGGAGCTCGTCGTGCTGGACGAGGCCGTGTCGGCGCTCGACGTCCTGGTGCAGGCGCAGATCCTCGACCTGCTCGCCGACCTGCAGAAGCGCCTGGGCCTGAGCTACCTGTTCATCAGCCACGACCTCGCCGTCGTCCGCATGATCTCGGACGAGGTGCACGTGATGCAGCGCGGGGTCGTGGTCGAGAGCGGGACCCCCGAGCGCATCTTCGACGCGCCGCAGCACCCGTACACGCGGGAGCTGCTGGCCGCGATCCCCGGAGCGTCCCTGGCCTCCTGAGGAGCCGTTTCGGGGGACGGGCGTCGGCTTCAGCGCCGGCGGTCGTCCTCGTCCCAGGGACCTTCCCACCAGCCGGCCCTGCCGTCGTCGGAGCCGCCGCGGCGGGAGCGCACGAACTGCACCACGAACACGATCAGCGACGTGAGCGTGATCAGGATCAGGACGAGGAACAGCAGGTCGCTCTGGGTCATGGTCGCTTCCCCTCCGCCGCGTCCGCGACGATCTTGGCGATGCGCGCCGCCGTGGTCTCCGGGCGCCTGGCCATCGCGATGTGCGTGAGCCCGAGCTTCTTCACCGACTTCGGGAACGCGTCCCAGTTCTCCCGCGCTGCCGGGTTCGCGTCCAGAGCCGCCGTGAGCTCGGGCGGCTCGATGCCCGCCTCCGGCCCGTCGAGCAGGGTCCAGGAGCCGTTCGCCTTAGCGAGCTCGATCGCCCGGATGCCCGCGGGCGCGAGCTGGCCCGTCGCCTCCAGGTCGGCGAGGCGCGCCTTGTTCGTCGCCGCCCATCCGCTGCCGGGTCGTCGCGGAGAGAACCACTGTCCGTTCGTGTCGTCGTCGAACCTGCGCACCGGGCCGTCGATCCATCCGAAGCACAGCGCCTGTCGCACCGCGTCCTCATAGCCGACACCGGTGGCGGCGCGCCCGCGGACGCTCAGCAGCCACACGCCGGCGGCCCGCTCATGGTTCTCCTCGAGCCAGGCGCGCCAGGCCGCGGCATCCTGCGCCGTGATCCGCTCGCCGTCGTCGAGGGCGCCCATGTCAGTCCTCGTCGAGGGTCGGGATCGACGCCGTGATGGTCGGCAGCAGATCGGCGACCGAGTCGACGATCTCGTCCGGACGGAACGGGTACTGCTCGATGCTCCGCCGGGAGCTGATGCCGGTCATCACGAGCACCGTGTGCAGGCCCGCCTCGATGCCCGCCACGATGTCGGTGTCCATGCGGTCGCCGATCATGCCCGTCTTCTTCGAGTGCGCGCCGATCTTGTTCAGCGCGGAGCGGAACATCATCGGGTTGGGCTTGCCGACGACGTACGGCTCCTTGCCGGTGGCCTTCGTGATGAGTGCGGCGATCGCCCCCGTCGCGGGGAGCACGCCGTCGGCGCTCGGCCCTGTCGCGTCGGGGTTGGTGACGATGAAGCGCGAGCCGTTGATGATGTGGCGGATCGCCTTGGTGATCGCCTCGAACGAGTAGTTGCGCGTCTCGCCGACGACCACGAAGTCGGGGTTCGTCTCGGTCATGATGAAGCCGGCTTCGTGCAGGGCGGTGAGGATGCCGGCCTCGCCGATCACGAACGCCGAGCCGCCGGGCAGCTGCTGGGCGAGGAAGTCGGCGGTCGCGAGGGCCGAGGTCCAGATGCGCTCCTCCGGCACCACCAGTCCGCTCGCGCGGAGCCGGGCCGACAGGTCGCGCGCGGTGAAGATCGAGTTGTTCGTCAGCACCAGGTAGGGGATGTCGTTGCTCTCCCATCCGGCGAGCAGCTCGGAGGCCCCGGGGATGGCGTCGTTCTCATGCACCAGCACGCCGTCCATGTCGGTGAGCCAGCATTCGATGTCGTCGCGGTGTGCCATGTGCTCAGCCTAGAGGCCGCAGGTTTCCGGGACCTGACGTTCACAACTCAGGAGAAGTGCACCGAAGACGGCCGGAATCCCCGCAGACGCGACTCGCACGCGCGGATCTCCTGAGTTGTGTACGGCGTGCTGCCGCTACGCGCTGAGCCACACGACGTCGGCGGCTCCATCGGGCAGCGGGCGCTCGACCCCGTCGAGCACAACCCCGGCGGTGGTCACCGTGATCTCCGACCCGACCGTGAGGCCCTGCGCCTCCAGGGCGCGCAGCAGCTCGGGGTCGCGGTCGTCGACGCGGAGCACGCGGCCGGTGTGACCCTCCGCGGCGTCTGCCAGCAGGACGAACGGCTCGCGGTCGATGCGGCCGTCCGCGTCCGGGATCGCGTCGCCGTGGGGGTCGAACCGCGGGCGGCCGAGGCGCTCGTCGATGCCCTCCAGCAGTCGGTCGCTGATGGTGTGCTCCAGCACCTCGGCCTCGTCGTGCACCTCGTCCCAGCGGTAGCCGAACTCCTGCACGAGCCAGGTCTCGATGAGGCGGTGGCGGCGCACCATGGCCAGGGCGCGTGCGGTGCCGGCGTCGGTCAGCCGCACCGCACCGTAGGGGACGTGCGACACGAGTCCCGCGGCCGCGAGCTTCTTCACCATCTCGGTCACCGAGGAGGGGGCGATGCCCAGCTTGGCGGCGAGCACGGACGGGGTGATCGGGGCGTCCTGCCATTCGGTGTGGGCGTAGACGGTCTTCAGGTAGTCGTCAGCTGCGGGGGAGGCCACCCGTCAACCCTACGCGTTCGGGCCGGTGGTGCAGCGGCGAGGGAGGGCGATCAGGTCGCGGTGTCCAGCAGGATCACGGCCGCCCGGCCCGCGAAGAACAGCACCAGGAAGCCGAGCAGAGCGGCGGCGAGCGAGAGGCGTCCGTCGAAGCCCTCGACCTTGTCGATGCCGAGCCGGCGGGCGCGGAAGGCGAGTACGAGCGTCGCGACACCGAGCGCCAGTTGCACCCAAGGGCTGGCCGGGCCGATGACCTTCGGGAACGCGATCAGCAGCCCGCCGATCACGCCGCTCGCGAAGCCGGCCCACGTGAGGATGCGGACGGTGCGGCGGGGGGAGTCGGCAGACATGCTGTCGAGCCTATCCGGGCTCACGACCCCGTCAGCACCAGCCAGAGCAGGGCGCCGTTGAGAGCGATGAGCAGCACGGAGGCGACGATGCCCGCCGCCGTGGTCAGCCGGGTGTTCGTCCAGGCGCCGAGAGTGCGCCGCTGCGCCGTCAGCACCACGAGCGGCAGGAGCGCGAACGGGATGCCGAACGACAGGACCACCTGGCTCAGCACGAGCGCCAGCGTCGGGTCGATGCCCGCGCCGAGGATCGCGAGTGCCGGGATCAGCGTGACGAGTCGCCGCGCGAGCAGCGGGATGCGCACGCGCAGCAGACCGTGCATGATCTCGGCTCCGGCGTAGGCGCCCACCGAGGTCGAGGCGAGACCGGAGGCGAGCAGGCCCACCGCGAAGAACGTCGCGACGACGGGTCCGAGGCCGGCGGCGAGGGCGGCGTGCGCGCCCTCCAGCGAGTCGGTGCCCTCGACGCCCGCGAGGTTGGCGGCGGCGAGCAGCAGGATCCCGAGGTTCACCGACCCCGCGATGACCATCGCTACCGACACGTCCCAGCGGGTGGCTGTGAGCAGGCGGCGGATGCGCGAGGTCTCGACGCGCGCCTGCTCCTCGTGCGGCAGGCCGTCCGCAGAGCCGAAGCGGTCGCGGGCGAGCGAGGAGTGCGCGTAGATCGCGTGCGGCATGATCGTGGCGCCCAGGATGGAGGCGGCGAGCAGCACCGAGCCCGTGCCCTCGAACCGCGGCACAAGGCCGCCCACGACGCCGGCGGGGTCGGGCGGTGCCAGGAACAGTCCAGCCAGGAAGCCGACCGTGATGATGACCATGAGCCCGATGATCACGAACTCGAACGGACGAGCGCCGCGGCGGCTCTGCACCGTGAGCAGCACCATCGACACGGCCCCGGTCAGCAGACCCCCCAGCAGCAGCGGGATGTCGAACAGCAGGTTGAGCGCGACGGCACCGCCGATGATCTCGGCGAGGTCGGTGGCCATGGCCACGAGCTCGGCCTGCAGCCAGTACGCGCGGCGGGCCCACGGGCGGCGGAGTCGCGTGCCCAGCACCTCGGGCAGGCTCTGCCCCGTGACCACGCCGAGCTTGGCGGAGAGGTACTGGATCAGCCACGCCATCACGTTGCCGGCCACGACGACCCACACCAGCAGGTAGCCGTACTGGGCTCCCGCGGTCATGTTGCTGGCGACGTTGCCGGGGTCGAGGTAGGCGACGCCGGCGACGAGGGCGGGCCCGAGCAGCCACAGGCTCCGTGGCGGGGCGGCAGCGGTCGGCGTCGAGGCGGTCACATTTTTAGGCACACCGAAACCGTAGCGCATTTTTCGGTACACCTAAATATCTCGAGGGGCACGCCCGATAGCCTGGCGGGATGGACTCGCGCCCCCTTCCCGATCACCTCGCCTCTCCCGTTGCGGCCGAGATCGCCGCGGACGCGCCCGGCGAGGCGACGGACCCGCGCGGCGAGGCGACGGACCCGCGCGACGAGGTGCACGGCGGCTCGACCGCGCAGCCGGGCTACGGCGTCGGGCCCTGGCCGGGTGGCCGCGAGGCCTGGCCCGAGGATGAGCGCTACGACCCCCATCTGCTCGCGGAGGGGGACACCCGCAACGTGATCGACCGCTACCGCTACTGGCGGATGGAGGCGATCGTGGCCGACCTCGACACCCGCCGACACCCGTTCCACGTGGCGATCGAGAACTGGCAGCACGACATGAACATCGGCTCGATCGTGCGCAGCGCCAACGCGTTCCTCGCCGACACCGTGCACATCATCGGCCGCCGGCGGTGGAACAGGCGCGGGGCGATGGTCACCGACCGGTATCAGCACGTCGTGCACCACGAGGACGTCGCCGCCTTCGCCGCGTGGGCCGCCGCGGAGAAGCTGCCCGTGATCGCGGTCGACAACGTCGAGGGCGCCGTGCCGGTCGACCGCGCCGAGCTGCCGCGCGCGTGCGTGCTGCTCTTCGGCCAGGAGGGTCCGGGGCTGTCCGCCGAGGCGCTCGCCGCGGCCACCGCGCACATCGAGATCACGCAGTACGGCTCGACCCGCTCGATCAACGCGAGCGCCGCAGCCGCCGTCATCATGTACGAGTGGTGCCGCCGCTACGCGGACTGACGCACGACCGCGGCGACCCGGTCAGGCGGTCGCGCGGAGCCAGCGGCCGGAGCGCACCCGCCAGCCGAGCGTGCCGAGCCGCGCCAGCAGATACACGCCGAAGAACGCGACCGCGAGCCAGACCAGGCCGGCGGCGCCGTCGAGGCCGAGCACGGCGATGAGCCAGAGCGCCGGGAGGAACGGCACGAGGTTCAGGCCGCCCGCGATGGCGAGGTAGCGGGCGTCATTCGCCCCCATGAGCACCCCGTCGAGCACGAACACCACCCCGGCGATCGGCTGCGCCACGGCGAGCACGAGGAGCGCGGGCTGCACGAGCTCCGCCACCCTGGGGTCGCCGGTGAACACGATGCCGAGCACACCGGACAGCGCAGCGATGAGCGCCCCGACGATCACGCCGAACCAGACCCCCCACGCGACCGTCCGGCCGAGCACCCGCTGCACCTGCTGCTCGTCGCCTGCGCCGAGCTCCTTGCCGATCAGCGCCTGCGCGGCGATGGCGAGGGCGTCGAGCGCGAAGGCCGCGGCCGAGAAGATCGTGAACACGATCTGCCAGCCCGCGAGCTCGTCCGTGCCGATGCCGGTGGCCACCCCGACGGTCGCGAGCAGGGCCACCCGCAGGCTGACCGTGCGCAGGAACAGCCATCCGCCCGAGGTCGCCGTGTGCCTCAGGCCCTCCCGCTGTGCGCGGAGGGAGGCGCTGTGCCGGGCGGCGAGGCGCTGCACCACGAGCACGTAGGCCGCGACCATGGCCCACTGCGCGGTCACGGTGCCCGCCGCGGAACCGGCGATACCCCAGCCGAGGCCGTAGATGAACAGCCAGTTCAACAGGGCGTTGGCGCCGAAGCCGAGCCCCGCGATCCACAGCGGCGTCACGGTGTCCTGCATCCCGCGCAGCAGGCCGGTCGCGGCGAACACGATCAGCATCGCCGGCAGGCCCCACATGGAGATCACGAGGTAATCGTTCGCCTGGGCGGAGACGGCCTCGCTCGCACCGAACAGCGACACGAGCCACGGCGACGAGACGGCGCCGACGACGGCGAGCACGGCGCCGAGGCCGAGCGCGAGCCACATGCCGTTGATGCCGACCGACACGGCCTCGCCCGGCTTCCCGGCGCCGAATCGGCGTGCGACGGCGGGGGTCGTGGAGTAGGCGAGGAACACCATGAGCCCGACGATGGTCTGCAGCACGGCGCCCGCGATGCCGAGTCCCGCGAGCGGCGCGGTGCCGAGGTGACCGACCAGCGCCGCATCCACGATGAGGAACGCGGGCTCGGCGATCAGGGCGCCCAGCGCAGGGACGGCGAGGCGCAGGATCTCTCGGTTCAGGGTCGTGCGCGCGGCCATCCTCCGAGCCTATGACCTCCCGCCGACACCGCCGGCCGTGCCGCCCGCACGATGTCGACGCGCGTCGCATCCTGGACAGCGTGGGGGACCCCCGTCCTAGGCTGGAGCGTATGACCGACGTGCTTCCGGTGGGCCTCGCCCTCGATGAGTTCAGCTCCGACATCCGCCCGCAGGACGACCTGTACCGCCACGTGAACGGCGCCTGGATCGACCGCACCGAGATCCCCGGCGACAAGGCGCGGTGGGGGTCGTTCCACCTCCTCGCCGAGCAGGCCGAGAAGGACGTGCGCGCGATCATCGAGGAGTCGCAGAGCGCCGAGGAGGGCACGCTCGCCGGGAAGATCGGCGGCCTGTTCGCGAGCTTCATGGACACCGAGCGGATCGCGGCGGCCGGGGTGACCCCGCTCGCGGAGACGCTGGCCGAGATCGACGCGATCGACGGCATCCCCGCGTTCCTCCGCACGGTGGGCGCCTATGACCGCGACGGTCGCGCGCACCTCATCGGGCTGTACATCGAGCCCGACCCCGGCAACCCGGAGCGCTACGTGCCCTTCCTCGTGCAGGCGGGGTTGTCGCTGCCCGACGAGAGCTACTTCCGCCTCGACACGTTCGAGGGCACACGGGCCGCGTACCGCGCGCACCTGGAGCGACTGTTCGATCTCACCGGGGTGTCGGACGCCGCTGCCCAGGCCGACCGCGCGATCGCGCTGGAGACCGAGCTCGCCGGCCACCACTGGGACAACGTGAAGAGCCGCGACGCCGTCGCCACCTACAACCTGAAGAGCTGGGAGGAGATCCAGCAGCTCGCGGGCGTCGACCTCGCGCCCTGGCGGGATGCCGTGGCTCCCGCTCACCCCGAGGCGTTCGCCGAGGCCGTCGTCTACCAGCCCAGCTTCCTGGAGGGCCTCGGCGCCCTGCTCACCGCCGAGCGCCTGGACGACTGGAAGGCGTGGCTGCGCGCCCAGGTCGTCCACGCGGCTGCCCCCTACCTCACCGACGAGATCGTGCAGGAGAACTTCTCGTTCTACGGCACCGAGCTCACGGGCGTGCCCACGATCAGGGAGCGCTGGAAGCGCGGCGTCTCGGTCACCGAGGGCGCGCTGGGCGAGGCGATCGGGAAGGTCTACGTCGAGCGGCACTACCCGCCGACGGCGAAGGCCGCGATGGACGAGCTCGTGGCGAACCTCATCGAGGCGTACCGACAGAGCATCGAGAAGCTGGAGTGGATGACCGCGGAGACCCGGCAGCGCGCTCTGGCCAAGCTCGAGGCGTTCACGCCGAAGATCGGCCACCCCGAGGTCTGGCGCGACTACTCCACCCTCGAGATCGACCGCGCGGACCTGCTCGGCAACGTGCGCCGGGCCGCGATCTTCGAGCACGACCGCAACGTCGCGAAGGTCGGGAAGCCGATCGACCGCACCGAGTGGTACATGCCGCCGCAGACCGTCAACGCGTACTACAACCCGCTGATGAACGAGATCGTGTTCCCCGCGGCCATCCTGCAGTACCCGTTCTTCGATGCGGGGCGTGACGCGGCGGCGAACTACGGCGGCATCGGTGCGGTGATCGGTCATGAGATCGGACACGGCTTCGACGACCAGGGCAGCCGCTACGACGGGGATGGACGCCTGCAGGACTGGTGGACCGACGCCGACCGCGCGGCCTTCGAGGAGCGCACCAAGGAGCTCATCGCGCAGTACGACGCGCTGGTTCCGGAGGGGCTCGACGCGGAGCACCACGTGAACGGCGCCCTCACGATCGGCGAGAACATCGGCGACCTCGGCGGGCTCGGCATCGCGCTGAAGGCGTACGAGCTCTCGCTGGGCGGCGCGGAGGCTCCGGTGATCGACGGCTACACGGGCGTGCAGCGGCTGCTGCTGTCGTGGGCGCAGGTGTGGCAGCAGAAGAGCCGCGAGGCCGAGACGCTGCGACTGCTGACGATCGACCCGCACTCGCCGAACGAGTTCCGCTGCAACCAGATCGTGCGCAACATCGACGCGTTCTACGAGGCCTTCGAGGTGACCGAGAGCGACGCGCTCTGGCTGCCTGCCGCCTCCCGGGTGACCATCTGGTGACCATTCGCCGGACGCTGTGAGGCCAGCCCCGGCGGTGGGGTTACGATATCCCTGCCGCTGGGGAGCGCCTCCCCTCGGCATGCCGATCAACCCCCTCCCGAAGGATCACGCGTGGCCGCTCTCGAGCCTGGCGATGGGTTCCGAAACCCCTCGGTCCCCGAGCCGATGGGAGGCGCGCCCGAGGCGTCGAACGCCCGCCGTTCGCAGCGCACCAGCCGTCGGCTTCCCCGCAGGGCCGCGGTCGGACGCCGCTCCTTCACCGCAACACTGAAGGCGCTGGAGGGCCTGGCCGACGCGGGTGCCCAGGTCTCCGTGCACGTCGTCGACCTCGACTCGCACGTGCATGTCCTCGCGGGCGACGACCACGTGACGATGCCCGTCGCGGGGCTCGGCGTCGTGCCGCTGCTGATCGAGGTCGCCGCGGGTTTCGCGTCGGGCGCGCTGGATCCGCTCGAGATCGTGGAGCGCACGAGCGTCGACGCGGTGGAGACCTCGGGGCTGTGGCGCCATCTCCGTGCGCCGGCGCTGCCGCTGGAGGACCTCGCCGTGCTGGCCGCCACCGCGGGCGACCCCATCGCGGTCAACATCCTGCTGGAGAAGGTCGGGCACGACCGCGTGCGTCAGCGGATCGAAGGGCTCGGCCTGCGCCGCACGGCTCTGCTCGACCGGTTCCGCGACCGCCGCGGCCCGGACGACGCGCCGCAGGTGGCGGTGGGGTCGGCACGGGAGTTCGCCGGGCTGTTCTCCGCCCTCGTGAACTCGCAGGTGGTCGATGCCGCGGTGAGCGCCCAGGTGGCGGAGTGGCTGAGCCTGAACCAGGACCTGAGCCTCGTGGCGTCCGCGACCGGGCTCGACCCGTTCGCGCACGACCACGACGCGCACGGGCTGCTGTTCGTGAACAAGACGGGTCGAGACCGGGGCGTGCGGGCCGAGGCCGGCGTGCTCGCGGGTCCGCGCGCCGGGGTGGGCTACGCGCTCGTGGTGTGCTTCGACGACCTCTCCATCACGCACCGCCTGCGCGCGCACGACGCGTTCCGGGTGCTCGGCGTCGAACTGATGGAGTACACGCACTGACCTCGCCGCGTCGGCCAGCTCCTCCGCCGCCCCAGGTCGCAGATCCGCAAGAGCACGCACGCCGTCGCGACGTCTTTGCGACGAGGGCGCGAAAGTGCGAAACCGTGCCGGTGCGACGTGGCGGAGGTGCGAACCGCGCGGGTGCGACGCCGCGGGTGCGACGCCGCGGGGCATCACCCGGGGAGCGAGGGGTGCTGCTCCGTGCTGCGGCGTCGCGGGATGAACAGCGACAGGATGACGGCCACGATGCCGGCCGCGATCGCGAGCCAGAAGCACACCTCGAAGGCGGCCCTGGTCGGCACGGCCACGCCGCCGACGTCGACGCTCATCGCCGCGAGCACCCCGCCCATCACGGCCGAGGCCGTCGAGGTGCCGACGGAGCGGAACAGCGCGTTGAGTCCGTTCGAGGCGCCCGTCTCGTTCGCGGGGACGGCCCGCATGATGATCATCGGCATCGCCGCGAACGTGAAGCCGATGCCGATCCCGATGAAGATGTTGGCGACGAAGATGTGCCACACCGCGGTCGACCACAGCAGCACGAAGACGTAGGCGAGCACGATCGCGATCGCGCCGACCGTGAACAGCGGACGCGGGCCCACGGTGCGCTCCAGCCAGCCGGACAGCGGCGAGATCACCATCATCACGAGTCCCGCGGGCATGATGACGAGCGAGGCCGCCACCATGTCGAGCCCGAATCCGGCTCCGGTCCCGGCGGGCATCTCCAGCAGCTGCGGGAACGTGACGTTCGAGGCGAACAGGGCGAAGCCCATCCCGATCGCGGCGATGTTCGTGAACAGCACTGCGGGGCGCGCGGCGACCCGCAGGTCGAGCAGCGGATCCTTCGTGCGCAGCTGATACCAGCCCCAGACCAGCAGGACCGCGACGCCGCCGATCACGCACGCCAGGGTCAGCGGCGCCGTCCAGCCCCACTCGGCGCCGCGGGAGACGAAGAGCAGCAGCCCGGTGAGGCCGGTCGCGAGTCCCACCGCACCGAGCACGTCAAGGCGCCCGGGCGAGCGGAGCACGTCTTCGGGGACCACCGCGAGCACGAGGACGAGTCCGAGGACGCCGAGGCCGGCCGCCAGCCAGAACAGCATGTGCCAGTCGGCGTTCTCGGCGAGCAGTGCCGCGACGGGCATGCCGATCGCGCCGCCGACGCCCATGGTCGCGCTCATCAGGGCGACGGCCGTGCCGAGGCGCTCCGGTGACAGCACGTCGCGCATGATCGCGATGCCCAGCGGCACCACCCCCGTGACGGCCCCCTGCAGCGCCCGGCCGATGACGACCCCGACGATGGACCCGGACACGGCGGCGATCACGGAGCCGAGGACGAGGATCGCGAGCAGCACGATCACGACGCGGCGCTTGCCGTACATGTCGCCCAGGCGCCCGGAGATCGGGGTGGCGACGGCGGCGACGAGCAGGGTGATGGTGACGACCCAGCTGGTGTCCTCGCGGGAGGCGTTCAGCAGCTGCGGCAGCTCCGCCTGCAGCGGCACCACCAGCGTGAACATGAACGAGGAGCACAGGCCGGCGAAGGCCAGCACGGCGATGATCGCCCAGCGGGGAGGGGTGCGGGAGAGCCGCTTCCTGGCTCTGTCGTCGCTCGCACCCACCGGTCAAGGCTATCGGCGTTCCGCGGGTGCGGCGCCGGTGTGGTTTCATGGCGCGATGACCGACGACAGCGCGCCCGCGCAGCATCCCGCCGATTCCGCGTACCACCGCCTGCTCCCGATCGGCGAGATCCTCGATGCCTCGGCGATCGCAGAGGGGCTGCCCGGCGCCTTCGACAGCGTCACGATGCGGCCTCTCGAACCGATGCTCGTGCCCGAGAAGCCGCGCGTCGGAGAAGTGGATCCCGAGGAATGCGGTCACTGCGGCCCCAGCGTGCACACCATCTGGCATGACGAGCTCTGGCAGGTTCGTGCGGGGTGGGAGGTCGGCGGCCTGCCCTTCATCGGCGGTGTCGCGCCGCGTGAGCACTGGCTCCTGGAGAACGCCCCGCAGGACGTGCTGGCCGCTCTCGGACCGTTGATGCAGCGCGTGTCGGAGGCCGTCAAGAGCATCCCCGGTGTCGCGCGCTGTCACTTCGGTCGCTGGAACGACGGGTCGGCGCACATGCACATGTGGGCCCTGGCTCGTCCGGCCGGCATGATGCAGGGTCGCGGCGCGGTGCTCGCGTTCTGGGACGGGATCCTGCCGCCGATGCGCACAGAGATGGCGGAGGATCACCTGGGGATCGTCGCGGAGGCCCTGGCCGCGGGGGGTGGCGAGGCGTTCCCGCACCGGTGAGCTCGCCGGGGCCGCACCGCAGAGGCCGTCCCCCTGACCGGGGCACGGTTTCCGCGAACCGGGGGAGGAGGGGCAGACTGGGTCCGTGCGAACCATCCGCGATCTGGACACCGTTGAACTCATCCTCGACGCGCAGGGCCTGCTCGACTCCATCCGGGGTCCGCAGCGCGTGGTGGATGCCGGGACCCTGCGCGCCCTGCAGCAGTCGGGCAACTACGTCGTCGGCTTCTTCGACGGCGAGGGCGACGACGAACGCATGGTGGGCGCGTCCATCGCGTTCTTCGGGGAGCCGGCGCGGCGCGCGATGCACTCGCACATCACGGCGCTGCTGCCCGAGTACCGCGGCCGCGGCTGGGGGCGCGAGCTCAAGGAGCACCAGCGCCAGTGGGCGTTCTCGCGCGACGTCGGCCGCATCACCTGGACCTTCGACCCGCTGGTCGCCCGCAACGCGCACTTCTTCCTGACCGTGCTCGGCGCCCGCGCCACGGGCTACTCCGTCAACCGGTACGGCATCTTCGGCGGCGGCGATGCGGGCGATGAGAGCGACCGCCTCGACGTCGAGTGGGCGCTGGCCGACATCGCGAAGCCCCCGGCCGCCGACGCCGTGGTCGAGACACTGGAGATCCCGGACGACATCGAGGCCCTGCGCGTGTCCGACCCCGAGGCCGCGCACGAGTGGCGGCTGCGTCTGCGCGCGCAGATGGAGGGGCTGCTCGGCAGCGGTCTGCGGATCGCCGGGTTCGAGGCGGGGCGCGGCTACCTCTTCACGGCCTGAGCGCGTGCCGGCGGCGGCTCAGCGCACACCCCGCATGAGCCGCAGCACCGGCTTGACGCTCAGCAGCAGCCCGACTCCGACGAGGATCGCGATGCCGCCGAGGATCGAGAAGAACGGCACCTCGTTCTCCGGGTCGTAGAACCGCACGAGCTCGCCCGAGATGGCGGTGCCGAGGGCGATCGACAGGAAGAACAGCGCCACCATCTGCGTCTGGAACACTGCGGGAGCGAGCTTCGTCGTGACCGAGAGCCCGACCGGAGAGAGCAGCAGCTCGGCGACCGTGAAGACGAAGAGGATCCCGACGATCGCCAGCAGCGGGGTGGAGTTCGCCCCGCCGCCCGCGAACGGCAGGAACAGCGGGAACGCCGAGCCCATGATGATGGCGGCGAGCGCGAACTTCACCGGCGTCGACGGCTGACGCGTGCCGAGCTTCGTCCAGATGGCGGCGAAGACGCCGGACAGGATGATGATGAAGACCGGGTTGATCGACTGAACCCAGGAGACCGGCATCTCCCAGCCGAACAGGTTCCGGTCGAGGCGCTTGTCCGAGTAGATGGTCAGCACCGTGAACTGCTGCTGGTACAGCGACCAGAAGGCGACGCTCGTGAGGAACAGCGGCAGGAAGCCCCACACCCGCGAGCGCTCGGTGGCGTCGATGCGGCGGCTGGTGAGGATCACGGCGAAATAGGCGATGGCGGCGACCACGGTGATGACGATCACGATGAGGGCGAGGTTGCCCACCTGGATGACGCCGGTCAGGACGAGCACCGCGATGAGGAGCACCGCGCCCACGGCGATGCCGGCGACCAGCGGATAGCGCGAGCGGGGGAGCGGGTTCGGGACCGCGCGGGCGGAGTCGGGAAGCCCGCGTCGGCCGAACGAGTACTGCACGAGGCCCAGGGTCATGCCGAGCGCCGCGAGGCCGAAGCCCCAGTGGAAGCCGAGGGTCGACTGCAGGAGCCCGGTGAGGATCGGACCGAGGAAGGCGCCGAGGTTGATGCCGAGGTAGAAGAGCGAGAAGCCGGCGTCGCGGCGCACGTCGTCCGGGCGGTAGAGCGTTCCGACGACCGCTGTCGCGTTGGCCTTCAGGCCTCCGGAGCCGAGAGCCACGAGCACGAGGCCGACGCCGACGCCCACGAACCCGGGCAGCAGCGCCAGGGCCAGGTGGCCGCAGACGATGACGATGGCGCTGACGAAGAGCACCCGCTCCGAGCCGAACAGCCGGTCGGCGAGCCAGGCGCCGAGGATGGTCGACAGGTACACGGAGCCGCCGTACGCGCCGAGGATGCCGCCCGCCACCGACTCCGGCAGGCCGAGACCGCCCTGGGCGACCGAGAAGTACAGGTAGATGAGCAGGATGCCCTGCATGCCGTAGAAGCTGAACCGCTCCCACATCTCCACGCCGAAGATGTGGACGAGCGACCACGGCTGCCCGAAGAAGCGGGTGTCCTCGTCGCGGGAGGCGGGCCGTGCCGATGCGGTGCTCATGCGTGGGACGGTACTCTCCGGGGGTCCGCGCGGCCAGGGGGCGCGCTGCGACCACGGATAGAATGGCGGTGCCCGTGCTCACGGGCGTTCTCCGCATCCGACCATTGGAGCCACCGTGGCCGAACAGTCCCGTCTTGACAAGGTCATCGCCCTCGCCCGCCACCGCGGGTTCGTCTTCCAGGCGGGTGAGATCTACGGCGGTTCGCGTTCCGCCTGGGACTACGGACCCCTCGGTACCGAGCTCAAGGAGAACATCCGGCGGCAGTGGTGGCAGACGTTCGTCCGCGGTCGCGGAGACATGGTCGGCCTGGACTCGAGCATCATCCTGCCCAAGCGCGTGTGGGAGGCCTCGGGGCACGTCGCGACGTTCACCGACCCGCTGGTCGAGTGCCTGCAGTGCCACAAGCGCTTCCGCGCCGACAACCTGATCGAGGACTTCGAGGCGCGCAAGGGTCGCAAGGCCGAGAACGGGCTGGCCGACGTGCCGTGCCCGAACTGCGGCACGAAGGGGCAGTACACGGAGCCGAAGGCCTTCTCCGGCCTCGTCAAGACGTACCTCGGCGTCGTGGACGACGAGTCGGGCCTCTACTACCTGCGCCCCGAGACCGCGCAGGGCATCTTCGTGAACTTCTCCAACGTGCTCACCGCGAGCCGCAAGAAGCCGCCGTTCGGCATCGGCCAGGTCGGCAAGGCGTTCCGCAACGAGATCACGCCGGGCAACTTCATCTTCCGCACGCGCGAGTTCGAGCAGATGGAGATCGAGTTCTTCACCCCGCCCGCCGAAGCCCCGCAGTGGTTCGACCACTGGGTCGAGGCGTGCTGGAACTGGTTCATCGACCTCGGCATCGATCCCGAGAACATGCGGCAGTTCGACGTGCCGGAAGAGGACCGCGCGCACTACTCGGCCGGCACGATCGACGTGGAGTACCGCTTCGGCTTCGCGGGCAAGGAGTGGGGCGAACTGATGGGCGTCGCGAACCGCACCGACTACGACCTCTCCAGTCACAGCGAGGCGTCGGGCCAGAGCCTGACGTACTTCGACCAGGCCACGGGGGAGCGCTACACCCCGTACGTGATCGAGCCGTCGTTCGGCCTCACGCGCGCCATGATGGCTTTCCTCGTCGACGCCTATGTCGAGGAGCAGGTGCCTAACGCCAAGGGCGGCACCGACACCCGCACGGTGCTGAAGCTCGACCCGCGTCTGGCGCCCGTGAAGGCCGCGGTGCTTCCGCTCAGCCGCAACGAGAACCTGTCCCCGCTCGCGCGCGAGGTGGCCGACACGCTGCGCGGTTCGTGGGCCGTGGACTTCGACGACGCCGGTGCCATCGGCCGCCGTTACCGCCGTCAGGACGAGATCGGCACGCCGTTCTGCGTCACGGTCGACTTCGATTCGCTAGACGACCGCGCCGTGACGGTGCGCGACCGCGACACGATGGCGCAGGAGCGCGTGCCGATCGACGGCCTGCACGCGTATCTCGCGGAGCGCCTGCGCGGCGCCTGAGCACGGCGGGTCTCGCGCCCGCCTGACCGGAACCCCCTTCTGCCGCCCCGGTGGGAGGGGGTTCCGGCGTGGGAGGGTCGGCGGGCGCGGTCAGGAACCGGCGACCGCGCGGGCGTAGCGCTCGGAGAGCAGCTGCAGGCGGGGGAGGAGCTCCGGCGGGCTCTCCACGGTGAAGTCCATCATCAGCATCCCGATGTAGGCGGCGACGGTGTCGAGGCTGTCCGCGCCCGTGACGAGGATGCAGTGGTCGTCGTCCACCGGCTCGACGACGCCGACCGCGGCGTGGATCCGGTCGAGGACGGCTTCGGCGGGCGCATCGATGCGCAGTCGGGCGTGCACCTTCCAGCCGCTCACGGCGATGGTGCGCATGGCGAACGCGGTGTAGTCGCCGCCCGGCAGGGGCTGCGGCTCGAAGCGGCGACGTGTGGGCATCCGCAGCTGCATCCAGTCGACGCGGTACGTGTCCCATTCGCCGGACTCGGGGTCGCGGCCCACGAGGTACCAGCGGCGCACCCAGGTCAGCAGGCGGTAGGGCTCGACACGCAGGGAGACGCCGTCGTAGTCGAAGCGCAGCCACTCCTGATCGCGGATCGCGCCGGCGATCGCCCGCAGGGTGGCCGGATCGACCTCGGGGTCCGGTACATCGGTGTCGTTGTTCTCCGGGGCACGGTCGACGCTCGTGCGCAGGGCGTCGACGGTGGGCCGGAGATGGGAGGGGAGGACCTGTTCGAGCTTGGCAAGGGCGCGCGCGCCGGATTCGGCAACCCCCGTGATACCGGCGGCGGCGCGCAGGCCGACCGTCACCGCCACCGCCTCCTCATCGTCGAGCAGCAGCGGAGGGAGCTTGCCGCCCGCGCCGAGTCGGTAGCCGCCGGTCGATCCGCGCGTGGCGTCGACCGGGTACCCGAGGTCGCGCAGCCGCTCGACGTCATGGCGGACGGTGCGCGCGGAGACGCCGAGACGCTGGGCGAGCTCGCGTCCCGACCGCTCGGGGCCGGTCTGCAGGAGAGCGAGGAGGGCGAGCAGCCGGGCGGTCGGATCGGCCATGCGGAACCTCCCGATGATGCCGATTTCATTAGGAACAGATCCAGCCTAATGCCCTTCTATCGTCGGAGACATGAACACCGCACTCGACATCCGTCCCTTCGCCGTCGACATCTCCGCCGTCGAGATCGCCGACCTCCATGAGCGCCTCGCGCGCACCCGCCTCCCGCGTACTGCGCCGGTCGATGACTGGGACGCCGGCACCCCGAACTCCTACCTGCGCGAGGCCATCGCGGCCTGGCAGGAGTTCGACTGGGCGGAAGCCCAGGAGCGTCTCAACGCCCACCCGCAGTTCACGACCGAGATCGACGGGCAGACCATCCACTTCCTGCACGTGCGCTCACGGCATGAGAACGCGACGCCCCTCCTGCTCGCCCACACCTACCCCGGCTCGGCCGTCGACTACCTCGACCTCATCGACCGCCTCACCGATCCGGAGGCCCACGGCGGCCGCGCGGAGGACGCGTTCCACCTGGTGATCCCGGACGCCCCCGGCTACGGGTTCTCGCAGCCGCTCGCCGCGGCGGGCTGGACCGTCGCGAAGGTCGCCGCGGCGTACGACCGGCTCATGCGCGGGCTCGGGTACGAGCGCTACGGCATCCACGGCTCCGACAACGGCGCCATGGTCGCGCGCGAGCTGGGGCTGCTCGCGCCGGAGGGCTTCCTCGGCCTGCACGTGCTGCAGCTGTTCTCGTTCCCGTCCGGCGACCCGGCGGAGTTCGAGAAGCTGGAGCCGCAGGACTACGCCGGTCTCGAGCACATGCAGTGGTTCCAGTCGGTCGGCGGCTACAACACGATGAACTCGTCCCGGCCGCAGACCGTGGCGGTGGGGCTCAGCGACTCCCCGGTCGGCCTGCTGGCGTACAGCGAGCTGTTCAACTCCTTCGGCAACGGCACCTCGCTCGTGCCGCTCGACAGCATCCTGCTGGAGGTGAGCGTGAACTGGTTCGCGAACGCCGCCTCGGGCATGAGCCGGAGCTACCTGGAGAACGCCAGGGCCGAGGCCGAGCCGCGCATCAACCATGCGCCGACCGGGGTCGCCGTCTTCGCCGACGACTTCCAGACCATTCGGGTCTTCGCGGAGCGCGACAACGACAACATCGTGCACTGGAGCCGCTTCGACGAGGGCGGCCACTTCGCCGCACTGGAGCGCCCGGACGAGCTCGCCGGAGACATCCGGGCGTTCTTCGCCGCGCTGCGCTGATCCTCGGCCTCACCGGCTGCCACCCTCGACCGCCCTCGCACCGTCCCCGCGAGGGCGGTCCTGAGTCGGCGTCCGTGCGACGCGGGTTCGGGTGTCCGTGTCGAGTGAGGATGCACGCGGGACCGGGTGGTGTCGTGGGTGGCGCTCGTCGAGGTGCTGCGCTGAAGCCCATGCTGGCGCGCGCGACAGCCAGCTGCTAGGTTCTTCGTCCGTGGGTACTCTGATTCGCTAGATCGGGACACTGCGTCGAGACATCGTCTCCGCGGTGGGTCCTGAGCGAACGCGTCGTCCATCGACGCGATCGAGGTCCGTGTTCACCGCGTCATCCGACGCAGGCCGCGGTGCTGTCTGCACCGTCGGAGAGGACTCCCCATGTTCCCTGTACTCCCATCCGCACCCGCAACCCCCGTCGCCGCGCTGCGCTCGCACCGCGTATGCGAACTCCGTGCCGCCACGGTCCGCTTCGCCGACCATGTCGTGCTGGACCGGATCGACCTCGTCGTCGGCCCGGCCGACCGGCTCGCGATCATCGGCGACAACGGCGCCGGCAAGTCCACGCTGCTCGAACTGCTGGCTGGCACGCTCCCGACGACGGCAGGGGAGGCCCGCATCCACCTGCCCGGTGGAGTGGCGCATGCCCTCCAGCACCCGGTGTTCGCCCCGCGTGCGACGGTCGCCGCGGCGATCGACGAGCTGCTCGGCGACCTGCGCCGGCTCGAACGCGCCCTCGCGCGCGCGTACGATCTTCTCGCCGCCGCGTCGTCGCCTGCGGAGCAGGAGCAGCGTCTGGCCGCCGTGGCCGATCTGCAGGACCGCTTCGAGGCACGAGCCGGCTACGACGTGGACCATCGCATCGACGCCGCGCTCGACCAGCTCGGCGTCGGCGGACTCGACCGACGGCGCCCGGTGGCAGAGCTGTCGGGTGGCGAGCGTGCCCGCCTGGCGCTTGCCGTCGCCCTGTCCGCGCAGGCCGAGCTGCTGCTTCTGGACGAGCCCACCAACGACCTGGACGCGCAGGCGATGGCGTGGGTCGAGGAGCGGATCGCCGCCCACCGCGGCGCGCTCGTGGTCGTCACCCACGACCGCGAGGTCCTGGATCGCCTCGCCACCGACATCGTCCACGTGGGCGACGGTGCGATCCGGCGCTACGGCGACGGGTACGCCGGGTTCCTGCGCGCCAGGGAGACCGAGCGCCGCCGCGCGCTGGAGCGCCATGAGGAGTGGAAGGCCGAGATCGTCCGCAACCAGGAGCTCATCGCCGCCAACGCGTTCCGGATGGACGCGATCCCCCGCAAGCTCGAACTCGACGGCTTCGGCCATGGAGCCTTCCGGGCCCGCAGCCGCGACCACGGTGCGGTCGGCCGCATCCGCATGGCGAAGGAGCGACTGGAGCGGTTGCGGGAGAATCCGTGTCCGCCCCCGCCCGAGCCGCTGCGGTTCGTGCTGGCGGCGTCGAAGGCCCCCGGGGCCGAGGGGCCACTCGTCACGTTCGACGCCGTCGGCTTCGCGGCGGGATCCCGTCGTCTTGCCTTGGACGGGTGGACGCTGCGCGCGGGCGACCGCTGGCTCGTGACCGGTCCGAACGGCGCAGGCAAGACCACGCTGCTCGGCCTGATCGCGGGCGCGCTCGCTCCCACGACGGGAACCGTGGAACGGGCGGCCGAACTGCGGGTGGCATGGCTGCGTCAGGGCGTGGACGACGGCAGCTCGGCGTCGGCCGTGGCCTCGTTCGCGGCGAGGACGGGCGTGGCGCCGGTGGATGCGGCGGAGGCTCTGCTCGCGCACGGGCTGTTCCGTGCGGACGAGATCGAGCGGCCGGTGAACGCGCTGTCCGTGGGGCAGCGTCGACGGCTCGACCTGGCGGTGGCGCTGGCCTCCCGCTTCGACGTGCTGCTGCTCGACGAGCCGACGAACCACCTGGCGCCCGAGCTCGTGGACGAGCTGGAGGCCGCACTGGTCGGGCATCCCGCAGCGGTGGTCACGGTCACGCACGATCGACGGTGGCTGCGCCGCGCGGAGGGCGCACGGCACCTTCGGGTGGCGGACGGCGTCGCGGTCAGCCGGTGACGGTGAGCTGCACGCCGTCGCCGCCGCCCGCTTCGACCCAGGCGAGCGAGTGCTCCAGGATCTCGCGCAGCACGGTGAGGTCGACCTGCTCGAGGTCCTTGAGATAGAGGCAGCCGACGCCCGTGGTGTGCGGGCCGAGCCGCGCGAGCTCCTCCGCGTGCGCGTCCGTCCCCTCGAACAGGTAGATGGTGGTGGCGGCCTTGCGGGGTGCGAAGCCGAGCACCGCGGTGTCGCCCTCGGTTCCCGTCGGGTAGCGGTAGTGGCAGGAGCCGAAGCCGATGATCGTGCCCCACGTCTGCGGCTCGCGCCCCGTGATGTCCTGCAGGAGCGCGGTGAGGGTCTCGGCGTCGCGGCGGCGCACGGCGGGAGTCGAGCGGGCGATCAGCCCCGCGACGTCATCGCCGGTCGGCTTCACTTCGCCGCCTTGGCCGCGGCCTTCATCGCCTTCTTGTACTCGCGCACCTTCGTCAGCGACTCGGGCGAGACGATGTCGGCCACGCTGCGGTAGGAACCCTCCTCGCCATACGCGCCGGCGGCCTCGCGCCAGCCCTCGCCGGTGAACCCGTACTGCTTGCCGAGCAGGGCCAGGAAGATCTTCGCCTTCTGCTCGCCGAAGCCGGGGAGGGCCTTCAGGCGGCGCAGCACCTCGGGTCCGTCGGGATCGCCCTTCGTCCACAGTGCCGAGGCGTCGCCACCCCACTCGTCGACGAGCACCTGGCACAGTGTCTGCACGCGGGCGGCCATCGACCCGGGGAAACGGTGCACGGCGGGCGTCTGCTTGAACGCTTCGAGGAACTCGTCGGGGGCCATGCCGGCGATGGCGGCGGCGTCGCTCGCGCCCGTGCGCTGCTCGATCTTGAGCGGGCCGGCGAATGCGGTCTCCATGGGAACCTGCTGGTCGAGCAGCATCCCCACCAGCAGGGCCAGCGGGTTCTCGGTGAGCAGGGCGTCGGCGGCGGTGTCTCCGGTGATGTGAAGGGCCATGCCTTCAGTCTCCCACCCGCGAGGGTCAGTCATTAGTGCATGCAGACTGCATGCGAAGTATGCTTGATGCATGACGGCGATCCAGGTGCGCAACGTCTCGGAGGAGACCAGTCGGGCGCTCAAGGCGAAGGCCGCGCTGGAGGGGCGTTCTCTGAGCGACTACCTGCTCGGCGAGCTCGATCGCATCGCGACGCGTCCGAGTCGTGCCGAGTTGCTGGAGCGCATCGCGAGTCGCGCGGCCGCCGACCTCGAGCCCGCCGCCGAGGTGCTTGCGACGCAGCGGCCTCGTCGATGACCCTGGTCGTCGATGCATCGGCGGTCGCCGAGATCCTGTTCGGAACCGCAGCCGGCCGTCGTGCTGCGGCGCTGCTCGACGGCCAGGAGCTCTACGCACCAGCGCATCTCACAGCGGAGGTCGCTCGGTGATCCGTGAATGGTCGCTGAGCCGGCAGATCACGGACGAACAGGCGCTGCGGGCGTTCCGCGAGTTCGAGGCCCTGGGCGTGGAGGAGGTCCCGATGATGCCGTTGCTCCCCGCCGTGTACTCCCTGCGCCACAACGTCAGCGCTTACGACGCGATGTATGTCGTGCTCGCCCGCGCGCTGGAGTGCGAACTGCTCACGCTCGACGCCCGTCTGGCGGCCGCCGCCGAGGACTGCGCGCTGCTGCCGTAGCCGCCGCGATGTGCGGTCGGCGATCGAGCGCCTGCGGCGGTTCCTGGGTGACTGCGGTCCCGCGACATGCGGTCGGCGAGCCCGCGCGCGTCGCGATTCCAGCCCGCCGTAGTCCGCCGCGACGTGCGGTCGGCGAACCGGGAACTTCGAGATTCACGAGGGGTCGTGGGCGGACTCGCTGCCTGCGCGCGCGGTCCTGTCCTCCTGACCAGCACCCCGGCCCGGGTCAGGCCGTGGCGGCGTCTTCCGCGGGGTTCGCCTCCGGGGCGATGCCGTAGAGGGCGGAGAGCGCGGCGGCGAAGTCGTCCGCGCGCCCGGCGGCGGCGAGCTCGTGCGCGCGCACCGTCGGGGTGTGCAGCAGCACACCCGCGAGGTGCCGCAGGGCCTGCTCGACCTTGCCGTCCTCGTCGCCGCGCGCGCGGGCGCGGTCGATCTCGGTGTCGAGCAGGGAGAAGATGTGCGAGCGCAGGGCGACCACGGAGGGGGTCACGCTCTGCCGGGCGCCCACCACATGGAAGGTGTCTGCCGCTTCGCGCACGACGGTCCGGGCGGCATCCGTGGCCTGCAGCTCCTCCAGGGGGGCGTGCAGGCGGATGGTCTCCAGGTCGAGCAGGGCCACACCCTCGAGCGCCGCGACCGCGGGGTCCACGTTGCGCGGCATGCCCAGATCCACCACGAGCTGGCTGTGCGTTCCCACCGGGCAGCCGGAGCTCGCAGCCGCGGCGGGGAGCTGCAGGTGCTCCGGCCCCAGCACGGGCTCGGTCGCCGTGGTGCACGTGATGAGCAGGCTGGAGTGGGCGGCCGTGCGGGCGTAGGCGTCTACGGGCACCGCGCGGATGCCGTGCTTGGTGGCGAACACCTCGGCGCGGCCCGAGGGCGAGTACACCGAGATGTCCACCGCGCCCCGTTCGCGCAGTGTGGCCAGGGTGACGGCGGCGTAGGCGCCGGTGCCGACGAGCAGCACGCGCTCCGCCGACCAGTCGACGATGCGGCTGTCGGCGAGTTCGAGGGCGAGGCGGACGAGCGAGCGTCCGGCACGGCCGAGCGCGGTGACGTTCTTGACCTTGCGCTGCGCCTGGCTGGCGCGTTGGAACAGGCGCTCCAGCTCGGGGGAGGTCGTGCCCTCCTTGCGTGCGGACTTCAGGGCGCGGCGCACCTGTCCGGCGATCTCGCCCTCGCCGGAGACGACGGACTCGAGCCCGGAGGCGACGGAGAAGAGGTGTTCGGCGACGCGGCGCCCGGAGTGGACGGTGTAGGCGCCCTCCAGCTCTGCGGCGGGGACACCGGTGGCGGACTCGACAGCCTCCAGCACGGCTTCGACGCCGATGGCACCGGCGGCGGTCACGGGCTCGTCCATCTCGACGTACGCCTCGAACCGGTTGCACGTCGCCAGGACCACGGCACCCTGCACGCACGGCGTCATGCCCACAAGAGTGGGGGCGACGTCGTCGGGGGTGCGGCTCAGGCGTTCGAGCAGTTCGAAGGAGGCGGTCTTGTGACTCGCCGTGACACACAGCAGCACCCTCCGATTGTACCGGAGCGCGCGGAGGGGCGGACTCGGCGGCCCCATAGCGGGTGGATGGGAGGATGGCTGCATGGCACTCTCCGACGCCCCGCTTCTGCGCGCCCTCACGGGCGACCGCCCCGCCACGGCCCCCGTCTGGTTCATGCGACAGGCCGGGCGCTCGCTCCCCGAGTATCGGGAGCTGCGGGTGGGCACGCGCATGCTCGACGCGTGCCTGACACCGGACCTGGCGGCGGAGATCACGCTGCAGCCGGTGCGTCGGCACGGGGTCGACGCGGCCGTGTTCTTCAGCGACATCGTGATCCCGCTGCGCCTGGCCGGGGTGGAGGTCGAGATCGAGCCGGGGCGCGGACCCGTCTTCGCGAACCCCGTGCGGACCCGTGCCGACGTCGACCGCATCACGGCGATCGACCCGGACGAGCTCGACGGCGAGGCCATCGCGGAGGCGGTCCGCATCGTCACGGCGGAGCTCGGCGACACTCCGCTCATCGGATTCGCCGGGGCGCCGTTCACCCTCGCGGCCTACCTGGTCGAGGGCGGCCCGTCCAAGGAGCACCTGCGGGCGCGGGGGATGATGCACGCCGACCCCGATGCCTGGCATCGCCTCGCGGGGTGGCTGGCGCGGGTGTCGCGACGGTTCCTGGAGACGCAGCGCGACGCCGGAGCCTCCGTCGTGCAGCTCTTCGACAGCTGGGCGGGGTCGCTCAGCCGGGCCGACTACCTCTCCTTCGTCGCCCCGCACTCGCGGGCGGCTCTCGACGGGATCGGCGTGCCGACCATCCACTTCGGGGTCGGCACCGGACCGTTCCTCGCGGACATGCGCCTGGACGGCCTGGCGGACGGCGTGGGCGTCGACTGGCGGCTGCCGCTCGACGAGGCCGCGGCGATCCTGGGTCCCGACGTGAGCGTGCAGGGCAACATCGACCCGGCGCTGCTCGGCGCACCCTGGCCTGTGCTGGAGGAGCACGTGCGCGATGTGCTCCGTCGTGGCGGCGCGGCCAGGGGGCACATCCTGAACCTGGGTCACGGCGTTCCGCCGGAGACCGACCCCGACCAGCTGACCCGTATCGTCGAGCTGGTTCACGGCGGCTGAGGCCGCGCGGCACGCGAGGGCGGTGGAAGGATGGTCGGCATGAGCTCTGAACCCTCCGATGCCCACCCCTCCGCCGAGCCCGCCGACCTCGCCGCACGCGCGGCGGAGAAGCACGTGGTCGTCATCGGCGGCGGCGTGAGCGGTCTGGTCGCGGCGCGGGAGTGCGCCGGCGTCGGCATGCGCGTGACGCTGCTGGAGGCGGAGGAAGAGCTCGGCGGCGCGATCCGACGGGTCGACCTCGACGGCGTCGTGCTCGATGCCGGGGCGGAGAGCTACGCGACCAGGGGCGGCCACGTACGAGCATTGGTGGAGGCGCTCGGCCTGGCCGACCGCATCGTGACGCCGCAGGCCGGGGGAGCGTGGCTGGCCGGAATCCCCGGCACCGGTGCCGCGCCGTTGCCGGTCGGCGGCATCCTCGGAATCCCGGGCAATCCGTTCCAGGACGACGTGCGGCGCATCATCGGCTGGTCGGGCGCCTGGCGCGCCTACCTGGACCGGCTGCGACCGCCGCTCACGATCGGCCACCAGCTGAGCCTCGGCCGGATGGTCGCCTCCCGTATGGGCCCCAAGGTGCGAGACCGACTGGTGGCTCCGGTCACCACGGGTGTGTACTCCGCGTCGCCGGACGACGTCGACGTCGATGTGGCCGCCCCCGGGCTCAACGCGGCGCTGACCAGGGTCGGCTCGCTGTCCGGCGCGGTGCTCGCCCTCCGCGGCGAGAGTGCGGCATCGGGCGCGAAGGCCCCCGGCGCGGCGGTCGAGGGTCTTCGCGGAGGCATGTACGGCCTCGTCGAGGCGCTCGCGGCGGATCTGGCAGAGCTCGGCGCGACCGTGCGCACGGGCGTGCGAGTGCGCACGGTCGAGCGGCGCGACGGCGGGTGGCAGGTCGAGACGGAGCAGCCGCGGTGGGACGACGCCGACGCGTCCGCGGACCCGGACGACGCACGGGGAACTCCTGCGGCGGGCACTGCGGCTCCTGCGACGGGCACTCCTGCGGAGCGCACCGGGGCGGATGCGGCCGGCACTCCTGCGGCGGGCGCTGTATCCGAGGTGCTGGCCGCGGACGCGGTGATCGTCGCGACCTCCGAGGGCGTGGCGCGGGAGCTGCTGGCTGCCGCGGTGCCGACGCTCGCCGCGGCAGAGCAGGCCGCGTCGCCCGAGATCGAGATCGTCACGCTGCTGCTCGATGCGCCGGCGCTGCGGGACGCGCCGCGCGGCACGGGAGTGCTCACGGTGCCGGGCAGCCACACCGCGAAGGCACTGACCCACTCCACCGCGAAGTGGTCGTGGGTGCGCGAGGCCGCGGGCGAGCGGGAGATCGTCCGGGTCTCCTTCGGCGCCCAGGGGGAGCCCGCCGCGACCGCCGGGCTCGATGACGAGGCCGCGATCGACCTGGCCCGACGGGAGGCCGCCGCCCTGCTCGGCGTCCCGCTCGGCGCGGGGCAGGTGGTCGCCGGCCACCGCGGTCGCTTCGTGCAGTCGCAGCCCGCGTCGATCATCGGCTCCGGCGCGCGCCGTGAGGCGGCGCGTGAGGCGATCCAGGCAGTGCCAGGGCTGACAGCGGTCGGGGCCTGGCTCGCGGGGACCGGGCTCGCCCAGGTCGTCCCCGATGCGACCGAGGCCGCCGATCGGCTGCGGCGTGCGCTGCTCTGGGAGTGACGGAGGCCTCGTCGCCGTGCGCGCGTCTCCGCCGACGAGAGTGCAGAGGGTCGCGATGTCAACCCTCTGGGGCATAGATGCCGAAATCGGCATACGGCGTTACTCTGGGTACCTGGTCACGGCGCCGAGGCGTCGCTGACCGGCGTCCGAACCGGACGGACCAAGGCCGGAACAACGTGAGGAGACCCCATGAAGGGGAAGATCGGACTCGTCGTCGGACTCGGCGTCGGCTATGTGCTCGGCACCCGTGCAGGGCGCGAGCGCTATGAGCAGATCAAGACGCAGTGGCTGAAGGTCTGGAACATGGACCCCGTCCAGGAGCAGGTCGACAAGGTCAAGGACTTCGTGGGCGACAAGGCCGCGGCCGTGCCCGGCGCCGTGTGGACCGGTGCCGTCAAGATCGTGAAGTCGGTCAAGGGCGATGGCACCCCGGGTCAGAAGCTCGACGCGGTGATCGCCTCGGGCAAGGAGGCCGCGGAAGAGGTCTCCGACGCTGCGGAGGACGCGGTCGACGAGGTCAAGGAGCGCGTCGCGGACAAGCCCGCGGCGAACAAGTCCGCTGCGAACGCCGCCTCGAAGCCTGCGCCGCAGAAGTCCGGCGACTGACATGCCCCGCGGATACCGGGACCGCGCCGACGACAGTCTGCTGACTCTGCTGGGCGATCTGCCCGAGCTGGTCACCAACCTCGTCAAGGCGGAGATCGACGCCGCCAAGGCGTGGGTCTCCCGCACGGCGAAGGACGCGGGCGTCGGCTCCGTGTGGTTCCTCGTCGCGCTGTTCTTCCTGTTCTGGGCCGTGCCGGTGATCCTGGTCTTCGCGATCGCCGGGCTGTCGTCGTGGTGGCCGGTGTGGTTGTCGGCGATCGCCGTGTTCGGCATCCTGATCCTGGCCGTGCTCCTGTTCGCCCTGCTGGGGATCCTCAAGTTCCGCAAGGTGCTCAAGCGCCAGAACCCGGCACAGGCCGTCGCCGAGGACATCCGAATCGTGAAGGAGGCCGGCGATGAGCACCCCTGAGTCGCTGCCGCGTACTGCCGTCCCGGCGGGGATCGTCGACCCGGTCACCTCGGCGCGCGCCGAGCTGAAGGCCGCGCTCGCCGCGATCGAGGTCAAGGGGAACATCCCGCGCCGCGTGGAGAAGGCATCGGCCCGCGCAGCCGTGAAGGCGCGTGCGTTCGCGGACCGCCACCCCGTGGCGGCGGTCGCCGCGGCCGTCGGCATCGCCGCTGTCGTCGGCGGGGCGGTGTGGGCGATCGCCCGCGCCATCGCCCGCTGAGGCCGGCGAGCCGAGCAGTATTCCCCTGATTAGCGGCTCCTCCGCAAAGGGGGCAGACTGGGATCATGTCCGACCTGCGTGAAGAGAATCCGTCCGGTTTCACCCTCTGGGCCGTGTGGCGACGCAATCCCGACGCCCCGGTGACCGAGAACGACGCGACCGAGTTGGAGACGATCGTCTCCCACATCGAGGACTCCGGCGTGGTCGTGCGCGGCTTCTACGACGTCTCGGGGCTGAAGGCCGACGCCGACCTCATGGTGTGGCTGCACGGCGACACGGCCGAGGGTCTGCAGAAGGCGCTGCGCCGCCTCCGCCGCACGGAGCTGCTGCGTTCGCTGCTCCCCGTGTGGAACGTGATGGGCGTGCACCGCGACGCCGAGTTCAACCGCTCGCACGTGCCCGGCTTCCTCCGCGGCATCGAGCCGAAGGACTGGCTGTGCCTGTACCCGTTCGTGCGCACGCCGGAGTGGTACCTCGCGCCGGAGGCCGAGCGCCGCGCGATGCTCGCCGACCACGGCCGCAAGGGTGCCGCGTTCACGGGGGTCATCGCGAACACGGTGGCCGCCTTCGCGCTGGGCGACTACGAGTGGCTGCTGCCGCTGGAGGCCGACGACGTCACCGACCTGGTCGACATGATGCGCGACCTCCGGTACACCGACGCGCGGATGTACGTGAAGGAGGAGGTGCCCTTCTACACCGGGCGCCGACTGCGCTTCGACGAGATCGCCGACGTGCTGCAGTAAGACCCATGACCACCCCCATCCGTCTCGGCACCCGACGCAGCGCGCTCGCGCAGGCCCAGTCCGGTCACGTCGCCGCCGCACTCGAGAAGGTCACGGGCCGCCGCGTCGAGCTCGTTCCGATCACCAGTGAGGGCGACACCAACCGTGCGTCGCTGTCGGAGATCGGCGGGCTCGGCGTCTTCGCGACCCGACTGCGCGAAGCGCTGCTGGCCGACCGGTGCGACTTCCTCGTGCACTCCCTCAAGGATCTCCCGACCGCCGTGCCCGACGGGCTGGTCATCGCGGCCACGCCGCCCCGCGAAGACGCCAGGGACGTCGTGCTCACGCGACTCGGCGTGCCGCTGCATGAGCTGCACAGCGGCGCCTCCGTGGGCACCGGCTCGCCGCGCCGCATCGCGCAGGTGCGTCGCCGGGCACCGCACGCGACGGTCGTCGACATCCGCGGCAACGTGGACTCCCGTCTGGCGAGGGTCGCCTCGGGCGAGCTGGATGCGGTGATCCTCGCGGCGGCCGGTCTGTCGCGTCTGGGTGCGGATTCGCCTCTGCGGCGGGAGGAGCTCGGCCTCGCCGAGTGGCCGACCGCCCCGGGGCAGGGTTCGCTCGCCGTGGAGACGCGGGAGGACGCGCCGGAGGAGCTGCGTGCTGCCCTCGCACAGCTCGACGACGCCGACACCCGGCTTGCGGTCACCGTCGAGCGGGCCATCCTCGAGGGTCTGGACGCCGGCTGTCAAGCCCCCATGGCCGCTCACGCACAGGTCCAGGGGTCCTCGATCCGCGTCAGGACGGTCGTCTACGCCCCGGACGGGAGTCGACGGATCGGGCTGGACGTCACGGAAGTCCTGAACGGGGAGTATATTCGTCGGAACGGCAGTGGCAATGGAGCGGATGCTGCCGATGGTGCAGGCCCGATGCACGCAGCGCGCGAGCTCGGGCTCGCTGTTGCCCGTCGGCTGCTCGATCAAGGGGCGGCCGACCTCGTCCCCCGAGAGCACCCCGAATCCTCATGACCACTTCCGAAATCAAGCAGGACCGACCGCTGGACGGCTGGCGCATCCTCGTGCCCCGAGGCGGACCGTGGGGCGACAGCGTCGCCGCGAGCCTCCGTGCGCTCGGTGCGGTGCCCGTCGTCGCGCCGCTCATCAACTTCGCCCCCACGACGGATCAGGCCACGCTCGACGAGGCGCTGGCGCAGCTGGCCGCGGGCGAGTTCGACTGGCTGACCGTCACGAGCGCCACGACCGTCGACGTGCTGTTCGCGCATCGCGCCGTAGTGCCGAAGTCGACGAAGATCGCGGCCGTGGGCGAGACCACGGCGGCTGCTCTTCAGGCCGTCGGCTATGAGGTCGCCCTCGTGCCTGAGCAGGACAACTCGGCGCAGGGCATGGCGCAGCAGCTCATCGCACTGGAGCAGGAGCCCCGGCGCATCCTGGCGCTGCGCAGCGAGATCGCGAAGCCGGTGCTGAGCATCATGCTCTCCGATGCCGGTCATGACGTGCACGGTGTCGTCGCCTACCGCACGGTCGGCGTCCCCGTGACGGAGCGCATCCGCCGCGACGTGGAGAACGGCCGGATCAACGCCATCCTCATCACCAGCGGCTCGGTCGCCGAGCAGGTGCGCGAGCAGTTCCCGGAGATCCCCGACGAGACGCTGCTCGCGGCGATCGGGCCGCGGACCGCGAAGGACGCCGAGCGCGCGGGCCTCCCGGTCTCGGTGGTCGCGGATCGCCAGACCATCGATGCGCTGATCGACGCGGTCTCGCAGTTCACGCTTCCGCACGCGGCAGACGAGTTCGCGCCGTGAGCTTCCCCGACGTCCGTCTGCGCCGACTGCGTCAGTCCCGGGCCGTGCGGGATCTCGTGCGCGAGACCTCGCTGGAGCCCCGACAGCTCGTCCTGCCCCTCTTCGTGCGCGAGGGGCTGTCCGAGCCCGTCGACATCGGCTCCATGCCCGGGGTCGCCCAGCACTCGCTCGACTCGCTGCGCGCGGCTGCCGTCGACGCGGCGGAGGCGGGGGTCGGTGGCGTCATGCTGTTCGGTGTGCCCGCCGTTCGCGACGCACGCGGCTCCGGCGCTGACGACCCGAACGGGATCCTGAACGTGGCCACCGCGGCGCTCGCGGCCGAGGTGGGCGATGCCCTGGTCGTGCAGACCGACCTGTGCCTGGACGAGTTCACCGATCACGGCCACTGCGGAGTGCTCGCGACGGACGGCTCGGTGGACAACGACGCCACCCTGGAGCGGTACGCCTCGATGGCGCTGGCTCAGGCACGAGCGGGATCGCAGCTGCTCGGGCTGTCCGGGATGATGGACGGCCAGGTCGCCGTGATCCGTCGAGCGCTCGACGCCGAGGGCTTCACCGACACGCTGATCCTCGCCTATGCCGCGAAGTACGCGAGCGCCTTCTACGGGCCGTTCCGGGAGGCTGTCGACTCGCAGCTGACGGGCGACCGTCGCACCTACCAGCTCGATCCGGGCAACCGTCGCGAAGGCGTGCGGGAGGCCGTGGTCGACGTGGAGGAGGGCGCGGACATCGTCATGGTGAAGCCCGCGATGGCGTTCCTCGACGTGCTGCGCGAGGTGCGCGATACCGTTCCGGTGCCCGTGTGGGCGTACCAGGTGTCCGGGGAGTACGCGATGATCGAGGCCGCCGCCGCGAACGGCTGGATCGATCGCAGGGCGGCCGTGCGGGAATCTCTGCTCTCCATCCGCCGGGCGGGGGCCGACGCCGTGCTCACCTACTGGGCCACGGAGGCCGCGCGCTGGCTGCGCGGCTGAGGCGCCGACGCCCGTTCGCCCGCCGCCGGCGCTGAGCGTCCCCGCGCCGGGTTAGCCTTGAAGGGATGCCGGGAGAGCTCCGTGCATCCTGAGGAGCTGTGTGATGACCGACCGCAATGACGACCTGTTCTCCGCTGCCAGGGCCGTGATCCCCGGCGGGGTCAACTCGCCGGTCCGAGCGTACGGGTCGGTCGGCGGGACGCCCCGCTTCCTCGCCTCCGCGAAGGGGGCCAGGGTGACGGATGCCGCCGGTCGCGAGTACGTCGATCTGGTCGCCTCCTGGGGGCCGGCGCTCCTCGGGCATGCGCACCCCGAGGTCGTCGCCGCGGTGCAGGAGGCCGCGGGACGCGGGCTGTCCTTCGGGGCGCCCACCGAGGGCGAGGTCGAACTGGCGGCGCTGATCGCCGATCGCGTGCGCTTCGGGGAGATCCGCCCGATCGAGCGCGTCCGGCTCGTGTCCACCGGGACCGAGGCCACCATGACGGCGATCCGTCTCGCGCGCGGTGCGACCGGTCGCGACCTGCTGGTCAAGTTCGCCGGTCACTATCACGGGCACTCCGACGGGCTGCTCGCGGAGGCCGGATCGGGCGTGGCGACCCTGGCCCTGCCCGGATCGGCCGGAGTGCCTGCTCCCATCGCGGCGCAGACGCTCGTGATCGGGTACAACGACCGGGACGCGCTCGCCGCGGTGTTCGCGGAACACGGCCAGCGCATCGCCGGCGTGATCGTGGAGGCCTCGGCGGCGAACATGGGCGTCGTCGCCCCGCTGCCCGGCTTCAACCGCTTCATCGCGGAGACCGCGCACGCCCACGGCGCGCTGATGATCCTCGACGAGGTGCTCACCGGCTTCCGTGTGCACCCTGCCGGCTTCTGGGGCCTGCAGGCCGCGGCGGGCGAGGACTACCTGCCGGACATCGTCACGTTCGGCAAGGTCGTGGGCGGGGGCATGCCGCTCGCCGCCCTCGGTGGCCGTGCCGAGGTCATGGACCTGCTGGCGCCCCTCGGTCCCGTCTACCAGGCGGGCACGCTCTCCGGGAACCCGCTCTCGGTCGCCGCCGGCCTCGCCACCCTGCGCCTCGCGACCCCTGAGGTGTACGCGACGGTGGATGCTGCCGCGGACCGCGTGGCGACCGCGCTCGACGCCGCTCTCACGGCTGCGGGTGTGACGCACGCGGTGGCCGCCGCGGGCAACCTGTTCAACGCCTCGTTCCGTGCCTCCGCGCCGCGCGACTACGCCGAGGCGCAGGCACAGGAGTCCTTCCGCTACTCCGCCTTCTTCCACGCCATGCGGGAGCAGGGCATCGCGTTGCCGCCGAGCGTGTTCGAGGCCTGGTTCCTTACTGCCGCGCACGGCGACGAGGAGCTGCAGCGCATCGAGGCGGCGCTCCCGGTCGCTGCCGAGGCCGCCGCAGCCGCACGCCCCTGACCGGCGCTCGCGGTCGGCCCTCCGCGGCCGTGCGGATGCTGCCCGTCGTCGTTCCCCTGCGACCGCGCGTCGTGCGCGGGTGCGGGTGCTGCCCGTCGTCGTTTCCGAGTGGCGCCGGGAAGCGCTGGCGCGCGACAGCGGGGTCGGGCCCGACGAGACCCGTCGGTGGAACGCGACAAGGGATCGTTGCGTTCCTGTGAGCAACTTCCAGCCAACCGGGAGCGCCGCGCTGGCAGACTGGGTGGCATGGTGACCCTGTTGCTGGACCAGACGCAACTCGAAGTCGTGCTCTCGCCCATCGAACGGGCCGCCACCTTCCACCGCGAGAACGTCCGGATCCCGCGGGACACCATCACCAAGGTGCAGTTGACCGACGACGCCTGGACCTGGCTGCGTGGCGTGCCCAACCCGGGGACGCACATCCCGGGCATCCTCGCCGCTGGCAGCTGGAAGGCCGCCGGCAGTCTCGACTTCGTGCTCATCCGTCGTCGGCGTCCGAGCGTCGTGATCGACCTCGAGGGCGACCCCGAGTACCGACGCCTGATCCTGACCACGCGCCACGGCCTCGCTCTGACGCAGGCTCTCCGGCTCGACGTGTCCGAAGAGCCCGCAAGCGTCGAGGAGATCGTGGCGACTGCGCCCACCCCCGTCTCGAAGGGCAGCCGCCGGCCGGTGATCCGCCCCCGTCCGGCCTGAGAACCGCGCACACGAGAACGCCCTCCGCAGCCGAAGCTGGGAGGGCGTTCCGCGTATCCGGAAGGATCAGTCGCGGTGTTCGCCGTCGCGGTGTTCGCCCGCGCCGTGCTGCTCGCCGTCGTGGTGCGCACCCGCGTCGCGCTGTTCCTGCTCGCCGTCGTGTTCCGCATCGACGTCGTGCTGCTCGTCCGCGCCCTGCTGCTCGCCGTCGTGCTGTTCGTGCTGCGCGCCGTCGTGCTCTCCGCCGTCGTGCTGTTCGTGGTGCTCGCCGTCGTGCCCTGCGCCGTGCTGTTCGCCGTCGTGGTGCGCACCCGCGTCGCGCTGTTCCTGCTCGCCGTCGTGCTCTCCGCCGTCGTGCTGTTCGCGCTGCTCGCCGTCGTGCCCTGCGCCGTCGTGATGCGCGCTGTCGGGCTGTTCGCCTGAGTCAGCGGTGGTGTCGCTGGCGGGCTCCGAAAGGGGCACGGTGTCGATCACGCCTGTGGAGGCGACGCTCCAATGGGCTCCCTCACCCGCCCTGGCGGCCTCATCCGCCGAAGCGAACGGGTAGTCCCGTGGCTCGTCCTCGTAGTAGGCCCGCGCTGCGGCCGAGAGCATCGAGCTCACGGAGGCCGCGCGGGGGTCGTCCTCGTCATCGGACAGCGATCGCGTGGCGTCGAAAGGAGTCGCCGTCTCGGTGCCCGACCAGTCGGAGTTCCGAGTGCCGTCTGGATCCGCCGGGTCCTCGTCCTCAGCGCCTGCTGCACCCTGCAGGTGTCCGTCGCCGGCGTCCGTCGCGGAGTCGCTGTCGCCCGCTGCGTCGTGCGTGTGTGCGTCGCCGGCGTCCGTCGCGGAGTCGCTGTCGCCCGCTGCGTCGTACGTGTGTCCGTCTCCGGCGTCCGTCGCGGCGTGGCTGTCGCCCGCTGCATCGTGCGTGTGTGCGTCGCCGGTGTCCGTCGCGGCGTCGCTGTCGATCGGTGCATCGTCCGTGAGGGCGGTGCGGGCAGAATCGGCGGGGGAGTCGCCGTCGCCGCTGGTGTGATCGATCTCGGCGTCGGAGCCTGCGTCCTGCGGAGTGTCGTCCTCGACGAGCGCGCCGTCGAGATCGGCGAAGAACTCGACGCCCGCGTGGTCGTCCTCCGGCGCACCCTCGTCGTCGCCGAAGGCGTCAGAGGCGCTCGCGTCGGAGTGATCCGCGTCCACGGTGGCAGCCGAGGAATCGTCGGGCGTGGTGGCGAACACGTCGGCCACCGCCTGGCTCGGTTCATCGACCGGAGTCGGAGACGGTGCAGCGCCGAACAGGATCTCGTCGAATGAGCGTGCCGGCTGTGCGTCGCCCGCGGTCGCGTCGGCGCCCGCGTCTTCGTCTGCTTCTTCGCGCTCCGTATCGCCGGGAGCGGCGTCGGCCAGCGTCACGGCAGGCGTGGCCTCTTCGACCGCGACGACACCCGGCGTGTGGTCCGCCATCGTCACCTCGGCGATGACCTCGCCCGCGGTGTCGTCCGCGGACGCGTGATCGGCGTCGTCGATCCCGCTCTCGACGGAGTCCTGGCTCACGTCCGCGGTGCGGGCGTCGGCATCGTCCGCGTCGGAGGCGTCGGCCTCGTTGAGGGTGGCATGCGCGTCGGCCTCGTGCGAGGCGGCGATCTCCTGCGAGGTGGCATCCTCTGCGGGCGCCTCATCGGCAGGGTCGAGGGAGGCGTCGGCGGTCACCTGCGAGTCCGCGTCGACCGCGGCCCCGCCTGCGGGGGAATCGTCCTCGGCGGAGACCGCCCCGTGAGCGGAGTCGGTGTCACCGAAGGCTCCGTGGTCGGCGCTGCGCGCGGGTGACTCCTGGTCGGCCGACGCGTCCGTGGCGTGCTCGGCGCGGTAGGCCGCAGCCGCCCGGCGGGTCGGCGCGACGCCTCCGACGAACCCGGCGCCGGCGGCGAACCCGGCGCCCTCGGCCTCAGCTGCTGCCGCCCCTGCGGCTGCGCCGCCATCCACGGCAGCCACGTCGACATCGGTCGCGTCGGTGCCCGCTGCGTCGGTGCCCGTCGCGTCGGCATCCGCGACATCGGCACTCGTCACGTCGGCATCCGGCACGTCGGGACCCGACTGCTCAGAGTTGCCATCGGCCTCGTCGTGCGCTGCCGTCTCTGCTCCGTCGGGCAGGCGCTCGGCGCTGAGGTCGTCGGCCAGAGCGGCCGCGCCTCCGGCGGCGAGTGCTGCGGCGGCGACACCGGCATCGGCGGCTCCGCCGGCGGTGCCCTCCGCCGTCGGCGCATCCAGCGATGCCGTCGCGGAGGGTGCGGAGCCGAAGCGGCCGCCGCGCATCAGGTCGATGAAGACGTCCTCCAGCGTTGGGCCCCGCTGCACCAGCGTGCTCAGGGCGATCCCGGCCTCGGCCGCGACCGCACCCACCGTGGTCGCGTCGCCGCCGCGCACGGTCAGACCGCCGCGCAGCACCTCGACGTCGAAGCCCGCGGTCGTCAGAGCCGTCGTGAGGGCCTCGCGGTCCACGGCGTCGACGACCACTGCGCCGCCGGCGGGGTCCGCGAGGGTCTCGATGCCGCTGGACAGGACGAGCCGCCCCTTGGAGAGCACGAGCACGTGGTCGGCCACCTGCTCGATCTCGCTGAGCACGTGCGAGGACACCAGCACCGTGCGGCCCTCGTCCGCGAGGCGCCGCATGAGCAGGCGCATCCAACGGATGCCCTCCGGGTCGAGGCCGTTGGCAGGCTCGTCGAAGACCAGCGCTCCGGGATCGCCGAGCAGGGCGCCGGCGACGCTGAGACGCTGGCGCATGCCGAGCGAGAAGCCGCCGATGCGGGAGTCGGCCTCGCCGTCGAGCCCCACGAGGGACAGCACCTCGTCGACGCGGGACAGCCGGATGCCGTTGGCCTTCGCGGCGATGGTCAGCTGCCGCGCGGCGGTGCGGCGCGGCCGGTAGACGGTCTCCTCCAGCACCGATCCGATCGTGCGCAGCGGCTGGCGAAGCTCCGGATACGCGACCCCGCCGATCGTGGCGGTGCCGGACGTGGCACGCACCTGACCGAGGAGAATGCGCAGCGTCGTAGTCTTGCCTGCCCCGTTCGGGCCGAGGAACGCGGTGACAGCGCCGGGCTCGACGCGGGCGGAGAAGTCCGAGACGGCGGTCAGCTCGTTGAAGCGCTTCGTCACGTTCGTGAACTCGAGCACCTGTCCTTCGGGCATCCGGGACCTCTCGTTGCGGGTGGGCAGTTCCCCCTATCCTGCCGGAAATCGGCCCCGGATCCCGCATTTCGTGCGGAATACCACCCCTGGTGACGAGGTAGCCTGGCACGCGTGACCGATACCGCCGCCGCCTCCCGTGTCCTCGTTCGCACGGAAGGAGCGCTTGGTCGGCTCACGCTCAACCGTCCCGAGGCGATCAACGCGCTGGACGAGGACATGATCGCCGAGATCACGCGGGCGCTGGTCGCCTGGCGCGACGATTCCGACGTGCAGATCGTGCTGATCGACGGCGCCGGCGAGCGCGGGATGTGCGCGGGCGGCGACGTGCGTCGACTGCACGCGCAGATCGTCTCCGGCCACCCCGAGCGCTCCGCCGAGTTCTTCCGGGCCGAGTACGCGATGAACGCGATGATCGCCGAGTACCCCAAGCCCGTGGTCGCCCTCGCCGACGGCATCACCATGGGAGGTGGCATCGGGCTCGCGGGGCACGCGGCGATCCGCGTGGTCACCGAGCGCTCGCGGCTCGCGATGCCGGAGACGCGGATCGGATTCACGCCCGACGTCGGCGGCACCTGGCTGCTGGGACGCGCACCGGGGAGGCTCGGCGAGTACTTCGGCCTCACCGGCGCCACCATGAGCGGTGCCGATGCGGTGTATCTCGGGTTCGCCGACCACTTCGTGCCGTCCGATCGGCTCGACGCGCTGCGCGAGGCGCTGGCGTTCCGCGCCGACCCCACGAGTCCGAGCGAGATCGTGCTGCTGTTCGACGAGACACCGGAGCCGTCGCAGCTGCCGGCGGCGCGTGAGTGGATCGACGAGGTGTTCTCCGCCGACACGGTGCACGAGATCCTGGCGCGGCTGCACGCCGCGGGCACGGAGGAGGCCGCTGCGACCGCGGAGCTCCTGGAGGGGCTCGCGCCCACCGGACTCGCCGTCACGCTGGACGCGGTGCGCGAGGCGAGGGCGCTGCCGGGGCTGCGGGCCGCGCTGGAAGGCGAGTACCGACGGGTGATGTGGTTCGTGAACGAGCACCCGGATCTGGTGGAGGGCATCAGGGCGCAGCTCGTCGACAAGGACAGGAACCCGAAGTGGCAGCCGGCGACGCTCGCGGAGCTCGAGCCCGACGCGGGGGCCGCGGCGCGCGCGTACGTGCCCCAGCCCGCGCTGTTCTGAGCGGTCGCGGCCGAGGGAGCGGGCGCGACATCGGCCCGCGGCACCCGGTCCGTGTTGTTCGCCGCGGTGCAGAAAACGGCTGATGCCGCCGCAAGAGGTTCGCTGTCAGCGAAGGTCCTCCCCGAGGGGGATCCGAATGTCCCCGCTTCGTGGCACTCTGTCTTGTGGCCCGTCGTCGGTCGGCATCCGTCTGCCGGTGGACCCACCCCCTCCTCCTCCGAGAAAGTCCGCCTGTGCTGGGAAAAATCCTCCTCCGCTATCTCTCCCGATATAAGTGGCTCCTCCTGGCCGTGCTGGTGTTCCAGTTCGCCAGTGCGGCAGCCACCCTCTACCTCCCGCGCCTGAACGCCGACATCATCGACAAGGGCGTCGCGCAGGGAGACACCGCCTACATCTGGCGCACCGGCCTGTTCATGCTCGCCGTGTCGCTGGGTCAGATCGTGGCGTCGGTCATCGCCACCTTCTTCGCCGCCCGCGCCGCGATGGGCGCGGGGCGGGACATCCGCGCCGACGTCTTCGGCAAGGTCAGCGGCTTCTCCGAGCGCGAGGTCTCGCAGTTCGGCGCCGGATCCCTGATCACCCGCAACACCAACGACGTGCAGCAGGTGCAGATGCTGGCGATGATGGGCGCGACCATGCTGGTCACCGCCCCGCTGCTCGCGATCGGCGGCATCATCTTCGCCGTGCAGACCAACGCGGGGCTCAGCTGGCTGATCGCCGTCTCCGTCCCCGTGCTCCTGCTGCTCGCCGCCCTCGTGATCGGCCGCATGGTGCCGCTGTTCCGCAGCTACCAGGGCAAGCTCGACAACGTGAACCGGGTCATGCGCGAGCAGCTCACCGGCGTGCGCGTGGTGCGGGCCTTCGTGCGCGAGCGCATCGAAGAGGAGCGGTTCCGCGAGGCCAACACCGACATCATGGTCGTCGGGCGCAAGGTCGGCTCGCTGTTCGTGCTCCTGTTCCCGCTGTTCATGCTCATCCTCAACGTCACCGTCGTCGCCGTCATCTGGTTCGGCGGCATCGAGGTCAACAACGGCACCGTGCAGGTGGGCACCCTGTTCGCCTTCATGCAGTACATCGGCCAGATCATGGGCGGCGTCATCATGGCGAGCTTCATGGCGATGATGATCCCGCGCGCCGCGGTCTCCGCCGAGCGGATCGGCGAGGTGCTGAACACCGAGTCGAGCATGGTGCGGCCCGCCGACGGCGTCACGGCCTTCCCCATGCCCGGTGCGGTCGCGTTCGACGACGTCGAGTTCACGTATCCCGGAGCGGACGCGCCGGTGCTCACCGGCATCAGCTTCGCCGCGCAGCCGGGGGAGACGGTGGCGATCGTCGGATCGACCGGATCCGGCAAGACCACTCTCGTCTCGCTCATCCCGCGTCTGTTCGACGTGTCGGGCGGGTCCGTCCACGTGGGCGGCACCGATGTGCGCGACGCCGACGTCGAAGCCCTGTGGGACAGCATCGGCCTCGTGCCGCAGCGACCGTTCCTGTTCACCGGCACCGTCGCCTCGAACCTGCGCTACGGCCGCGAGGACGCCACGGACGAGGAACTCTGGCACGCGCTGGAGATCGCTCAGGGGCGGGACTTCGTCGAGGAGATGCCCGACGGGCTCGACTCTCGCATCGCCCAGGGCGGCACGAACGTCTCCGGCGGCCAGCGGCAGCGTCTGGCGATCGCGCGCGCGATCGTGCATCAGCCGCAGGTGCTGGTGTTCGACGACTCGTTCTCGGCGCTCGACCTGACCACCGACGCGAGGCTCCGGCAGGCGCTGTGGCGAGAGCTGCCCCACGTCACCAAGATCGTGGTGGCGCAGCGGGTCTCCACCATCACCGACGCCGATCGCATCGTCGTGCTCGAGGGCGGGACCATGGTCGGCGTCGGCACGCATGAGGAGCTGCTGCAGACCAGCGACACATACCGCGAGATCGTCGAGTCGCAGCTGGGGGTGGACGCATGAGCGCGCAGAAGAACACCAAGGCCGCATCGAAGCGCACGCGCGGTTCCGCCGCAGCCGAGACCGTCGAGCGCGAGCTCACCCCGGAGGAGCAGTACGAGGCGGACCTCGCCGAGCAAGCGCGCCAGAACGGCGGCGGCTGGGACAGCGTCGCTCCGGGCAAGGCCGACAACTTCGGCCCGAGCTTCGCCCGGATGATCGGGCTGCTCAAGCCGTCGGCCGTCTGGTTCGTGTTCGTGTCGATCCTCGGGGCGATCGGCGTCGTGCTGACCGTGGCGGCGCCGAAGGTGCTGGCCGAGGCGACGAACATCGTCTACCGCGGCTTCATCTCCCTCCAGCTCGGGCAGCCGAACGGCGACTTCCCCGGCTTCCCCGCCGGGACCCCGCAGGACGTGGTCGTCGACGCTCTCCGCGGCGCCGGGCAGACCGATTTCGCCAACCAGGTCTCGGCGCTGGGCGACTTCGCCGTCGGCGACGGCATCGACTTCGATGCGCTGCGCTGGGTGATCGCCGCCGTGCTCGGGATCTACGTGCTGGCCGCCTTCCTCAGCTGGCTGCAGGGATACGTGATCAACGTGATCATGGTCCGCACGATGTGGCGTCTGCGCGAGGCCGTCGAGGCGAAGATCAACCGTCTCCCGCTGTCCTACTTCGACAAGGTGCAGCGCGGTGAGCTGATCTCGCGCGTCACGAACGACATCGACAACATCACACAGACCATGCAGCAGTCGCTCTCGGGCGCGCTGACGGCCGTGCTGACCGTGGTGGGCGTGCTCGTGATGATGTTCTCCATCTCGTGGCAGCTGGCTCTCGTCGCCCTCGTCGCCCTGCCGCTCATGGGCGTGATCTTCGGCGTCATCGGCCCGCGCTCGCAGAAGGCGTTCGGCTCGCAGTGGCGCAAGGTCGGGCGACTCAACGCCCGCGTCGAGGAGGCCTTCTCCGGTCACGCGCTCGTGAAGGTGTTCGGCCGTGAGCAGGACGCCCTCGACAAGTTCAAGGCCGAGAACGAGGAGCTGTTCCAGGCGAGCTTCAGGGCGCAGTTCCTGTCGGGCATCATCATGCCGGCCATGACCTTCGTCGGCAGCCTCACCTACGTCGGCATCGCGGTGCTCGGCGGGCTCATGGTGGCGAACGGCCAGCTGCGGCTCGGCGACGTGCAGGCCTTCATCCAGTACTCGCAGCAGTTCACACAGCCGCTGTCCGAGCTGGGTGGCATGGCCGCGGTCGTGCAGTCGGGCACCGCATCGGCCGAGCGGGTGTTCGACCTGCTCGACGCCGACGAGCAGGAGCCGGACGACGCGGACGCCCCGGCGCTCACGGACGGCAAGGGCGTCATCGAGTTCGAGAACGTCTCCTTCTCGTACACACCCGAGCGGCCGCTCATCACCGACCTGTCGTTCCGGGTGGAGCCGGGGCAGACGGTCGCGATCGTCGGGCCGACCGGTGCGGGCAAGACCACGCTGGTCAACCTGATCATGCGGTTCTACGAGCTCAGCGGCGGGCGCATCACGCTCGACGGCCAGGACATCTCGCAGATCACCCGCGACGACCTCCGTTCGCGCACCGGCATGGTGCTGCAGGATCCGTGGCTCTTCGCCGGGAGCATCCGCGAGAACATCCGCTACGGCCGCTCGACGGCGACCGACGAGGAAGTGCTCGCCGCAGCCAGGGCCACGTACGTGGACCGCTTCGTGCATGCGCTCCCCGAGGGCTACGACACGGTGCTCGACGAGGACGCGTCCAACGTCTCGGCCGGTGAGCGGCAGCTGATCACGATCGCCCGGGCGTTCGTCGCGCAGCCGTCGATCCTGATCCTGGACGAGGCGACCTCGGCCGTGGATACCCGCACCGAGCTGCTGCTGCAGCACGCGATGGCCGCACTTCGACAGGGGCGCACGTCGTTCGTGATCGCCCACCGGCTGTCGACCATCCGCGACGCCGACCTCATCCTCGTGATGGAGCACGGCGACATCGTGGAGAAGGGCACGCACGACGAGCTCATCGCCGCGCAGGGCGCCTACTGGCGGCTGTACCAGTCGCAGTTCGAGCAGGCGGCGACCGACCTCGACGCGGAAGAGGCCCTCACCGGCTCCACGCCGGTCGTGGTCACGGGCGAGGCCGACGACGAGAGCGCGCAGGAGCAGGCGGAGGACGTCATCGCCGGGGCCGCGGTGGGAGCGAACACTCCCGCCGCGGAGGCCGCGGCCGCACGGAAGCTGCTCGACGACGGAGCGGACGGCGCTTCTCGCGCCTGACGGCT
>NZ_JALXPE010000089.1 GCF_025143365.1 Microbacterium sp. p3-SID336 | reverse complement strand
CAGAAGTTGATCATGTGGCCGGCGAGGCCGTGGAAGCCCTCCTGCAGCGCCTCCGACAGGGTCGGGTGCGTGTGCACGTTGCGTGCCAGCTCGAGGGCCGTGAGGTCCCACTTCTGCGCGAGGGTCAGCTCCGGCAGCAGCTCGGACACGTCGGGGCCGATCATGTGGGCCCCGATGAGCTCCAGGTGCTCGGCGTCGGCGATGAGCTTGACGAAGCCGACGGGCTCGCCGAGGCCGTGCGCCTTGCCGTTGGCCATGAACGGGAAGGTCGCGACCTTGATCTCGCGCCCCTCGTCCTTCGCCTGCTGCTCGGTGAGTCCGAACGACGCCACCTGCGGCGAGCAGAAGGTCGCCCGCGGCATCATGCGGTAGTCGCCCAGCGTCATTGTCTCCGCCTTGCCGATGGTCTCGGCGGCGACCACACCCTGCGCCTCCGCGACGTGGGCGAGCTGCAGCTTGGCGGTCACGTCGCCGATGGCGTAGATGCCCTCGACGTTGGTGCGCATGTGGTCGTCGATGTCGATGGCGCCGCGCTCGGTCAGCTTCACGCCCGTCTTGTCGAGCCCGAAGCCCTCGACGTTCGGAGCGAAGCCGACCGACATGAGCACCTTGCCGGCCTCGATCGACGACTGCTGGCCGTCCTTGCCCGTGTACGTGACGGTGACGGACGAGCCGTTGTCGACCACGGACTCGACCTTGGTCGAGGTGAGGATGTCGACGCCGTAGTTCTTGTACTGCTTGGTGATCTCCTTCGAGACGTCGGCGTCCTCGTTGGGAAGCGCGCGGTCGAGGAACTCGATGATCGTGACCTTCACGCCGTAGTTCGTCATGACGTAGGCGAACTCCATGCCGATGGCGCCGGCGCCGACGATGACGATCGACTCGGGGAGCTCACGGGAGAGGATCTGCTCCTCGTAGGTCACGACATTGTCGCTGAGCTGCACGCCGGGGAGCAGCCGCACCTTCGAGCCGGTGGCGATGATCACGTTGTCGAATGTGACCTCTTCGGTGGAGCCGTCCGACTTCGCGACGGAGATGGCCTTCGGGCCGGTGAAGGTGCCGCGGCCGTCGTACTCGGTCACCTTGTTCTTCTTCATGAGGAAGTGGATGCCCTTGACGCGACCGTCCGCGACGACCCGGCTGCGGTCGAACGCCTTGCCGTAGTCGATCGTGAAGTCACCGGAGATGCCGAAGAAGTCGGCCTTGTGCTTCAGGGTGTGCGCGAGCTCCGCGTTCTTCAGGAGGGCCTTGGAGGGGATGCAGCCGACGTTGAGGCACACACCGCCCCAGTACTTCTCCTCGATGATCGCGGTGGACAGGCCGAGCTGTGCGCTGCGAACCGCAGCGACGTATCCGCCAGGACCTGCACCAAGGATGACGACGTCGTAGTGTGGCATGCCTTAAGCCTATCGCTCGGACGGGGCGTCGGAACCGGCCGGCGGGGTGCCGTGGCGACCGCGCATGACGAGCCAGATGACCACGGCGATGACCACGAGCGCGCCGATGATCGCGAGGATCCAGATCCAGGCCGAGCCGTCGGCGGAGTCGCTCGGCTCGGGGGCGGGGGTGGCGGTGACCTCGGGCGTCGCCGTCTGCTCGGTCGTCGGGACCGCGTTCGGGCTGGTGGACGGCTCCGTCGTCGCCGCGGCCTCGTCACCCGTCGTCACGGTGAAGGAGAATTCGCCCGACGTGGCGTGCCCGTCGCTGGAGACGACCTTCCACACCACGCCGTACTCACCGGCGGGACCGGATCCGCGCAGCGGCTGCGTGACGACGGCTCCCTCCACGGTCGGTGCGCCCTCGGCGACGTTCGTGCCGTCGGGAGCGGTGACGACGACCTCGGTGGCCCCCTCGCCGTCGATCAGCTTGGCGCTGAAGGTGAGAGTAAGGTCGGACGGCACGGTCTCGACCGAGCTGTCCGCCGCCGGCGACGACGAGACGAGGGCGTCGTGGGCCGAGGCCGAGAGAGGCGAGACGAGCACGAGGAAGGCGGCGAGGAGTGCTCCCGCGAGGGCGATCGGGGTGGCGGGACGGCGCAGGGCTTTGGTCTTCACGAGTCCAGCCTATGAATCACCGGTATGCAGGGGCTGAGTGCCGAGGCGGGCCTCCCGCCAGGCCCTCCGCATCGGTTAGTCTGGACAGTCAGGAGGGCACAGTGACAGACAGCGACAGCCGACCGGCCGGTGAAGCCGCCATCCATCGCTCCGGCGACCAGAAGCACGATGTGACGCAGACGTTCGGACATGACTCCGACCTCTCCTTCGTGCCGTTCGGCGTGGAGCTGACAGATGTCGAGCAGTCGGCCATCGCGGCGCTGCCGTCCGGGTCCGCGCTGCTGCTCGTCCGGTCGGGAGCGCTCGCCGGAGCCCGGTATCTCCTCGACACCGACGTGACCACGGTGGGGCGCCACCCCGAGGCCGACATCTTCTTCGACGACGTCACGGTCTCCCGTCGTCACGCGGAGATCACCCGCAACGGCACGTCCTTCGAGATCATCGACCAGCGCTCGCTCAACGGCACCTATGTGAACGGGGAGCGTGTCGACCGCAGCCCCCTCGCCGACGGATCCGAGCTGCGCGTCGGCAAGTTCCGGCTGAACTTCTTCGCCTCGCCCCTCGATCGCGCGGCGAACGCCTGATGGCGGTGACCTCCGCCCGCGAACGCTCGGCGTCCGCGGGCCTGCTGAGTATCGGTCAGGTGCTCGCCCGTCTCACGCCCGAGTTCCCCGACCTGACCTCCAGCAAGCTGCGTTTCCTCGAGGTGCAGGGCATCGTCCGCCCGTCCCGCACGGAGTCCGGCTACCGCAAGTTCTCCGCGGCCGACATCGAGCGACTGCGGCTCGGGCTCACCCTGCAGCGCGACCACTATCTTCCGCTGAGCGTGATCCGCGAGCAGCTCGACGAGGCGGAGGCCTCCGGTGACGCGGCCTCTCTCGCGCCGCCGCCCTCCATCGCACCCGCCCCGCGCCGCTACCGGCGCGACGAGCTGCTGGCGGCCGCCGGCGCCGGTCCGCAGCTGCTCAACGACGCGATCAGCACCGGCGTGATCACGGCTCAGGAGAGCTACCCCGAGTCCACGGTGGCGCTGCTGCGCGGGCTCGTCGCGCTCGACAGGCACGGCATCGAACCGCGCCACCTTCGCTCGCTGCGACAGGGAGCCGAGCGCGAGGTGTCCCTCATCGAGTCGGCGCTGTCGACGCTTTTGCGGCGCACCGACGCCGCATCGCGCGCACGAGCGAACGAGCTGGCCCCCGAACTCGCGACGAGGATCGACGATGTGCGATCGCTGTTCGTGAAGGATGCGCTGTCCCGCATCCTTTCGTAACGAACTGATTGCGACACACCTTCGGCGTCATCCGGATGTCGTTGCCGGTGCCGGGGCACTGCTCTACCGTGGAGATAACCGTTCCAGGGAGGATTTCAGATGAATGCGGATGAGCTCGCAGGCGACCCGCGGTTCGTGCCCGAACTCCTCTTCACCGACGGTCTTCCGGCCATGGACGACGAGGTCGGGTACCGCGGTGCGGTCGCCGCTCGTGCGGCCGGGATCACCTACCGCCAGCTCGACTACTGGGCCCGCACCGAGCTCGTCGTCCCGACGGTTCGCGGCGCGAACGGCTCCGGGTCGCAGCGTCTCTACGGCTTCCGCGACATCCTCGTCCTCAAGCTCGTGAAGAGCCTTCTCGACACGGGCATCTCGCTGCAGCAGATCCGCACCGCCGTGGAGGAGCTCCGCCGTGCCGGCATCAGAGACCTCGCCGGCACCACGCTCATGAGCGACGGAGCCTCTGTCTACCTGTGCACGTCGAACGACGAGGTGATCGACCTGGTCAGCCGCGGGCAGGGCGTCTTCGGCATCGCCGTGGGCAAGGTCCTCCGTGAGGTGGAGTCGACGCTCGTCGCCTTCGACGCCACCGCGCCCGACCCGGTGGACGAGCTGTCCGCCCGTCGCGCCAAGCGCTCCGCCTGACCAGAGGCCGCCTCCCGGCCCACATGCAGAACGGCCACCCTCGACGAGGATGGCCGTTTCTTGTGCGTGGTGTCAGCTCTGCGGACCGTTCTCCGGCACGGGGATGCGTCCGGTGCGGATGATCCGGTCGAGCAGCTGGTCGAAGTCGGCGGCGAGTTCCTGCGCGGAGTCACCGGGCCAGATGTGCAGCGGCTTCGCGGCGCCCTGCGCCTGCTGCAGCGACGTGCGCTCGGGGAGCTGAGGGGACAGCGCGAGCGGGCCGAACATGTCGCGGAGCTCCTTGATGCGGAACTGGTGCTCGATCGACTGGGGGCGCACGCGGTTGACGACGATCCCGAGCGGCTGGAGCCGGGGGGAGAGACCGCGGCGGATCTCCTCGATGGCACGCAGCGCACGGTCGGCGGCGGCGACGGAGAACAGGCCGGGCTCGGTCACGACCATGACGCGGTCGCTCGCGGCCCACGCGGTGCGCGTCAGGGCGTTGAGGGAGGGGGCGCAGTCGATGAGTACGAGGTCATAGTCGGCCTCGACCGCTGCCAGCGCCTCCTCGAGCTTCCAGACGTCGCGCACGCTCGGGTGGGGTCCGTCGAAGTTGATGGCCGACGGGCTACCGATCATCACGTCGATGGTGCCGGGGTGGACCTTGGCCCAGCCGCTGGAGGTGATCGCCTGCCGGACGGTCTTCTCCTTGGGGTTCGCCAGGACGTCGGCGACATTGAGTCGTCCTGCCACCTGGATGTCCATCCCCGTGGAGACGTCGGACTGCGGATCGAGGTCGACGACGAGAGTCCGGACGCCCCGGGCGAAAGCCGCGGAGGCCAGCCCGAGTGTCACGGTCGTCTTGCCGACGCCCCCCTTGAGAGAGCTGACGCTGAGTACGTGCACGGACACCACGTTACCTTCCCCTAGGCTGGGGGAACACTCAGCCCCGCCCCATGCGCGCGCTTTCGCCGTGCATCGAGCTCTCAGAGGTGTGCATGTTCCGAAAGATCCTTGTGGCCAATCGCGGCGAGATCGCGATCCGAGCATTCCGAGCGGCTGTCGAAGTGGGGGCGCGCACCGTCGCCGTCTTCCCGCACGAGGATCGCGGCTCGGTGCATCGGCTGAAGGCCGACGAGGCGTACGAGATCGGCGAGCGGGGGCACCCCGTCCGTGCGTACCTGGACGTCGACGAGATCATCCGCGTCGCTCTGGAGTCCGGAGCAGACGCCATCTACCCGGGCTACGGCTTCCTCTCGGAGAACCCGGAGCTCGCGGAGAAGGCGGCCGCGAACGGCATCGTCTTCATCGGCCCGCCGGCGAAGGTGCTGGAGATGGCCGGGAACAAGGTCGAGGCCAAGCGGCACGCCATCGAGGCGGGGGTGCCGGTGCTCCGCTCGACCGAGGCCTCGGACGACGTCGACGAGCTGCTGGCGCAGGCCGAGGAGATCGGCTTCCCGCTGTTCGCGAAGGCCGTCGCGGGGGGTGGCGGGCGCGGCATGCGGCGCGTCGAGTCGCTCGGAGACCTGGCACCCGCTCTCGCCGAGGCGATGCGCGAGGCCGGCAGCGCCTTCGGGGATCCGCGCATGTTCCTGGAGCAGGCGGTGGTGCGCCCGCGGCACATCGAGGTGCAGATCCTCGCCGACAAGACCGGGGAGACCGTGCACCTGTTCGAGCGCGACTGCTCGGTGCAGCGGCGGCACCAGAAGGTGGTGGAGATCGCGCCGGCGCCGAACCTGGACGACGACATCCGCGATGCACTGCACGGCTACGCGGTCGCGTTCGCCCGGTCGATCGGGTACGAGAACGCCGGAACCGTCGAGTTCCTGCTGGAGACGGCGGGGGAGCGCACGGGCGAGGTGGTGTTCATCGAGATGAACCCGCGCATCCAGGTGGAGCACACCGTGACGGAGGAGGTCACCGACGTCGACCTCGTGCAGAGCCAGATGCGGATCGCCGCCGGGATGTCCCTCGCCGAGCTGGGACTGCAGCAGGAGAACCTGCACCTGCGCGGCGCTGCGCTGCAGTGCCGCATCACGACCGAGGATCCGACCCAGGGGTTCCGCCCCGACACTGGGAAGATCACCACCTACCGCTCGCCCGGCGGCGCGGGGATCCGGCTCGACGGCGGAACCGTGCACCAGGGTGCGCAGATCAGCCCGCACTTCGACTCCATGCTCGCGAAGCTCACCTGCCGCGGCAGGGACTTCCCGGCGGCCGTCGCCCGCGCGCGCCGCGCGCTGGCGGAGTTCCGCATCCGCGGCGTCTCCACGAACATCCCGTTCCTGCAGGCGCTGCTCGACGACGAGGCGTTCATCGCGGGAGACGTCAGCACCTCGTTCATCGACGAGCGTCCCGAGCTGCTGCGCGGCCGGGCGTCGAAGGATCGCGGCACCAAGATCCTGAACTGGCTCGTCGACGTCACTGTCAACAAGCCGCACGGCGCTCACCCCGGCGTCATCGACCCGGTGGAGAAGCTCCCCGCGGTCGATCTCACGACGGCGCCGGCTCCGGGCTCGCGCCAGCGGCTGCGGGAGCTCGGACCCGAGGGCTTCGCCCGCAGCCTCCGGGAGCAGACGGCGCTGGCGATCACCGACACCACCTTCCGCGACGCGCATCAGTCGCTCCTCGCCACCCGGGTGCGGACGAAGGACCTCGTCGCCGCGGCTCCCTACCTCGCCCGGCTCACACCGGAGCTGCTCTCCGTCGAGGCCTGGGGCGGCGCGACCTACGACGTGGCACTGCGATTCCTGGGGGAGGACCCGTGGGAGCGGCTCGACAAGCTGCGCGCCGCGCTGCCGAACGTGGCGATCCAGATGCTGCTGCGCGGGCGGAACACCGTGGGATACACGCCGTATCCGACCGCGGTGACCCAGGCGTTCGTGGCCGAAGCCGCTGCGGGCGGCGTGGACATCTTCCGTATCTTCGACGCGCTCAACGACGTCGAGCAGATGCGCCCGGCGATCGAGGCGGTGCGCAGCACCGGCACCGCGGTCGCCGAGGTCGCCCTGTGCTACACCGGCGACCTGCTCGACCCGGCGGAGCAGCTCTACACACTCGACTACTACCTGGGTCTGGCGGATCAGATCGTCTCCGCGGGAGCGCACATCCTCGCGATCAAGGACATGGCGGGTCTGCTGCGTCCCGCCGCGGCGGCGAAGCTGGTGTCGGCACTGCGCGAGCGCTTCGACCTTCCCGTGCATCTGCACACGCACGACACCCCGGGTGGACAGCTCGCCACGCTCCTCGCGGCCAGCGCCGCAGGGGTGGATGCCGTCGATGCCGCGTCCGCGCCGCTCTCCGGCACCACGAGCCAGCCGTCGCTGTCCTCTCTCGTGGCCGCGCTCGCGCACACGGACCGCGACAGCGGCATCTCGCTGTCCGCCGTGTCGGACCTCGAACCGTACTGGGAGGCGGTGCGCCGTCAGTACGCGCCGTTCGAGTCCGGTCTTCCCGGACCCACGGGTCGGGTGTACCACCACGAGATCCCCGGCGGTCAGCTGTCCAACCTGAGGCAGCAGGCGAAGGCGCTCGGTCTCGCCGACGACTTCGAGCTCATCGAGGACATGTATGCGGCCGCTGATCGCATCCTGGGTCGCGTGCCGAAGGTGACGCCGTCGTCGAAGGTGGTCGGCGACCTCGCGCTGCATCTCGCTGCGGTGAAGGCCGACCCCGCGGACTTCGAGGCCAACCCGGAGAAGTACGACGTGCCCGACTCGGTCGTGGGCTTCATGGCCGGCGAGCTCGGCGATCTGCCGGGCGGCTGGCCGGAGCCGTTCCGCTCCAAGGTGCTCGCCGGCCGGTCTGTGCGATCGGGGCTCACCGCCCTCACGGCGGAGGACGAGGCAGACCTCGCCGGCACGAGCGCGCAGCGGCGGGCACGGCTCAACCGGCTGCTCTTCCCGGCGCCGACAGCGGAGTTCCAGGAGCGACGCGAGCTCTTCGGCGACCTCTCCGTGCTCGACACCAGCGACTACCTCTACGGCCTGGTCACCGGTCAGGAGCACCTCATCGAGATCGACCGCGGTGTGCAGCTCTACGTGGGGCTGGAGGCGATCGGCGATGCCGATGACAAGGGCATGCGGACGGTCATGACCACGCTCAACGGGCAGCTTCGTCCGGTGTTCGTCCGCGATCGCTCGGTGTCCGTCGAGGCGCACGAGGTCGAGAAGGCGGACACCTCCGTCCCCGGTCAGGTGGCGGCGCCGTTCTCGGGCGTCGTGACGCTGAAAGCCGAGGTCGGGGCTGCCGTCCGTGCGGGTGAGGCGGTCGCCTCGATCGAGGCGATGAAGATGGAAGCGGCCATCACCTCTCCCGTGGATGGCGTCGTCGAACGGCTCGCGATCGCCGAGACGCAGCAGGTGGACGCCGGAGATCTTTTGGTCGTGATCCGCCCGGCGCACTAATCTTGTGCGGGCGAGGCCGCGCACCGCGTGCGCACCCGAGGCCCGCGCAGGCTGGGAGTGACACGTGACCACGAAGAAGAGCGACGACCCTGACGACTCCCCACTGGGGGTGCTGGACGACGCCGCGTCCGTCGACACGGCGGGCATCGGCATCCTCGGCGGGACCGCGCAGGTGCGAGTGACGCTGCCGATCGAAGAGGACGACGATCTGTCGGACGACGAGGTTGTGGACGGCGAGGTCGTCGGCGACCTCGTGATCGAGGACCTCGTGCTTCCGGCGCCGGCCGTCGCGCGACCGGCGGTGACCGTTGTCGAGTCCGTCGAGTCCGTCGAGTCCGTTGAGTCCGTTGGGGCGGTCGAGGCGACCGAGGCGGTTCAGGGCGAGCCCGACATCCGCGAGCGGCCCGTCGCCTCGGAGACGGTCGCGGCATCCGACGAGCGAGCCACCCCGGTCGGGGCCGAGTCCGTCGGCGATGTCAGCGACGTCGATCCAGTTCAGGTCGACGCCGTGGCTGCCGATTCCGTGGAGGACTCCGCGGTCCCGCATCGCCCCGCGACGGGCGACCCTGTCGAGATCGAACCCGTGCGGCCCGACGCCGCGGCGGGCGTCGCCGCCGAGCATGACTCCGTCGATGCGGCGCGGGGCGGCTCCGTTGACGTCGGCTCCGCCGCAGTCACGACGGAGGACGAAGCCCTCCCTGTCTCCGCGGTCGAGGATGGCGCTGCCGACGCGGACTCGCTCGAGGTCGTCCCGACCGAGGAGGGCGCGACCGGGGATGACACGGTCGTCGCCGTGATGGTCGAGGAGGGGGCCGAGGCCGAGGAACCGCCCGCGCGGCGCCTGACCATCGAGGTGCGCGACGCCGACCGCATCGACGAACCGCCGTCGCCAGGAGGAGACCCGGCGGCGCGCGAGGCGGACGAGGCGGCTGCGGCCGCGCGGTTCCTCGCCAAGGCGGACGCCGATGCGGCTGCCGTCTCCGCCCTCACCCCTCGGGGATCCGCTCGGAAGGAGAACCCCATGTCCACTCCCGACGACAAGTCCGTCGTCTCGCAGCCTGCCCGTACCGCCCCGCGGACGGACGTGACCCTCACCTCGAAGCGCCTCGGCGAGCTCGGGGAGTCCGCGCGGGAGTCCGCGGATCTGCTCACCGCGGACCGCCTTCTCGACCCGCAGCGGTTCAGCAAGCCGGAGCCGGAGGGTGGCTGGAGCCACTTCCTGTACACGGTGTCCGGCCGCCGCATCAACATCGGCGACGGTCGCCGCGCTCGCGAGCGCAAGGCCCTCACGGCGCGGATCGCGGCACCCCTCGTGGGCGGGGCACGCTTCGTGCCCGTGCTGTCGCGCAAGGGCGGCGTGGGGAAGACCACGATCACCGCCCTGCTGGGGATGGCGTTGGCGGATGCCCGCGAGGACAGGGTGATCGCCGTCGACGCGAACCCGGACCGCGGAACGCTCGCCGATCGCGTCGTGCGGCCCCACCACAGCCGGTCCGTCCGAGATCTGGTCCGCATCCGCGATGAGGTGCGTGGCTATCACGACATCTCGGCGATCGTCGCTCGCGATGCCACCCGGCTGGACGTGCTCGCCTCCGACGCGGATCCGCGTGTGGCGGAGGCGTTCAGCGACAGCGACTACCGCGACGTCGCCACGGTGGCAGCGCACTATTACTCCCTCGTGCTCACCGACACCGGAACCGGCATCGTCCACTCGGTGATGTCCGCGACGCTCGACCTGTCGGATCAGCTCGTGATCGTCTCGGGACTGAGCGTCGACGAAGCACGCCTGGCTTCTGAGACCCTGACCTGGCTCGAGACGAACGGCTACACGGAGCAGGCGCGCGATGCGATCGTCGTGCTCAACCAGTCCACCCCCGGCACCCCGCTGGTGCGCCTCAACGAGCTGCAGGCGCACTTCGCGACCCGGGTGCGCAGTGTCGTGCGGGTGCCCTACGACCCGCAGATCGCGGGCGGCGGGACCATCGTGTTCGCGAACCTGCTTCCCGAGACCCGCACAGCCGCGCGCGAGCTCGCCGCGCTGCTGGTCGAGGGCCTCCGGGCGAAGGTGGCCTGATGGCGGTCCGTGAGATCCGTATCTTCGGCGACCCGGTGCTGCGGACGGTGTGCGCGCCGATCGACGCGATCGACGACGGTGTCCGCGCTCTCGTCGCCGACCTCGTCGACACGGTCGAGCTCCCCGGGCGAGCAGGGGTCGCGGCGCCGCAGATCGGTGTCGCGCTCCGTGCCTTCAGCTACAACATCGACGGCGACATCGGCTATGTGCTCAACCCCGTGCTGACCGAGGTACGCGGCGAGCCGGAGCCGACGGGGGAGGGCTGTCTGTCCGTCCCCGGCCTCTGGCACGACGCGCTGCGTCACCCGTGGGCCCGGGTGGAGGGCATCGACCTCGACGGTGCTCCGGTGATGCTCGAGGGCGATGGGCTGCTCGCACAGGCGCTGCAGCACGAGACCGATCACCTGGACGGCAAGCTCTTCCTCTCCCGGCTCGATGCCGAGACCCGCAAGACCGCGATGCG
>NZ_JALXPE010000088.1 GCF_025143365.1 Microbacterium sp. p3-SID336 | reverse complement strand
TCAGTCGAAGATGCCGTCGAGGATGCTGCCGATCACGAGGCCGCCGAGGATCCCGGAGGCGAGATCGCCGCCGCCCATGCCACCGCCGCGGCGAGGCCCGCCGCCCCAGTCCTGATCCTGCGGGCGCGAGGAGTCGATGTCGCGCTGGGCGAGCTGGAGCGCCTCGGAGGCAAGGTGCGCGACCCGGCGTGCCTGCATCAGCGCGGCCTCGCGGGTGTCCTCCGCCGGCAGCAGGTCGGTCAGATCGACGCGCAGCCGTTCGGCTTCCGCCAGGCGCGTGCGCGCATCGGCGCCGATCCATCCGCGGTGTCCGGCGATCAGGCCGCGTGCGACGCCGAGCTGGCGGTCGGCGTCGTCGATCGCGTGCTGCACCTGGGCGACGGAGGGGAGCGGGTTCTCGGCGCGGTGCCTGGCCTTGGCGATCGCCTCGTCCAGCGCGGAGTTCGCGGCGCGGAGGCGGGAGAGCTCGGCGAAGGGGTCGTTCGGCTGGCCGGACGGGGTCAGCGAGGCGAGCGCCGCCTGCAGCGCAGCGACCGCGTCGGCGACGGCGGGAGCCGAGGGCGCGTGGCGGGCCGCGAGCAGATCGCCCCGCGAATCCGCGATCACCTCCGCCAGCGTCGACTCGGCGCGCAGCGCCTCGATCTCGAAGTCCTCGACCGCGTCCAGCAGCGCCGCGGCGCGCCGGGTGGCCTCCGTCGCCGTCTCCAGGGCGAGGTTCGCCTCCTCGTTCTGCTTCGCGGCACGGCGGCGCTCGGAGATGTCGGCGCTGTGCGTGGCGAAGCGGATCAGCTGCTCGGCCTCGGCCGCGCTCGCGGTGATCTGGTGCATCGCGGACTCGGAGTAGCGCGCAGAGAGGCGGGAGACGGTCTCATCGGTCTGCGGAATGCGGGCGCTCAACGCGGCGGCTTCGGCCCGCACCTGGGCGATGATCTCGGGAGCGCGACGCACTTTCGCCACTGACTCGGCCAGCACGGCGGTCTTCTCGTCGAGGAGGTCTTCCGCCCATTCGCACAGCTGGAGGATACGGGCGTTGCGTGTGCGCAGCTCCTCGTCGGTGTCGGGGATCTCGTCGTGGTTGAGCTGATGCAGCTGGAACGCCTCACGCAGATGCGTGCGCACGGAGGTCAGCGCCGCCTTGAGGTCGGCCGTCAGCGACTCACCGAGCTCGGCCTCTGCGAAGGCGAGCTCGTCCGCCGTCGTGCGGATGCGCTCGTCGGCGCCGACGAGGGCCTGCTCCGCGCGGCGCGCGAGGTCGGCGTCCTGTGCGGCGAGCTCTTCCTGTTCGCGTTTGCGTCTGCCCCAAAATCCAGCCATGAGCCGATCCTAGTTTCCCCGGTGTACGCGCGGGCTGGGCATCCGCTCCGGGCGAACGCGAATCGGGCGGGGGAGCCCGCTCAGGCGACGGCTTCCGGTCGCCGCGGCTGCACGCTCTTGACGGGGCGGCCGCGCTTCGGACGCTCCGTGGCGAGCTGCAGCGCCATCTGCGGATGCGGGTGCGCGGCGAGGCGTCGCGCCGTGTGCTCGAGCCACCGCACCTCGGCCTCGGCCGCGAACACCATCGAGTGGACCACGAGCGACCAGGCGAGACCCTCCGGCGTCGCGGCGTCGGGCGGCGTCGTGCCCCGCAGCGATTCCAGACGGCGTGACGAGGCCTCGAGCTGTGCGCCGATGACCTCCGCAGCGTCCACGCCGGGGAGGGTGGCGGCGACGGCCACCTTGACCGCGAGCTCTTCGCGGGTCGCCTGCGTCCGCTCGACGGGCGTGGACAGCCAGCGGGCGGCCTCGGCCGAGCCCTCGCGCGTGATGTGCCAGTAGACGTGCCCGTGCTCGTCCGCGGCCCCTCGCCGCACGAGCCCGTCGCGCTCCAGCCGCTCGAGCGTGTTGTAGATCTGCCCGACGTTCAGCGGCCAGGTCGCGCCGGTCCTGCGTTCGAACTCGTGCCTCAGCTGATACCCGTAGCAGGGTCCCTGGTCGAGGATGGCCAGCAGGCTCTGACGCACGGACATGACCTGTCTCCTCTGCACGGTGGACGGAAGCAGAGCCGAGTATATGCATACCCGGCAACCCATCGGTGGATTGCCGGTGGCCGCTCTTGCAGGCGACGCGCAGGTCACAGACCGGTAACATGGCAAAGTATGCCTGGCGATCGCCTCACGGCGGCCGGCGAATGACCCAATGACAGGGAGAAGACATCCGTGGCCAATCCTCTTGAGAAGCTGCTGCGCGCCGGCGAGGGACGGGTCATCCGCCGCCTCAATCAGGTGGTCAAGGCCGTGAACGCCCTGGAAGAGGACATCTCCAAGCTCACCGACGACGAGCTGCGCAACGAGACCGTGGAGCTGCGCGCCCGCTACGAGAAGGGCGAGACGCTCGATCAGCTGATGCCCGAGGCGTTCGCCGCGGTCCGCGAGGCCGCGAAGCGCACCCTCGGCATGCGCGCCTACGACGTGCAGATCATGGGCGGCGCCGCGCTGCACCTCGGCAACATCGCCGAGATGAAGACCGGTGAGGGCAAGACCCTCGTCGCCACCTTCCCCGCCTACCTCAACGCCATCGCGGGTGAGGGCGTGCACGTCATCACGGTGAACGACTTCCTCGCGAGCTACCAGGCCGAGCTGATGGGCCGCGTGTATCGCGCTCTCGGCATGTCGACGGGCATCATCGTGTCCGGTCAGACCCCCGCGGTGCGTCGCGAGCAGTACGCCGCCGACATCACCTACGGCACGAACAACGAGTTCGGCTTCGACTACCTGCGCGACAACATGGCGTGGCGCAAGGAGGACCTCGTCCAGCGCGAGCACTTCTTCGCGATCGTCGACGAGGTCGACTCGATCCTGATCGACGAGGCCAGGACCCCGCTCATCATCTCCGGCCCGTCGTCGGGGGAGGCCAACCGCTGGTTCGCCGAGTTCGCGAAGATCGCGAGGACCCTGGTGGCCGGCGAGGACTACGAGGTCGACGAGAAGAAGCGCACGGTCGGCGTGCTCGAGCCCGGCATCGAGAAGGTCGAGGACTACCTCGGCATCGACAACCTGTACGAGTCGGCCAACACGCCGCTCATCTCCTTCCTCAACAACTCCATCAAGGCCCTGGCCCTGTTCAAGCGCGATACCGACTACGTCGTGATGAACGACGAGGTCATGATCGTGGACGAGCACACCGGCCGCATCCTGGTCGGTCGTCGCTACAACGAGGGCATCCACCAGGCGATCGAGGCGAAGGAAGGCGTGCCGGTCAAGGCCGAGAACCAGACCCTCGCCACGGTCACGCTGCAGAACTACTTCCGTCTCTACGACAAGCTCGCCGGCATGACCGGTACGGCCGAGACCGAGGCCGCGGAGTTCATGTCGACGTACAAGCTCGGCGTGATCCCGATCCCGACCAACAAGCCCATGATCCGCAAGGACCAGTCCGACCTGGTCTACAAGAACGAGACGGCGAAGTTCGCTCAGGTCGTCGAGGACATCGCGGAGCGCCACGCCAACGGACAGCCCGTGCTCGTCGGCACGGTGAGCGTCGAGAAGAGCGAGTACCTGTCGCGCCTGCTCGCCAAGAAGGGCGTCAAGCACGAGGTCCTGAACGCGAAGAACCATGCGCGCGAGGCCGAGATCGTGGCCAGAGCCGGTCGCCTCGGCGCCGTGACCGTGGCGACGAACATGGCCGGTCGAGGCACGGACATCATGCTGGGCGGCAACGCGGAGTTCCTCGCGGTGCAGGAGCTGAAGTCCAAGGGCCTCGACCCGGTGGAGACGCCGGAGGAGTACGAGGTCGCGTGGGACGAGACCTACGAGGCGATGAAGGCCGTGGTCGCCGAGGAGGCGGAGAAGGTCATCGAGGCGGGCGGGCTCTACGTGCTCGGCACCGAACGGCACGAGTCACGACGCATCGACAACCAGCTGCGCGGTCGCTCCGGCCGTCAGGGCGACCCCGGTGAGAGCCGCTTCTACCTCAGCCTCACCGACGACCTCATGCGCCTGTTCCAGTCCGGAGCCGCGGAGGCGATCCTGGCACGCACCAACTTCCCGGACGACGTGCCGATCGAATCCGGCCTCGTGTCGCGGGCGATCCGCAGCGCGCAATCGCAGGTCGAGGCGCGCAACGCCGAGATGCGCAAGAACGTCCTCAAGTACGACGACGTCCTGAACCGGCAGCGCGAGGCCATCTACGCCGACCGCCGGCACATCCTCCAGGGCGACGACATCGCCGACCGCGTGCAGCACTTCATCGAGGATGCGATCAGCGGCGTCGTGCGCGACCACACCGGCGAGGGCCACAACGAGAGCTGGGACTTCGACGCGCTGTGGACCGAGCTGAAGACGCTCTACCCCGTGGGCGTCACGATCGACGAGGTGGTCTCCGAGGCGGCAGGGCGCAAGGGCGGGATCACGGCCGAGGGCCTGACCCGTGAGCTGCTCTCCGACGCCAAGATCGCCTACGAGAAGCGCGAGGAGTCCCTCGGCGAAGCCGCGACGCGGGAGCTGGAGCGCCGCGTGGTGCTGCAGGTCCTCGATCGCCGCTGGCGCGACCACCTGTACGAGATGGACTACCTCAAGGACGGCATCGGCCTGCGGGCGATGGCGCAGCGCGACCCGCTGATCGAGTACCAGCGCGAGGGCTACGCGATGTTCCAGTCGATGATGGGTCAGATCAAGGAGGAGTCGGTCGGCTACCTGTACAACCTCGAGGTGGAGGTGCGCCGCGTCGGCGACGCCGAGACCGCCGAGGTCGAGGCCAAGGGCCTGGCGAACGACGCCGGCGATCAGCGCCTGGAGTACTCGGCGGCGAACGATGCCGGCGAGGTCGAAGTGCGCAACGACCGCGGACAGGTGCAGCAGGCGGCGACCGATCGGCTGCGTCAGGCCGCCGCCCGCAGCCAGGCGCCTCAGCCCGAGCCGGAGGAGGCGCCGCGCGGCGCCTTCGGTCAGCGCACCGACGCCGCCGCACCGGCCGCAGGGAATCGCGAGCAGCGGCGCGCACAGAGCAAGAAGAAGAAGTAGGCGCAAGCGCCGCTAAGAGGGCCAGTCCGTGCGGTTTGGCCCTCTTCGCGTCCCTGTAGGCTTGATCGATGACACCATCGCGCACCTTCGACCAGTCGTCGAAGCTCAAGAACGTCCTGTACGAGATCCGCGGAAACGCCCTCGTCGAGGCGGCGCGACTGGAGGCGGAGGGCCACCGCATCCTCAAGCTCAACACGGGCAACCCGGCGATCTTCGGCTTCGACGCCCCGCATCAGATCGTCCATGACATGCTGGCCGCCCTGCCCACCGCACACGGCTACAGCGACAGCAAGGGCATCGTCTCGGCGCGGCGCGCCGTGGTCAGCCGCTATGAGGAGATCGAGGGCTTCCCGCGGTTCGACCCGGACGACGTCTACCTCGGCAACGGCGTCTCCGAGCTCATCACCATGACGATGCAGGCGCTGCTGGACGAGGGAGACGAGGTGCTCATCCCGGCGCCCGACTACCCGCTCTGGACCGCCATGACGAGTCTCGCCGGCGGCACGCCCGTGCACTACGTCTGCGACGAGGAGGACGGCTGGCAGCCCGACCTGGAGGACATCAGGTCGAAGATCACGCCGCGCACCAAGGCCCTCGTCATCATCAACCCGAACAACCCGACCGGCGTCGTGTACTCGCGACAGATCCTCGAGGGACTGGTTCAGATCGCCCGCGAGCACCAGCTGCTCGTGCTGTCCGACGAGATCTACGACCGCATCCTCTTTGACGACGCGGTGCACATCCCGACCGCGACACTGGCCCCCGACCTGCTCTGCCTGACGTTCAACGGGCTGTCCAAGACCTACCGCGTCGCTGGCTACCGCTCGGGGTGGATGGTCGTCACGGGCCCGCAGGATCACGCGAAGGGATTCATCGAGGGCATCACGCTCCTCGCCTCCACGCGGCTGTGCCCCAACGTCCCCGCGCAGCATGCCGTACAGGCGGCGCTGTCGGGCGTCCAGTCCATCGACGCGCTGATCGCGCCGACAGGGCGGCTGCACGAGCAGCGGGACATCGCGTGGGAGGGGCTGGAGGCGATCCCGGGCGTGTCCTGCGTGAAGCCGCAGGGAGCTCTGTACGCCTTCCCCCGGCTCGATCCGGAGGTGCACGAGATCCGCGACGACGCCAAGCTGGTGTACGACCTTCTGGTGTCGGAGCACATCCTGCTGGTGCAGGGCACGGGGTTCAACTGGCCGACGCCGGATCACCTGCGTCTGGTGACCCTGCCAGAGCCGAGAGTGCTGAGCGAAGCCGTCGAGCGACTCGGGAACTTCCTCTCGAGCTACCGGCAGTAGCGGCGGCGCCGGCGGGGGAGAGCGACACCGCGAGCCGTCGGACCGCCGCCACCAGGGCGGACCGCGGCGTCACGTCCGCCATGGGTCGCGCGTGCAGCAGGGCGGCGTCTGCGGCGCGCTGATCGAACGGCAGGAAGGTCACGTCGGTGATGCCGGCGAAGCGCTCCAGCGTGCGGCGGACCTGTCCCCGTGCATCGATGCCGAGGGGGCCGGGGCGCACGGAGTTCACCACCACTCTGATCGGCGTGGTGCCGATCAGGCGGCGCACCTCGGCGTGATCGCGCAGGAACCGGCTGATGCCGACCGGATCGGCGGATGCGACGGCCACGACCAGATCGGCCTCGCACAGCACCGCGGACGTGGCGGCGTGTCTGCGCGGGCCCACGACGTCGTACGTCGCCTCGTCGTCGGCGTCGAGGGACGCGGAGACGTCGACGACGGTCTCCTCCGTCCATGCGCGGCACGCGGACAGCGCGGCGTGCATGCGGGTCGACGACAGCTCCGGCCAGCGGCTCGGGCGGTTGATCCCGGCCAGCACATCGAGCTCGACACCGCCGGCGCCGAGGCGTACGGCGAGGCGGGTGAGCTCGGCGGCGTCGAGCCCTCCGCTCTCGGCGCGGCGACAGGCCGCCGCGATGCCCGGCGCATCGTCGCCGAGACCGAGCAGCAGCGCCAGGGAGGGCGCCGCGGTGTCCGCGTCGACCAGGGCGGTGGTCCGGCCTGTGCGCGCCAGTTCGACCGCGAGTTGGATCGCGACCGTGGAACGGCCCGGCGCGCCCTGCGGGCCCCAGATCGCCGTGACGCGATGCGGAGCGGACGGAGCGACCGAGGCCGAAGCGGGGCCGGTGACGTCGGCGGCGAGAGCGGCGACCACTTCCCAGCCCGCGGCCAGAGAAGGGAGCGTGGCGCCGATCCCCAGCCGCGCGGCCACGCGGTTGTCGACATCGCCGAGAGCGATGATGCGGACCCCGGCGCGGTCGCAGGCGAAGATCAGCGCGGCGGTCAGCATGCCGCGTGTGGCCGGGACGACCGCGGCGTCGATGTCGCGGCCCAGGCGCTCTGTGACACCCGCCGGCGTGGCGGCCACGGTGATGGCCTCGACGCCCTCCAACTCGAGCTCCTCGGCCAGTGCGGCGGCGCGAGGGGGCGGGACGGCGATCAGGACCGTCGTCACGAGCGGGCACCGACGGGCACGATCGAGAGCGCGGCGCCCCCGGTGATCGCCGCCAGCACCTCGCCCACCTCGGTGCGGTCGATGACCAGTTCGACCTCCGTGCCGCTCTCGGCGAGCATCCCCTCCGGCTCCCGCACGCTGCGGACCACGACGTCGCCCACCAGGATGCGCGGCGTGTCGAACGTCCTGCCGTCGTCGCGCGGTGGTGCTTGCCACACCTCGACCGCGGTGCCCGCCTCGACATCGGCGGGGATCCCGGTGGTGCTCTCCACCACGACGGTGGTCGAGTGGTTCCCCTCCTCGTCGGTGACCCCTGAGCGCGGAAGGAGCTCGCCTTTGGTGAGGGTCCTGGCCGCGATGCTGCCGGGCTTCAGCCGCCCTGGCACGACGTACTGACCGGCCACCGCGCCGAGCCCGACCTCCACGGCCTGGAAGTCCTCCGCGGCGAGCACCTCGCCCTGTGTGATGGTGCGGCGCGCCTGCAGCACGGGGGCGGCGCGATCCGCCGCGGAGATGACGGACCAGACTCCGGCGATGGAGACGATGACGAGGACGATCCCCACCACGAAGCGGAGGTCGCCCCGGAATGCGCGGCGGGAGCGGGAGAGCGTTGGCATGGCGCTATCGTCACAGAACCCGCCCGCGCGGCCCGGCAGTTATCCACAAGGTCGGGGTGCTTCCCGCTCTGCGAACCGCCTCCACCAGACTGTCGGTATGACAGCTGCCGAGCCGCGCGTGTCGCGCTACCTCGCCCCCGCCCAGATCGCCGAACTGCTGGGCATCGACATCGCCGAGGTGATCGAGCTCGTGCACGAAGGACGGCTGCGTGGGGCGCAGCTGGGCTCTCCCGCGCGCTGGCGCGTGGAGGAGGCCAGCATCGAGGAGTACCTGGCGGCACAGTCGGAGGACGCGCGGCGGATGGCGCTCTGGCGGCAGTCGCAGACGGCGAGCTTCCCGGAGGTGTGGGGCACCTCGTCGGCTCACAGCCGCTGATCGCCCGGCATCCGGATCGCGATGAGGGCGGCGTAGGGCACGATGCGGTGACCCTGGACCGCCGCGGCGCGCCGCGACTCGCCGGTGTCGTGCAGGGCGAGATCGAGGTGGTCGGCCGCCGCACGATCGATGGTGCCGTGCACGTCGTCGCCCGCCAGAGAGCTGAGATGCACCGGAACGCGCCTGCGCGCGAGGTCGCGCAGCACGAAACCGAGGGTCATCCGCTCCCTGAGCAGGCTCCCCGTGGCTCCACCGCGTTCCTCGAGACTCGTCAGCAGCATGCCGTGATCGACGGCGAGTCCGAGTACGGCCGACAGCGGGATCAGCAGGGCTGAGGACGCCGCCCGCGTGTCCGGCGAGACCCGGGATGCTGCGGCGAGCCAGTCCACGCCGAGGGACTGCAGCGTGACGGGGAGTCTGCGCCCGTTCATCAGGTCGAGCGTCGCGTCGGCGCCCGTGTCGCAGAGGAGCCGGAGGCGCGACCTGAGGTCGAGACGCGCGATGCGGAGCCGTTCGGACTCGGCATCGAGGGCGGCGCGCTCGGCCTCCCACTCCGAGGCGAGCTGGCCTTCGAGGTCTTCGAACAGGCGGTCCCAGTGCACCCGACAGAGCGTAGGCGGCCGGTCCCGCGCCGTGTACGAGTTATCCACATACTTTCGCCGACCGCCCCCGGGGAGGGCTCCCGCCGTGCTCGACTGACCACCCGCTGACCTCCGAGACGAGAGATCGACATGATGCTCAACGAGTACTTCGCCCCGCAGCCCACCCCCTCCAGCGACCTCCCCGATCCGGCCCCGCTGCTGCGCCGTCTCACGCAGGGCGTGCTCGAGGTGCTGGCCGGCGTGCGCGACCTCGATCAGCTCGCTCGTTGGTTCAGCGAAGACGCGTACCGCAGCCTGGTCACGCGCTCGAATCTCGCGGCACGGGCACGGAGCGCCCGCGGAGTGCCGCCGGCGCGTCCCCGCTTCGTGATCCGCTCGCTGCGCGTGACGGAGCCCATCGACGGCGTCGTGGAGGCCGTGGTCGTGGTCGCCGGTCCCGGCCGCACGAGGGCCGTCGCGGTCCGGCTGGAGGGGCTCGACCGCCGCTGGCGCGCGACGTCGCTCGCCATTCTCTGAGGTCGCGGCCCCTAGGCTGGGGAGGTGTCAACCCTCAGCGATCTCGCCCAGACCCAGGGCCTTCTGACCGACGACGACATCGAGTGGCTGCACCGCCTCGCCGGGGACGGCCAGCTGCTGGCCGACCTCGCCTCCGCGGACATCGTGCTGTGGATCCAGACCGAGGACGGTTCGTTCATCGCCGTCGCCCACGCCCGCCCGAGCGGCGCCGCGACCCTCTTCTATCGCGACATCGTGGGGGAGCGCGTGCGGCCGCAGTGGCGCACTCAGGTGCAGGGCGCGTTCGACTCCGCGGAGATCGTCGACTCCTCGTCGCCGGACTGGTTCGAGGAGACCCCCACCCGCGTGCGCGCGGTGCCCATCGTGGTCGATCGGCGCGGCGAGGACACCGCGCCGACGGTGATCGGCGTGGTCACCCGACACACGAACCTGGGTGAGGTGCGCACGCCGTCCCGGCAGCAGATCACCTTCGACGAGTGCGCCAACGACCTGTTCCGGATGATCGCGGACGGCAGCTTCCCCGACCCCGCGGCGCCGACGTCGCCGCGTCGCGGTGCTCCCCGGGCGTCGGACGGCCTCATCCGCATCGACGTCGACGGCATCACCACGTTCGCCAGCCCCAACGCGCTCTCGGCGTTCAATCGCATGGGATTCGACGACGAGCTGGAGGGGGAGTCGCTGGCGGAGGTGACGACCCGTCTCGTGCCGCCGTCGCGGCAGGTCGACGAATCGCTCCCCGTCGTCGTGACCGGGCGCGCACCGTGGCGCACGGACATCGAGGCGCGCGGCGTGACCGTGTCGCTGCGGGCGATCCCGCTGAAGGACCACGGCACCCGCATCGGCGCCATCGTGCTGTGCCGGGACGTGTCCGAGCTCCGCCATCAGGAGCAGGAGCTGATCACCAAGGACGCGACCATCCGCGAGATCCACCACCGGGTGAAGAACAACCTGCAGACGGTGGCCTCGCTGCTGCGCATCCAGGCACGACGCACGCACTCGGACGAGGCGAGGGACGCGCTGACGCAGGCGATGCGACGCGTGGACGCGATCGCGGTGGTGCACGACACCCTGGCGCAGGGGCTCACACAGAAGGTCGACTTCGACGAGGTGTTCCACCGCGTGCTGAAGCTCGTGGCCGAGGTGGCCTCCGCGCCGAACACCCGGGCGCGCACGCAGTCGACCGGACGCTTCGGCGTGCTGCCCAGCGAGTACGCGACGCCGCTGGCGCTCGCGCTGACCGAGGTCGTCACCAACGCCGTCGAGCACGGCCTGGCCGGTCAGGAAGGCGTCGTCACGATCGACGCGCAGCGCACGGAGGATCACCTCCACGTGAGCGTGCGCGACACCGGGCACGGGCTGCCGGAGGGACGGGTCGGCCAGGGGCTCGGCACTCAGATCATCCGCACGCTCATCCAGGGCGAGCTGGGCGGGACGATCGAGTGGCGCGGCAGCGAGGGCGAGGGCACTGAGGTGGTCATCGACATCCCGCTGCGGT
>NZ_JALXPE010000087.1 GCF_025143365.1 Microbacterium sp. p3-SID336 | reverse complement strand
CGAGACGGCTCAGGCCGCGATGTGCGACACGAGGAACCAGCGGTCCTTCTCGAGTCCACGCTGGATCTCGATGGCGACGTCCTGGCTCGTGAGATCGACCTCGTCGAGACCGTCGACCGCGGCCTTCACGTCGACGAGGATCGCGTCGATGTCGGCGATCACGGCGCGGATGAGCTCGTCGGACTGTGCGAAGCCCGCGGCGACCGTCGTCGCGCCGGCCTTCTCGGCGACCGCCGTGACACGAGCGTCGATCGGAAGACCCAGAGCGACGATGCGCTCTGCGGCCGTGTCGGCGAAGTCTCCCGCGTGGGCGACGATCGTGTCGAGCAGCTCGTGCACGCCCACGAAGTTCGCGCCGCGCGCGTGCCAGTGGGCCTGCTTGCCGTTGATCGTGAGGGCCTGGAGCCCGAGGACGACGGGGGAGAGGAACTGCGCCGCACCTGCGGCGACGGTCGGGTCGATGGCGGTGGTGGAAACGGTCTGTGCCTTGCTCATCTTGTGCTCCTCGAGTCGTTCGGCTTCTTGATGACATCAACGCTACTCAGCTCAGAATGTTCCGCAAGGAAGATGAGGCATCGCTAACCCGGGGTCATGACCGGGCGAGCGGCGTCGAAGGAGCCGGGAACGCCCCACGGCGAGCACTAGAGTCGCAGCATGACCCACGACTCCTCCCTGCTCGCGCTGCCGGGGCGAACACCGCAGATCGATCCGTCCGCCTTCCTCGCGCCCGGTTCCCGAGTCATCGGCGCCGTCACCCTGCACGAGGGGGCGAGCGTCTGGTACAACGCCGTGCTGCGGGCCGACTCCGACACGGTGACGGTGGGGGCGGGAAGCAACGTGCAGGACAACGTGTCCGTGCATGTGGACCGCGGCCACCCGGTGGTCATCGGCGAGGACGTCTCGATCGGCCACAACGCGGTCGTGCACGGCTGCACGATCGGGGACGGCGCGCTGATCGGCATGGGGGCGGTCGTGCTCTCCGGCGCGACCATCGGTGCCGAATGCCTCGTGGCGGGTGGGGCGCTCGTCCTCGGCGGGACAGAGGTTCCCGCCGGATCGCTCGTCGCCGGAGTTCCCGCCCGCGTGCGCAGACAGCTGACGGCGGAGGAGCGCGCCGGTCTGCGCGAGAACGCGCGGGTGTATCGGGATCACACCGAGACCCACCGCGCTGCGGCACAGGTCCCCGGTCCTGCGGCGACGCCGGACGACGGCGCGGGGGACCGGTAGTCTCGGAGAGCAGGGGGCGGTGGCCAAGCTGGTTAAGGCAGTGGGCTCATAACCCAACGATCGCGGGTTCAAGTCCCGCCCGCCCTACGATTCGATCTCAGGCGTCGAGGACGGACAGGCACACCCGTGCGGCGAGCGACTCGGCGTCCTCCCGCGTCCGCACCGAGGGATTGCGTGCGAGATCGTTGCAGGCCGACAGCGCCGCCTGCACCGTGATCGTGGCTGCCGCGCTGGTCAGCGCCGGGTGGACCTCCTGCAGGAGATGGGACCACTCGTCGACGTACGCCCGCTGTTCCCCCCGCATCGCCCGTGCCTGCTCTGCGGGCAGGTTGTGGACTTCTGTCACGAGAGCATCCACGATGTCGGGGTGTCCCATGGCGAACTCCGCGTAGGACGCTGCCAGTCGATGAAGCGCCGTCCGCGGGTCCGCCGTCTCGGCGAGGATGCGGTCGAGTCCCAGCTGCAGGTGTCCGTCGGCATGGGTGAGTGCGATGACGAGGAGATCCTGCTTGGTGGGCAGGTGGCTGTAGAGGCTTCCCGTCGCAAGGCCGACGTCGGCCGCGAGCTCCTCGACGCTCACTCCTGCGTAGCTCCCGGCTGCGAAGAGCCGCATCGCCGAGGAGACCAGCCGTGCGCGCGGACTCACCCGCGGCCGACCGGGGCCGCGGGGCCGCTCGGGTGCGTTCGCAGCGATCGGAGTGCGCAAGGCGCGCTCGGCCAGTTCGGCCAGCAGCTCCTCGTGCTGCGACCGGGCGAGGTCGGAGCGCGTGAACGCCGGACTGAGGAGGACGGCGAGCGCGGCGGTCGTTGCGGCACTGGTCTCGCCCGTGGACGAGACCGCGGCGGCGAACGCGTCACGGACGTCGCGCAGCGCCGCCTGCACGCGGGGCGAGGTGCCAGCCGGAAGGTGGCGTGACTCGCGCTGCCAGAGCACCCCGGCGTCGCGGTGGTCGAGGATGAAGGCGGACAGCGCTGCGAGACACTCCTCCCGATTCGAGGAGGCGTCGATCTCTGCGCGGAATCCGTCGAGCGCCGAGGACAGGACCTCGGCGAGGATGTGCTCCTTGCCGGGGAAGTGCCGGTACAGCGCGGAGGGCCCGACCTGCACGGCATCGGCGATGTCCCGGACGCTGACGTGCTCGTACCCGCGCTGGGCGAACAGGGTCGCCGCGGCGTCCAGGATCAGCGCGCGCCTGTTCGCCGGGCGCGTCCCCCGCGTCGCCATGACCCCGCTCATGCCGCTCCTCCGTGTCAATCCAGCCGGAGGGACCGGCCGATGATCTCCCTCATGATCTCACTCGTGCCGCCGTAGATCCGCGACACTCGGGCATCCGCATACAGTCGCGCGATCGGATACTCGGTCATGTACCCGTATCCGCCGTGCAGCTGGACGCAGGCATCGGTCGTGCGCCCCAGCAGTTCGGTGGCCCAGAGCTTCGCCTTCGCCGCATCGACGGGGGAGAGACGCCCCGCGACGAGCTCGGCCAGACAGCGATCGACGTAATGGCGGGTGATGTCGATCTCGGTGTCCAGGTCTGCGAGTCGATGGCGTGTGGTCTGGAAGGACCCGATCGGCACGCCGAACGCCTTCCTGGCCCGGACATGGTCTGCGGTCCAGCGCAGTGCCGTGCGAGCTTGAGCCACCGCCGCGATGGCGATCGAGAGCCGTTCCGTGGGCAGGTTCGAGGTGAGAGCGAAGAACCCGCCTCCCTCCTCGCCGACGAGGTTGGCGGCCGGGACGATCGCGTCGCTGAACGACAGCTCCGCGGTGTCCTGAACGTGCATGCCGAGCTTCTCGAGTCGCCGCCCCCGTTCGAATCCGGGGGTGCCGCGCTCCACGGCCAGAAGCGACAGTCCGCGATGCGGATCATCGCCGGTGCGCACGACCACGAGCACCAGGTCGGCGTTGATGCCGTTCGTGATGAAGGTCTTCGCGCCGTTCACCACGTAGTGATCGCCTTCGCGCACGGCTCGCGTACGGATCCCGGCGAGGTCGGAACCCGTTCCCGGCTCCGTCATCGCGATGGCAAGGATCGTGCGTCCTTCCGCGATCGCGGGGAGCCACCGCTGCTGCTGCTCGGCGGAGGCGAGGCGGAGCAGGTAGGGGAGGACGACGTCGGACTGGAGTGTCGCACCGGTGAGGGCTGGGAAGACGCCGGCCTCGGCTGCCTCCTCCGCGAGCACCGCGCTGAACCGGAGGTCCTCGACGCCCGATCCGCCGAACTCCTCGGGCACAGCCGCGAACAGACCGAGTTCCCCCAACCCGGTGAACAGCTCACGGGGGACGATGCCCTCCGTTTCCCACGTCGCGTAGTGCGGGGTGACCTCACGAGCGAGGAACTCTAGCGACGCCTCCCGGAAGGCCTCGTGATCGTGGTCGAAGATGTCGCGTTCCATGGTTTCCTGTCAGATCGAGAAGCCGCCGCCGCAGACCACCGTCTGCGCCGAGATGTAGTCCGATTCCGGAAGGCAGAAGAGCAGCACGGCGCCGGCCGCCTCTTCGGGTGTCCCGGATCGCCCCAGGGGGATCTGCGATGCCATCTGCTCCAGGAGCTGAGCGCTCACGCCGACCTTGATCTCCCGCCCGTCGATGTCGATCGTGCTGTCGCCGGATGCCGCCGCCTCTGTGAGACGCGTGCGGATCATCCCGAACGCCACCGTGTTCGCGGTGACGTTGTACCGCCCCCACTCCTTGGCGATGGTCTTGGTCAGCCCGATGACGCCGGCCTTCGCGGAGGCGTAGTTCGCCTGACCCGGGTTGCCGCCGAGACCGGCGACCGACGAGATGTTGACGACTTTGCGGCAGGGCACCGGCTCACCGGCGGACTGCGCGGCTTTGACGGCGGCCGAGATGACAGGCTGAGCGGCGCGGAGGATCCGGAACGGCGCCTTGAGGTGCACGTCGAGGATCGTGTCCCACTGCTCGTCGGTCGTCTTCTGGATCACCGCGTCCCACGTGAACCCGGCGTTGTTGATGATGATGTCTACTCCGCCGAAGTTGTGGACGGCCGTCTGCACGAATCGCTCCGCGAAGCCGTCCGCCGTCACCGAGCCAGGACAGGCGATCGCACGTCCTCCTGAGGCGAGGATGTCTGCGACCGTCTGCTCCGCCGGCTCCGCATCGAGGTCGTTGACGACGACCGCGGCTCCTTCGCCGGCGAGGCGCAGCGCGATTTCACGACCGATCCCGCGCCCGGATCCGGAGACGATGGCCACTTTGCCTGCGAGTTTCTCCATGAGGACTCCCTTGTTCATTCGTGCAGTGCGGTGATGTCGATGACGGCCTCTCCGCGGAGCGTCACCGTGCCGTCAGGCAGTGTCACCTGGATGGCGAGCGTCGCCTCCCGGTCGTCCACCGCGGTCACCACGCCGGTGCAGCGGGGCTGGGCGTAGAGCGGGGTGATGGCCGCGAAGCGGACGGAGAAGTCGCGGAGCGCACGCTGCGGGATGAACCCGGTGAGCATGCGGCCGAGATAGGCCATGGAGAGCATGCCGTGGGCGAAGACGTCCTCCAGCCCGGCGGCGCGTGCCGCATCCAGGTCGATATGGATCGGATTGTGGTCGCCGCTGGCGCCGGCGAACAGGGCCAGGGTCGTGCGGGTGAGGGGGGCGATCGTCAGGGACGGCACGTGCTGCTCGACGGTGAGGCGGGTCATCGCGCGTCCTCCGGGTTCTGGACCACGAGGAGCGATGTGGCCGTGACGATCGGATCCGCCTCACGCGTGACCTCCGTGACGATCTCGAGGAAGTCGAGCGCACCCTCGCGCTTGGAGTAGCAGTCGGCGATGTGGGTGCTGAGCCGGAGCTCGTCTCCGGCGTATGCGAGCGCCTGATAGTGGAAGCGTTGTTCGCCGTGGAGGATCCGCAGGAGGTCGATGCCGAGGGTCTCCAGGTACCAGAACGGGTTCGGCTGCTCCAGACCCATGCTGAACGCAAAGGTCGGCGGCACCGGAAGGTCGGGATGACCGACCGCGCGCGCGGCCGTCACATCGACGTAGATCGGATCGTCCTCGCCGATGGCACGGGCGAAGGCTCGGAGCCGACCCCGTTCGACGGTGAAGGTGAGTTCGGGAAACGGCAGCGTCAGCGCGCGCTCGCGATCGATGACCATCACCGCAGCTTCTCGTACAGGGTGACGACGGCTGCGCCGCCCAGACCGATGTTGTGCTGCAGGGCGAGGGTCGCGCCGTCGACCTGCCGCGCTTCGGCGTCGCCGCGAAGCTGCCACGTCAGCTCTGCGCACTGCGCGAGGCCGGTGGCGCCGAGAGGGTGGCCCTTGGAGAGGAGCCCGCCGGACGGATTGGTCACCACACGACCGCCGTACGTGTTCTCGCCATCGAGGATGAACTGCTCGGCTGTCCCCTCATCTGTGAGGTCGAGGGCCTCATAGCTGAGCAGCTCGTTCGCGGTGAAGCAGTCGTGGAGTTCGACGACGGCGATGTCGCGTGGATCGACGCCCGAGTCCTCGTAGACGCGATGAGCGGCCGCTCTGGTCATGTCGTAGCCCACGAGTCGTCGCAGGTCGCCGTCGAAAGACGAATCCGTGTCGGTCGTCATGGCCTGTGCGGCCACGGCAACATCGGTCCGCAGCCCGTGCGCGCGTGCGTACGACTCCGAGACGAGGACAGCGGCGGCCGCGCCACAGGTCGGGGGGCAGCACTGCAGTCGGGTGAGGGGATCGTGGATCCGCGGCGAGGCCAGCACCTCCTCCACGGTGAGAGGGTCCCGGAACACGGCGTACGGGTTCGCGGCGGCGTGCGCACGCGACTTGACGGTGATCCGCGCCCACGTCTCGGGCCGGGTGCCGTAGCGCTGTGCGTACTGGGCGCCCGCGCCGCCGAACAGCTGCGGGGCGAACGGCGCATCACTCGGTCCCTGGACGGCATCGGAGACGCGGAGGAAGTCGTCGAAGGGACTCGGGCGATCGTCCCACCGGGTGCGCAGCGCCCCCCGTTCCATCTGCTCGAACCCGAAGGCCAGTGCCACGTCGACGCTGCCCGACGCGACGGCCTGCCGCGCCAGCCAGAGTGCGGTCGAGCCGGAGGAGCAATTGTTGTTGACGTTGACGATCGGTGCCCCGGTCCGACCCACCGGGTAGAGCGCTCGCTGTCCGCTGGTCGAGTCGCCGTACACGTACGCGGCGTACGTCTGCTGGACCGCGGCCAGGTCGATCCCCGCGTCGGCGAGCGCGGCGCGCACGGCACCGCCGGCCATCGCGTCGTAGCTCGCGCTGCGGCTCGGTGACGAGAAGGGGACCATGCCGACTCCGGCGACGATGACACGACTCATGACAGCTCCTTCTGAATGAGAATTCACTTAACGTCTCACAGCCCTTGACGTGGCGCAAGTCTCATGTTCAGAATGAGGCGCGGGTTAATGGAGCAATATTCACTTGATTGGGCGATGGAGGCCATTCGGATGCAACTGACGCAGCTGCTGCACAGAGCCGTGCAGCACACCCCGGACCGCATGCTCACGACATTCGGCGGCCGCACGAGAACCGCCTCCGAGACGATGGAGCGGGTCGCACGACTCGCGGCGGCCCTGCGTGCTCAGGGGGTTCGGCCGAACGATCGCGTCGGCATCCTCGCGTTGAACAGCGATCGCTACCTCGAGGTCCTGTTCGCGGTGCCGTGGGCGGGCGCAGTCGTGAATCCGGTGAACATCCGGTGGAGCGCGGCGGAGATCGCGTTCTCTCTCGACGACTGCCGCACCGACGTCCTTTTCGTGGACGACGCGTTCGCGCACCTCGTCCCCGTCCTCCGGGAGCGGGTCCCGACTCTGCGGGCGCTGGTGTACGTCGGCGACGATGCCGCTCCCGCAGGGATGACGGACATGGAGGCGCTCATCGCCTCCTCCGATCCCGTCGAAGACGCGGGCCGCGGGGGCGACGACATCTTCGGCGTCTTCTACACGGGCGGAACGACCGGGCACCCCAAGGGTGTCGTGCTGTCCCATCACAACATGCTCACGTCCGCGTACGGCTCCCTGGCGACCACCGATCTCTTCACCAGCGGCGGTGTGCTGCTGCATGCGGCGCCGATGTTCCACCTCGCCGACCTCACGTCGCTGATCATGGGGTTCATGCGCGGCGCCAGTCACGCGTTCGCGCCGACCTTCAGCCCCGAGGGCGTCATCGCGCTCATCGAGAGCGTCCGGGTCACCGATACGGTGCTGGTCCCCACCATGATCCAACTCCTGGTCGAGTCTCCGGCGATCGCGACCTCGGATGTGTCGAGCCTGCAGCGCATCGTCTACGGCGCCTCGCCGATCGCCGAGGCGACACTGCACCGAGCGTTCGCGGTGTTCGCCAATGTGCGCTTCACCCAGGCGTACGGCATGACCGAGCTGGGTCCCATCGCCACGCTGCTCACCGCGGCAGATCACGAGGATCCCGCCCTTCTCCGTGCTGCCGGTCGTCCGGTCGCGCATGCCTCGCTGAGGATCGTCGATGCCGAGGGGCGTGAGGTGCCTCGCGGCACGGTCGGGGAGGTGTGCGTGCAGGGCGACAATGTGATGCAGGGCTACTGGCGCCGTCCCGAGCTGACGGATGCGACCATCGTCGCGGGGTGGATGCGGACCGGCGACGCGGGGTACCTGACCGAGGACGGCTATCTCTTCGTCGTCGACCGCATCAAGGACATGATCGTGTCGGGCGGGGAGAACGTCTACTCCAGCGAGGTGGAGAATGCGCTCGCGAAGCACCCGGCTGTGCAGTCGTGTGCTGTGATCGGTCTTCCGGACGACGCGTGGGGCGAACGCGTGCACGCCGTGGTGGTGGCGGCGGAGGAGGAGGCGCCGGATGCGGAGGCCCTGCGGGCGTTCTGCCGTGCCCACATCGCCGGTTACAAGATCCCGCGCAGTTTCGAGTTCACCGACAGCCTCCCGATCTCGGCGGCCGGCAAGGTGCTGAAGACCGAACTGCGCGCGCGTCATCGCCCTGACGAGGCACACAGATCAGCTGCCACCGGGGTCGAGCGCCTGTGAACGCGGGACCGTTGCACGGTGTCCGGGTGATCGAACTGGCGGGTCTGGCACCGGCGCCGTTCGGCTGCATGCTTCTGGCGGACCTCGGTGCGGACGTGGTGCGGGTGGAACGGCCTGGTCCCGTGCGCGGCGTCCGACCGCCGCCTGGCCCGCTCGATCGCGGGCGCCGTTCCCTCCTGCTCGACCTCGATGATCGCGTGGGGATGGCGTCGTTCCGTCGGCTGCTGGCTGAGGCGGATGTCCTGGTCGAGGGCTTCCGCCCTGGGGTGATGGAGAGACGCGGCCTCGGACCCGACGACGTGCTCCGCGACCACCCGCGCCTCGTGTACGGCCGGATGACCGGATGGGGACAGACAGGACCCATGGCCCGCGAGGCCGGCCACGACATCAACTACATCGCCCTCGCGGGTGCTCTCGAACCGATCGGTCTCGCGGGAGAGCGGCCGACGGTGCCGCTCAACATCGTGGGCGACTTCGGCGGGGGCGGTCTTCTTCTCGCCTTCGGCGTCGTCGCCGCGTTGTTGGAGCGCGAGCGCTCGGGGCGAGGGCAGGTCGTGGACGCGGCCATGGTGGACGGCGCCAGCCTGCTGATGACCTTCCTGCATGGTCTCAAAGCGGCGGGGTGGTGGGAGGGCGCGAGGGGGGAGAACCTGCTCGATACCGGGAGCCCGTTCTACGACACCTACGCCTGCGCGGACGGGCGCTTCGTGGCGGTCGGGTGCATCGAGCCGGAGTTCTACGCGGAGTTCCTGCGTCTGCTGGGGCTCGACGGCGATGACCTCGGACCGCAGGACGATCGTTCCCGGTGGGCGGCGCACCGTGAGGCCTTCGCGCAGCGGTTGGCGACTCGGACCCGAGATGAGTGGGCGGACGTCTTCGCCGGATCGGACGCGTGCGTCACACCCGTGCTCTCCCCGTGGGAGGCGCATGCGCACGCCCATCACCGCGCCCGCGACGCCTTCGTCACCGTGGACGACGTGCGCCAGCCGGCACCGGCACCCCGCTTCAGCAGGTCGAAGGCGGCGCCTCCGCGTGCGCTGCGGCGGGACGTCGCCATCGAGGACGTGCTCCGCGACTGGACCTGAGAGACGAGTGACCGGAGTGGATTTATCACGGGATGCGTTCCGACCCCGCCGCCTACGTATGGGGAGGCTGATACCGCCCCAGAGCGGAAAGGTCGTCATGCAACTCTCACCGGAATCCGAAACCGTCGTCCGAGCCACCGCAGGTGTTGTCGCGGAGCACGCCGACGCGATCACTGCCCTGTTCTACCGGCGGATGTTCGCCGCCCACCCCGAGCTGCTCCGCGTCTTCAACCGGGCGAACCAGGCGATCGGCGAACAGCCGAAGGCCCTCGCGTCCTCGGTCGTCGCGTTCGCCGTGCAGCTCATCGACCCGGGCGCGCCCGACTTCTCGCCCGTCATGCGCCGCATCGCGCACAAGCATGTCTCGCTCGGCATCCAGGCGCGGCAGTACACCATCGTCGGACGTCATCTGCTCGACGCCGTCGGCGAGGTGCTGGGCGCCGCGGTCACCGCCGAGGTCCGTGCGGCGTGGGACGAGGTGTACTGGCTCTTCGGCTGCTCTCTGATCGCCGAGGAGGCGAAGCTGTACGCCCTCGGCGGCACCGATCCCGAGTCGCCGTGGCGGAAGTACCGCGTGGTCGAGCGGACCGCGGAGACCGACGATGTCGTCACGCTGACGCTCGCGCCGCTCGAGGGGGCGGTGCCGGAGCACCGTACCGGGCAGTACGTCGCCATCGCTGTCGACCTCCCGGACGGCACGCGGCAGCCGCGGCAGTACACGGTTTCGTCAGCCCCGCGCCGCGATGCCCTGCAGGTGACCGTCAAGCGCGTGCGCGGCGCCAACGGGACGCCCGATGGCCAGGTCTCCACCTGGCTGCACGAGTACGCGCATCCGGGAACGGTGCTCGACGTGTCGCAGCCCGCGGGCGATGTGGTGCTCGACGAGGGCGAGGAGCCGCTGGTCCTCATCTCGGCCGGTATCGGCATCACCCCTGTCGCCGCGATCCTCGACGATGTCGCGCGTCGGCAGCCCGAACGCACGGTGCGGCTCTTCCACGCCGACGGCGCCCACGACGCGCATGCGCTCTACGGCTCCCTTCGGCGGAACGTCCTCGCGATGAAGGACGCGCGTGCGCAGAACTGGTACGCCAGCGGGGCCGAGCACGCGCCCACCCTGCAGCCCGCGCGCGCCGGACGCATGGACCTGAGCGAGGTCGAGCTGCCCGAGGGGGCGCGGGTCTTCATGTGCGGTCCGCTGCCCTTCATGCGCGAGGTGCGGGACACTCTGACCGGTCGCGGAGTGCCCCTCGAGCGCATCGACTACGAGGTGTTCGGGCCCGATCTCTGGGCACGCCGACCGGATCAGGGCGCAGCCTAGGCCGGGTGCGTTGCCCGGAGGACGGCGTCTTCGTACAATGCTGACGAACGTCGGACGGGAGGACGACCGCGGCGGCAGTGCACGCGGCGTTCATCGCCCCTCGCAGCAGCGCTGCCGCGAGCCCGCTCGACCGATTCTGAGCGAGGGGAGCGGCGGGATGCCATCGACTGCTGTGGTGCGGCTGGGGGAGGGCGCATGGGCTCCCTGACGTACGGTTCCGGCGCGAACGTGATCTCGATCGAGGATCGTGCCCTCGCGCACCTGAAGGTCGTCATCGCCACGAAGCTGCGACGCAACGAGAGCTTCACTCTCTCGTGGCGCCATCCGGAAGGGGAGGAGCCCGGCCGTTCCACGATCTGGCTCCATCCCTCGATCCCGCTGCGGTTCACGTTCGACGACCCCGAGCCGCCGCAGCTGAACATGCGCTGGATCGAGGATCTCATGCATTCAGCGAACTCCTCCGGCGGCATCACCCTGCTCGACGAGATCGTCGAACAGGAGGAGCCGGAAGCGGCCGAGTGAGCGCTGTCAAGCCCCTCGATCGCCTGCGCGCATGCGGGCATCGTTCAGCTGTGCGGCACCCGGCCGCTGAACGGGAGGCAACATGAGCATCGGCACTGGAATCGCGCTGTTCGTCATCGGAGCGATCCTCGTCTTCGCCGTGAACGTCGACGTGCCCTGGGTGAGCCTCGACATGGTGGGCTACATCCTCATGGGCGCGGGAGTGGTGATCTTCCTGATCGGTATCGTTCTGCTCGCGCGTCGTCGGCGGACCGAGACGGTGTCCCGCACCTACGTGGACCCGGCGACCGGCGAGCCGACGACCCGACGGTCGATGAGCTCGAGCTCCGACGAAGGACTCTGAGACGATC
>NZ_JALXPE010000086.1 GCF_025143365.1 Microbacterium sp. p3-SID336 | reverse complement strand
TGCGGGGCCGCACTGAACGACTGCGCCCACTCCGCGACCCGCCGGGCGCTCTCCTCGTCGGTGAGGTCCTCGACGCGGGTCATGATCGACCAGCGGACCCCGAACGGGTCGCGGATGCTGGCGAAGCGGTCGCCGGACACGAAGTGCGAGGGCGCCTCGCGCACGGTGGCCCCTGCCGCCTCGGCTCTGGCCACCACGTCGTCCACGTCAGCCACGTACAGGCCCATCGAGTAGCAGTCGTCGTCGCCGTCCGGCGCGGGGACCAGGTGATACTCGGGACTGGGTTCGCCGAGCTGCAGCCGGCCCAGACCGAAGTCGAGGTCGGCATGCGCCACGACGCCGCCGAACTCGGTCACGTCGACCACACGGGCGCCGAAGACGTCGCGGTAGAACGCGATGGCCTCGGCGGCGCCGCGGATGGCGAGGAAGGGCGTGAGGGAGGTCGCGGAGTGCGGGCGGCCGGCGGTCGTGTGCGCACCGGTCACGCCCGTGGTGGGTGTCTGATTCGTCATGCCGCCACGGTAGGACGGCGCTGTCCGCGACGGCTTGAAGATGCGCGACAGGTCCTGCGGGCGACGAGCGTCGGCGGTGCGCTCTACGCTGAGCCGCATGGTGAATCCGACCAGGGGCGTGCTCTACCCGGCGCGGCTGCCGCAGTTCCACCGGCTGCCTCCCGCGCCTGCGACCGCGGAGCTCGCGGCGTGGTTCTGGATCCCGGAGTGGGATGTCGAACCGGGGCGCTCGTCCCGGCAGGACATCGTCTCCTATCCGGCGCTGAACCTGGTGGTCGAGCAGGACGGGGTGGTGCTCGCGGGGGCCACGACCACCGCCTCGCATCGCGACCTCCGCGGGCGCGGGTGGGCCGTGGGGGCCCTGCTGCGTCCGGCGGCGGTCGCGGCTCTCGTCGAGGATCCGGCGGCTCTGGTGGACCGCTCGCGGCCGTTCGACGCGCCCGAGCTGTGCACGGCGGTCGCGGCGGCGATGGCCGGCGGCGACGGCCACAGGGAGCGCGCCGTCGCGGCGTTCTCGGCATGGCTGGTGCGCCGCGTCGGCCCGGTGCGGGCGGCGGGGCGCCACGCCAACGCCCTCGTCGACGTGCTGCTCGGCGAGGGAGCCGCCGACACCCCCGAGGAGGCGGCGACCCGTCTGGCGGTCTCGGTGCGCACGCTGCAGCGGCTGACCCACCGGCATGTGGGGCTCTCGCCCGCGGCCATGATCCGGCGACGTCGACTGCAGGAGGCCGCGCAGCGGATCCGCGAGCAGCCGGAGGCCGATCTGGCGTCGGTCGCGGCCGAGCTGGGCTACGCCGACCACGCGCACCTCACGAGGGACTTCCGTGCCGTGCTCGGGGTCGCGCCGAGGTCCTATCGCGCGGAGGCCGGCGGCTGAGGGGGAGCGGCCCTCCGTGCGAGGCGCAGGCGCACCACGCGGTAGGCCACTCCGGCGAGCACGACGGCGGTCCCGACCAGGGACGCCAGCACGGGCAGGGTGTTCACGAGCACGAGGCAGCCGAGGGCTCCGAGCACCTGCAGCGCGCGGGGGTAGCGTCGTGCCTCGGGGCCTTGGCGGAACGCGGCGGCGTTGGCGATGAGGTAGTACAGCAGCACCCCGAACGACGAGAAGCCGATGGCCTCGCGCAGGTCCGCGACCAGCACGATGCCGATCACGAGCAGTCCGATGACGATCTCGGCGCGCTGCGGCACCTGATGCCGCCGGTCGATGTGCGCGAGGAACCGCGGCAGATCGTCCTCTCGCGCCATGGCGAGGGTGGTGCGGCCGATGCCCGTGAGCAGGGCGAGGAGTGCGCCGAGCGAGGCGGCCGCGGCGGCGATGCGCACAAGCGGAGCGAGGGCCGACCAGCCCGCGCTGCTCAGCACGTCGGCGAGCGGTGCGGTGGCATCGCTCGCGTCGGCCCCGAGCACGAGGACCACGGTGATGCCGACCAGGGCGTAGACGATCACCGCACCGCCGAGCGCGAGCACGATGGCGCGGGGGATGGTCCGCGCCGGGGCCACCACCTCTTCGCCCATCGTGGCGATGCGCGCGTAGCCGGCGAAGGCGAAGAACAGCAGGCCGGCACCCTGGAGCACGCCGTACGCGGTGGCGTCGGGCAGGGGAGCAGGGGTCGCGGTCGGGAGGGCGCCGACTCCCGCGGCCACCACGACCGCGAGACCGAGCAGCGAGCACACCACGAGGACGCGGGTGAGCAGTGCCGTGCGCGTCACGCCCAGGCAGTTGACGACGACCAGCGCCGCGACCGCGAGCACCGCGACCGGGACCTGCCATGCGGCCGGGGCGGCGTAGGCCGCGAAGGTCATGGCCATGGCGGCGCAGCTCGCGATCTTGCCGATCACGAAGCACCAGCCGGCGACGAATCCCCACCACGGCCCGATCTCGGCGCGAGCGTAGGCGTAGGTGCCGCCGGCCACGGGGTGCACGGCCGCGAGCTGGGCGGAAGAGGTCGCGTTGCAGTATGCGACGACGGCGGCGATCGCGAGGGCGATCAGGATCCCGCTGCCGGCGACCCCGATGGCGGGAGCCCACACGGCGAAGACACCGGCGCCGATCATGGAGCCCAGGCCGATGGCGACGGCGTCGGCGAGGGTCAGGCGGCGGGCGAGGGGCATCCGGTCATGCTCGCACGTCCGGGTGAACAGCGGGTGACGTCAGGCGCGAGCCACGGTGACGCGCTTCTTCTCGCGGACGTACACCTCGCGGCGCACGCGCGCGACGACATCGCCGTCCCGGTCGGTGATGACGGTCTCGAACCACTCGAGCACCTTGGCGCCGCCGTGCGCACGCTGCCGCAGGTCCTCGACGACGGATCGCGGCACGTGGAACTCGGCCGTGAGCACTCCGCGCCCCGGCTTCACGAACTCGATCTCGCCGCGGGTGTCCCACACCACGTAGTCGCGTCCGAGCTGGTGCATCACGAGCATGAAGAAGTACGGGTCGGTCATGGCCGACATGGATCCGCCGAACGCCGTCTTGACGTAGTTGCGGGTGAGCACGTTCACGTGCAGCTCGACGGTCGCCGAGGTCCAGTCGTCGCTGAAGCGGCGCACGCGGATGCCGCTGCACAGGTTCGGGATCCACAGGCTCATACCGAGGGCGAGGCGGCGGGGGGTGATGCGCATGACCCCAGTGTGGAGGAGAAGACGTGGGCGGCGAAGACGGCTGGAGGGTTGTCACAGTTGTTCTAGTTCACCTAGAATAACTAGAGAAGAACGGAGGGCGCGTGCTGATCAGAGTCGACATCGACAGCCCCCAGCCGCTGTACGACCAGGTGGCGGCGTCCATCCGGGCCGACATCCTCGCCGGGGCCCTGGTGCCGGGCGACCGGCTCCCGTCGGCGCGCGATGTCGCCGGCGCCCTCGACATCAACCAGCACACGGTGCTCCACGCCTATCAGCGGCTGCGCGACGAGGGGCTCGTCGACCTCCGTCGTGGCCGGGGAGCGGTCATCGCCGCATCCGCCGCACCGCTCGTCGAGCTCGCGCACCAGATCGACGGCCTCGTGCGGCGCGCTGCCACGCTGGGCGTCTCGGCCGAGACGGTCGCCGGCATCGTCCGCACGCACCGCGCCGACGCCGTGCTCCCGCCCACTCCCGCAGACCACGAGGAGGCTTCCGCATGACCACCCACGACCTGACCCGCACGCCGCCCGCACTGCTCCGTCGCGCGCGCACGGCGTTCCTGCTGGTGGCCGCCGTCATCCCCGTGGTCGTGGTGGGCATCGCGGCTTCCGTGCTGCTGTCCTGGCTGCCGTCGCTCCCCGCGGAAGTCGCCACGCACTGGGGTGTCGGCGGCGCCGATCGCTTCGGCCCTCCGGTCACCTACGCCTGGATCCTGCTCGGCGTGGGGCTCGGCATCCCGCTCGTCATGGTCGCCGCGACTCTCGTGGCGGTGGGCGCCCACTGGGGCGGTGCCGCCCGGTTGATGGGGGCGCTCGCCGCCGGGATGTCGGTCTTCGCCGCCGTTCTCTGCCTCGGTTCGCTCGCGCTGCAACGCGATGCCGATGCCCCTGGCGAGGTCGCAGGCATCGGCGGGGTCATGGCGCTGGCGTTCTCCGCTCTCCTGGTGCTGGGCGGTCTCGCCTGGATCGTCCAGCCGCGCGTGCGGCCCGAACGCGGGCGCACGCTCGAACCACGGCACGCGGTACGTGTCGCAGAGGGGGAGCGCGTGGTGTGGGTCGGAACCACGACGATGCCCCGCGGTGCGCTGGTGTTCCTGTTCCTCGTACTGGCCGGACTCGTGGTGCTGGCCGTCGTGATGCTCGTCGCCGGGATCGAGGGCGCGTGGATCGCCGCGCTCGTGGCCGTGGTCGTGGCGCTGGCACTCGCCGCGACGGCCTCCTTCCGGGTGCGCGTCACTCCCGAGGGCATCGACGCCAGGTCGCTCGTCGGCTGGCCGCGCACGCGCATCCCGCTCGCCGACATCGCTGCCGCCAGGGCCGTGAGCATCTCCCCGTTCGGGGAGTTCGGCGGGTGGGGGTGGCGCATCGGTCCCGACGGTCGCAGCGGGATCGTGATGCGTCAGGGGCCGGCCATCGAGGTGCAGCGCCGCGACCGCGGCGCCTTCATCGTCACGATCGACGGCGCCGAGGATGCCGCGGCCCTGCTGCAGGCCTACCTCGACCGCTCGCACGCCGGCGCTCCCGGAGACGCCGATGACTCAGGAAGGGAAGCCCGATGACCGTGCCCGACAACAGGCCCGCCGCGGAGAACAGGCCCGCCCCGGAGAACAGGCCCGCCCCGGAGAACGCGCCCGCCCCGGACAACGCGCCCGCCCCGGACAACGCGCCCGTGTCGGAGGACGCACCGCCGCCTTCCGGTGCCGCGACGCCGACGCCCGGTCCCGCGGTCGGAACGCGCGCCGCGCAGGGACGCTCGTTGCCTGCGGGCGTCTCCGCGATGCCGCGTGTCCCGTGGACGGCAGTCCTGGCCTTCACTGTCCTCGCCTGCGGCCTGGCCTGGCTGGTGTGCCTCCCGCTCTGGCTCGGCCGGGGTCTCGCGGAGCCCGCGGCGACCGCGCTGCTGCCGCTCATGATGGTCACCCCGGCGCTCGCCGCCGTCATCGTGGTGTTCGGGATGCGGTCGCCGCGCTTCGACCGCGCGCGGTTCCTCGGCCTGTGGCCGCTGCGTCCGGCGCGACGCGTCGTGTGGCTCCTGATCGCCGCGTGGCTGGTGCCCCCGCTGCTGGTCGGGGCGAGTGTCCTCGTGGCGGCGGCCCTCGGCTGGGTGCAGCTGGATCCCTCGTTCTCCGCGTTCGCGGGGCAGCTCGAACGGACGCTGCCTCCTGGCACACCCCTTCCTCCGATCGGTCTCGTCGTGTTCTCCCAGCTCGCGGCGATCCCGCTCGGCGCGCTCCTCAACAGCGTCCTGGCGTTCGGAGAGGAGCTCGGGTGGCGCGGCTGGCTGCTGCCGGCGCTGCGGCCGCTCGGCACCTGGCCGGCGCTGCTGCTCAGCGGCGTGATCTGGGGCCTCTGGCACAGCCCGGTGATCCTGCTGGGCTACAACTTCGGCCGCACCGACCTCACGGGCGTGCTGTTCATGATCGGCGGATGCGTGGCCTGGGGCGTGCTGTTCGGCTGGCTGCGGCTGCGCTCGGGGTCCGTGTGGCCCGCGGTCGTGGCACACGGCGCGCTGAATGCGGCGGGCGGCACGGTGCTGCTCTTCGCGGCGACCGTGCCCGATCTCGCGCTCGCGGGGCCGCTGGGAGTCGCGGGGTGGATCGTCGCCGCAGCGGTCGCGCTCGTGCTCCTGCTGACCGGCCAGTTCCGGGTGCAGCCGCCGCTCGCCGGGCCTCGTCCGCAGGGCCCGCCGCGGACCCTTGACGCACCGCCGACCCCCGCGGTTGGCTGAGGGCATGGACTCCACCCCCGCCGCCTGGGCCCGCGCCGACGCCTTCCTCGCCGACACCCTGCTCGGCCCGGACCCCGCTCTGGAGGCAGCGCTCGAGGCGCAGCGTGCCGCGGGGATGCCGGAGATCGAGGTGGCGCCGGTGGCGGGCAAGCTGCTGAACCTGCTGGTGAGGATGAGCGGGGCCCGCCGTGTGCTCGAGATCGGCACGCTCGGCGGCTACTCCACGATCTGGATGGCCCGGGCTGTCGGCGCGAAGGGACGTGTCGTGACGGTCGAGGCCGAGGCCGACAACGCGGCCGTGGCGAGGGCCAGCATCGACGCGGCCGGGGTCGGCGAGCGCGTCGACATCCGGATCGGGCGCGGCGCCGATGTGCTGCCCACGCTCGTCGGCGGCTTCGACCTGGTGTTCATCGACGCCGACAAGGAGTCGAACACGGTGTACCTCGACTGGGCGGCCCGGCTCGGACACCCCGGTACCGTGATCGTGCTCGACAACATCGGCCGCGACGGCGAGATCGTGCGCGAGGACTCCACCGATCCGAAGGTGAACGGCACGCGCGCGGGTCTGCGGATGCTGGGGGAGGATCCCCGGTTCGATGCCACGGCTCTGCAGACGGTCGGGCTCAAGGGGTGGGACGGCGTCGCGCTCGCCCTCGTCGTGTGACGGCCGCGGCGGAGTGCGCCTGCGTCCGCGTCGTCTCCTCGGGGCGGTCCGGCGCCGGGGATAGACTGAGCGCGGATCGACGACGCTCCACACAACCTTTTCCCTGAGCAAGGAGCACATCAGTGGCACTGATCGAGGCTGTAGGCGCACGCGAGATTCTCGACTCGCGCGGAAACCCGACCGTCGAGGTGGAGGTGCTCCTCGACGACGGCATCGTGCAGCGTGCGGCGGTGCCGTCCGGCGCGTCGACCGGCGCCTTCGAGGCGTACGAGCTCCGCGACGGGGACAAGGCCCGCTACGGCGGCAAGGGCGTGCTCAAGGCCGTCGAGGCCGTGATCGACGAGCTCGGCCCGGCGATCGAGGGTGTGGAGGCGAGCGAGCAGCGCATCGTCGACGAGATCCTCATCGAGGTCGACGGCACCGACAACAAGAAGCGCGTCGGCGCGAACGCGATCCTCGGCGTGAGCCTCGCGGTCGCGAAGGCCGCCGCCGACTCGTCCGACCTGCCGCTGTTCCGCTACCTCGGCGGCCCGAACGCGCACGTCCTGCCCGTCCCGCTGTTCAACGTCATCAACGGCGGCGAGCACGCCGACAACGGCATCGACATGCAGGAGTTCTTCCTCGCGCCGATCGGCGCCGAGACGTACTCCGAGTCGCTGCGGTGGGGTGTCGAGACGTACCACGTGCTCCGCAGCGAGCTGAAGGCCGCCGGCTACGCCACGGGCCTCGGCGACGAGGGCGGCTTCGCACCTGATCTGCCCAGTAACCGCGAGGGCCTCGACTTCCTGGTGAAGGCGATCGAGAAGGCCGGCTTCACCCCCGGCACCGACATCGCCCTGGGCCTCGACGTCGCCGCGACCGAGTTCTTCAAGGACGGCGTCTACCGTCTCGACAACAAGGACTGGGACGCCGAGGCGCTCACCGAGTACTACGTCGGTCTGGTCAACGACTTCCCGATCGTCACGATCGAGGACGCCCTGGCCGAGGACGACTGGGACAACTGGAAGCACCTGACCGAGGCGCTCGGCTCCAAGGTGCAGCTCGTGGGCGACGACCTGTTCGTCACGAACCCGCAGCGCCTGGCCGACGGCATCTCCCGCGGTGTCGCGAACTCGCTGCTGGTGAAGGTGAACCAGATCGGCACGCTGACCGAGACGTTCGACGCGGTCAGCCTCGCGCAGCGCTCCGGCTACACCGCGATGCTGTCGCACCGCTCGGGCGAGACCGAGGACACCACGATCGCCGACCTCGTGGTCGCCACGAACGCCGGCCAGATCAAGGCGGGTGCCCCGGCGCGCAGCGAGCGGGTCGCGAAGTACAACCAGCTGCTGCGCATCGAGGAGGAGCTCGGCGACGCCGCGGTCTTCGCCGGCCGTTCCGCGTTCCCGCGCTATCAGGCCTGAGGACAGCGCAGACACACCCCGCCGCCCTCGCGGTGGCATGACGGAGCCGCCCGCACGGCGGCATGACGGAGCCGCCCGCACGGCGGCATGACGGAGGAGGAGCCGTGGCACGACGACCGGCTCCTCCTTCGCCGTCCTCCGGGCGTCCCGCATCCCCTCCGCCCGCGAGAGCCGGACGATCGGCGCCGCGCCGGACCGCTGCGGCGCCGCGCCGGACCGCTGCGGCGCCGCGCCGAAACGCTGCGGAGCCCCGCGTCGACGTGCGCGAGTGGGCGTCGGGCATCCGCCTGTCCGCGTTCTCGGTCATCATGCTGTCCCTGGTCGTTCTCGGCGCCTGGGTGCTGGTGCCCACCCTCGGCACGTTCATCGATCAGCGGCAGAAGATCGCGGCGTTGGAGGCCTCTGTACAGGTGAGCGAGGCGGAGATCGCGGCGCTGACCGCGGAGCGCGAGCGCTGGGACGACCCCGCCTACATCACGACTCAGGCGCGCGAGCGCCTGTACTACGTCAAGCCCGGCGAAGTCGTCTACCTGATCGACAACGACCTCGACCCGGCGGCTCTCCCGCGCGAGCAGGAGCCGGTCAGCGACACGCTCGAGGAGCGGCCGGCCGACTGGATGCCGCAGCTGCTGCGCACGCTCGTCTCCGCGGGCTTGAGCGACACGGTGGCGGTCACCCGCTGAGGGCGGGCTCGGAGCATCCTCTCGGCAGGCTCCCCTACGCTGGTGGGGTGACGACACCCCCCTTTGCCGCGCCCACTCCCGCCGAGCTCGCTGTCGTGTCCGCGCAGCTCGGGCGACCCGCCCGGGGCGTGGTGGGCATCGCGGCGCGGTGCCGCTGCGGCAATCCGACCGTGGTCGCCACGACGCCGCGGCTCCCGGACGGCACGCCGTTCCCCACGTTCTACTACCTGACCCACCCTGCGGCGACCGCGGCCATGTCGACCCTGGAGGCCACGCAGGTGATGCCGGAGCTGGCGGCGCTGCTGGAGGACGAGACGGTGGCCGAGGGCTATCGCCGCGCGCATGAGGCGTACCTCGCCGACCGGTCGCAGTTCGGCGAGGTGCCGGAGATCGATGGCATCTCCGCGGGCGGCATGCCCACGCGGGTCAAGTGCCTGCACGCGCTGGCCGGCCACTCGCTGGCCGCCGGTCCCGGCGTGAACCCGATCGGAGACGCGGCGCTGGAGCGCTCGTCCTGGTCGCCCGACGTCTGCCGGTGCGAGGACCCGGGTGCGGCCGTGCGCGAGGCGGCGCGCTCGGCATGACCGCTCGGCGGACGCTGCGCAGCGCCGTCGCCGCTGCGGCGGTGGCGGCGTCCGTGCTGCTGCTCGCGACCGGCGCCGCGGCGGCCACCCCGCCGCCCATCCCGGACGATCCGACCGACCCGGTCCGCGCCGCGGAGTACTGGCTCGACGGCGCGCGCATCCGGGAGGCCTGGCAGACCACGCGGGGCGACGGCGTGACGATCGCGGTGATCGACACCGGCATCGGCAAGGTGCCGCAGACCTTCGGCGACGCGGTCGTCGGCGGCACCGACGTGTCCGGGACGGGCACGCCGGACGGACGCACGCCGCTGGGAGCGATCGACGGCAATCACGGCTCCTGGGTGGCGTCGCTGGCGGCCGGCCGTGGCGCGCCGGACGGCACCGGGATGATCGGCGTCGCTCCCGAGGCCGACCTGCTGTCGGTGTCCGTGGGCTTCGGCGCGGCCGCGGCGGTGCCGTTCACGGAGCAGGTGGCGAAGGGGATCCGCTGGGCGGTGGACAACGGTGCCGACATCATCAACCTCTCCTTCACGACGAACACGCTCGACTGGGACGAGAGCTGGGACGACGCCTTCCTGTACGCCTTCGAGCACGATGTCGTGATCGTCGTCGCAGCAGGCAACCGGGGGAGCGGCACGAACATCATCGGCGCGCCGGCGACGATCCCGGGGGTGCTGACGGTCGGCGGCGTGGATCAGACCGGCACCGCGAGCATCGAGGCGTCGACGCAGGGCATCACGATCGGCATCTCCGCCCCGAGCGAGGGGCTGCTGGGCGTCTCCGCCGACGGCGAGGTCGTGTCGTGGAGCGGGACCAGCGGCGCCGCCCCGATCGTCGCCGGGATCGCCGCGCTGATCCGGTCGGCGCATCCGGGCATCTCGGCCAACGACGTGATCAACCGCATCATCAAGACCGCGATGCCGGTCCCCGATGCTCAGCAGCCCCGGGATCCGCTGTACGGCTTCGGGCTGGTGGACGCCGCTGCCGCGGTGTCGGCGGACATCCCGTCCGTGGACAAGAACCCGATGGGCGATCTCGCCGAATGGATCCGCCTGTTCCGCCGCGCCGAGAGCGAGCCGTTGCCCGAGCCGACGATCGGTCCGGTCGAGGTGCCGCCGCTTCCGGACGCCGATGCGCCGACGGAGGCCGGTTCTCCGCTGCTTCCCAGCGCCGATTCACTGCGCTACGGTACCCTCCCGCTCATCGCACTCACGGTGCCTGGTATCCTTGTAGCGCTTGGCGTCACCGCTGCTGCCCGGCGCATCCGATCGGCGCGCGTTCCCGTACGCCAAAAACCCGACTCCGAGGAGTAGTTCTTCTGTGCCTCAGAACAGCACTGTGCCCAAGATTCTGATCGTCGGTGGAGGCTACGCGGGTTTCTACACCGCGTGGAAGCTCGAGAAGCACCTGCGCAAGGGCGAGGCCGACGTGACCATGGTCGACCCGCTGCCGTACATGACGTACCAGCCGTTCCTGCCCGAGGTCGCCGCCGGCTCCATCGAGGCGCGCCACTCGGTCGTCGCTCACCGCCGTCACCTGAAGCGCACGAACGTCCTCACCGCCAAGGTGACGAACATCAACCACGCGCAGAAGGTCGCGACGATCACGCCGCCCGTCGGTGAGCCGTACGAGTTCGCGTACGACCAGATCGTGGTGACGGCCGGCGCCGTCTCCCGCACGTTCCCGATCCCCGGCATCGCCGACAACGCGATCGGCCTGAAGACCATCGAGGAAGCCGTCGCGATCCGCGACAAGGTCATGTCGAACTTCGACAAGGCGGCGTCCCTTCCGGCCGGGCCTGAGCGCGACCGTCTGCTCACGGTCGTCGTCGTCGGCGGCGGCTTCGCCGGCATCGAGGTGTTCGCCGAGCTCCGCTCGCTCGCCTCCTCGCTGGTGAGCAAGTACCCGCAGCTGAGCTTCGAGGACACGCACTTCCACCTGATCGAGGCGATGGGGCGCATCATGCCCGAGGTGTCGCTGAAGACGAGCGAGTGGGTGCTCAAGGATCTCGCCAAGCGCGGCGCCAACGTGCACCTGGACACCCAGGTCACCGGTGCCATCGACGGCAACGTCGAGCTCTCCACGGGCGAGGTCATCCCCACCGATGTGATCGTGTGGACCGCCGGCGTCATGGCGAACCCGACGGTGGTCCGCGGTGGCGACCTCCCGGTCGAGGAGCGCGGTCGCATCCAGACCCGTGCCGACCTGCGCGTCGGGACCCCCGAGGCCTTCGTCGAGGGCGCCTGGGCCGCCGGAGACGTCTCGGCCGTCCCCGATCTGTCCGGCGGCGGTGTCGGTGGCTTCTGCGTGCCCAACGCGCAGCACGCTGTGCGCCAGGCCAAGCTTCTCGCGAAGAACCTCGTCGCCGTGCTCCGCGGCGAGGCTCCCAAGGAGTACTTCCACAAGAACCTCGGCGCGGTTGCGGGCCTCGGCCTCTACAACGGCGTGTTCCAGTCCGGCAAGATCGCGCTCAAGGGCTTCATCGCCTGGGTCGCGCACCGCGGCTACCATGGCCTCGCGATGCCCACGTGGGAGCGCAAGTGGCGCGTGCTGTGGGGCTGGTGGAACAACCTGTGGCTGGGCCGCGACCTGGTGAACCTCGAGACCGTGCAGAACCCGCGCTACGTGTTCGAGGAGTTCGCCGCCCGCCCGCGTCCGGCCGCTCCCGCGGATGCGGCTCCCGCGGCCGCGCCCGCCGCGACGGAGAAGCCGACTGCGGGCAAGCCGACGGCGGAGAAGCCCGCCGCGGAGAAGCCCGCCGATGTCAAGCCTGCGACCACGAAGCCGGCGGCCAAGAAGGCCCCGGCGAAGTCCG
>NZ_JALXPE010000085.1 GCF_025143365.1 Microbacterium sp. p3-SID336 | reverse complement strand
CCCCCCCCCCCCCCCCCCCCCCCACCGCGGGCTGCGCCGGCCCGGCCTCCGCGCCCGTGGCGGGCGTTAGCGTGGGGGGATGACCACTGCAGCGAAGGCCCAGACCCTTGTCGGACTCTATGACGCGCCGGAGATCCTCCGCGTGGTGAACGTGTGGGACGTCGTGTCGGCTCGTGCCGTCGCGGCTCTGCCCGAGACCGCGGCGATCGCCACCGCCGGACACGGCATCGCGGCATCCTTCGGGTATGACGACGGCGCCACGCCCCGCGACGTCATGATCGACATGGTGGGCCGTATCGCCGCCGCTGTCCCCGTCCCGGTCTCGGCGGACCTCGACGACGGCTACGGCGACGCCGGAGAGACCACGCGTCTCGCGATCGCGGCGGGTGTCGTTGGCGCGAACGTCGAGGACCGGCTCAAGCCGCTCGACGAGTCCGTCGCCGTGGTGGAGGCCATCGTGAAGGCCGCGGAGAAGGCGGGCGTGCCGTTCGCCCTGAACGCCCGCACCGACGCGTTCGTCCGTGCCGGCCACCGCCCCGTCGCCGAGAGCGTCGCGGACGCCATCCAGCGCGGTCGCGCCTTCCTCGATGCGGGCGCCACCGCCGTGTTCGTGCCCGGGATCCTCGACGCGAACGTCACCCGCCAGCTGGTCGAGGGGATCGGGGAGCGGAAGGTGAGCGTGATCGGTCTCCCCGGTGCGCTCGCCGCGTCCGAGTACGAGAAGCTCGGCGTGGCCCGCATCTCCTACGGCCCGCTGCCGCAGCGGGTGGCGCTGACGGCGCTGCAGGACCTCGCGAGCAGCCTGTACGGCGGCGGCGTGGTTCCCGGTGGGCTGCCCGCGCTCAACTGACACCCGCCGCGACGTGAGGGGTGGCCGCGGCTCACTACACTTGAGCCGTGGTCACTCGTCTCTCGAACTTCTTCCTCCGCACGCTCCGTGAAGACCCTGCCGGCGCAGAGGTCGCCAGCCACAAGCTGCTGATCCGCGCCGGGTACATCCGACCGCAGGCGGCGGGTATCTTCGCGTGGCTTCCGCTCGGGCTGCGGGTGAAGGCGCGCATCGAGACGGTCATCCGCGAGGAGATGGCGGCGGCGGGTGCGCAGGAGGTGCATTTCCCCGCGCTCATGCCGCGCGAGGCCTACGAGGCGACGGGTCGCTGGGAGGAGTACGGCGACCTGCTGTTCCGCCTGCAGGACCGCAAGGGCGGCGACTACCTGCTCGCGCCCACGCACGAGGAGGCTTTCACGCTGCTCGTGAAGGACCTCTACTCCTCGTACAAGGACCTGCCCCTGACGATCTATCAGATCCAGGACAAGTACCGCGATGAGGCTCGTCCTCGCGCCGGTCTCCTCCGCGGTCGCGAGTTCACGATGAAGGACGCGTACTCCTTCGACGCCTCGGACGAGGGCCTGGACGCCAGCTACCAGGCGCAGCGCGACGCCTACGAGCGCATCTTCCAGCGTCTCGGCCTCGAGTATGCGATCGTGCAGGCCGATGCGGGTGCCATGGGCGGTTCGCGCAGCGAGGAGTTCCTGCACCCCACGCCCGTCGGCGAGGACACCTTCGTGCGCAGCGCCGGAGGCTACGCCGCCAACGTCGAGGCCTTCACCACCGCCGTGCCGGACGCGGTGCCGTTCGACGCCGACGCCTCGCCCGTGATCTTCGACTCCCCGGACACGCCGACCATCGACACGCTCGTGGCGCACTGCAACCGCGAGCTCGAGGGCGAGTTCAGCGCGGCTGACACTCTGAAGAACGTCGTGCTGGCGCTGAAGCACCTCGACGGCACGCGCGAACTGGTGATCGTGGGCATCCCCGGCGACCGCGAGGTCGACGAGAAGCGCGCGGAGGTGGCGTTCGCGCCGGCCGAGGTCGAGACTGCGACCGCCGACGACTTCGAGAACCACCCGCTCCTCGTGAAGGGCTACATCGGCCCCTGGTCGCCCACGGGTGCCGTGCTGGGCGAGGAGTCCGCGACCGGCATCCGGTACCTCGTCGACCCGCGGGTGAGCGAGGGCACGAGCTGGATCACCGGGGCGAACATCGATCAGAAGCACGCGCACTCCGTGGTGATGGGCCGCGACTTCGCCGCCGACGGCATCGTGGAGATCGCGAACGTCCGCGCCGGCGATCCCGCGCCGGACGGCTCCGGCCCGGTCGAGCTCGCGCGCGGCATGGAGATCGGCCATGTCTTCCAGCTCGGTCGCAAGTACGCCGAGGCTCTGGGCCTGAAGGTGCTGAACGAGAACGGGAAGCTCGTCACGGTGACGATGGGCTCCTACGGCATCGGCGTGACGCGGATCCTGGCGATCATCGCCGAGCTGAACAACGACGACAAGGGCCTCATCTGGCCGGCGTCCGTCGCGCCGTTCGACGTGCAGGTGGTCGCGGCCGGACGGGACCAGGTCGCGTTCGACGTGGCGGAGCAGCTGTCAGCCACGCTCGAGTCCGCCGGCTTCGATGTGCTCTATGACGACCGCCCCAAGGTCTCGCCCGGCGTGAAGTTCGGCGACGCGGAGCTGGTCGGCGTGCCGCACATCGTGGTGGTCGGACGCGGAGCTGCCGATGGTCAGGTCGAGCTGTGGGACCGCCGCACGGGAGAGCGGGACGCCGTCTCGGTCGACGAGGCGGTGGGGCGACTCACGGCGCTCCGCTGAGGGTGCGGCCTCTCCGCGCGCCCGCTCAGCAGGCGATGCGGCCGTGGTCCATGGTGTCGTCCGGGGTGTCGCGGGTGACGAGCGCCTTCAGCGCGCCCGCAGCCATGGCGAGCTTGCCCTTGGCGGGCTCCCAGAACTCGGTGACCCGCGGCGTGACGCGCAGCAGCGCGATCCCGGGCGTCTCCAGGCCGTCGGCGAACCAGATGTCGAGCGACGGGGAGTAGAGCTCCTCCATCTTGGCGCGGTCGTGGACGACCTCCGCCGTGCCGGCGACGGAGACATAGCGCATGCCCTTGGCGTCGCAGTAGGCGAGTCCCACGTCGTGGTGTCGCCGCGCCTCCTCGACCTTCTCGGTGTCCTCCGCGGTGAAGAACCAGATGTCGCCCGCGTCGTCCATCTGCCGGGTGGACATCGGGCGGCTTACGAGATGGCCATCCTCGTCGATCGTGGTGAGCATCGTGATGTCGATGTCCTCCACCAGTTCGGCGACGCGGGCGAGGGCTTCGGTTCCGGTGATCTCGGTCATGGCGTCAGCATGCCCGCGCTGCGGCGAGCACGGCAGGGGCGTTGACACGAGGGGTCGCTCGTGCTCGCCACGGGCGGACGCCCGCCTGACGGCCGGCCGCGGCGTTGCGGTGACCGAACCCGCCGCGTCATGACACGCTGGGGGTATGACTGACCAGCCTCTGCCCGCCGCGCTCACCACGGAGATCAACGCCGTCCTGGATGAGGCGGGCGTGCATGCCGACCGCCGGCTCGTGATGCGGATGCTGCGCACGGCGCTGCTGCTCGGGGAGGACGGGACGGATCGCCTCGACCTCAAGATCGCCTCGGCGGCACTCGCCGAGATGCGGGACGCCTTCCGTCTGTTCGCGCCGTTCCGCGGCGTGCCGAAGGTCACCGTGTTCGGCTCCGCGCGGACGCGCCAGGACGACCCGCTGTACCGCCAGGCGCGGGACGTCGCCGCCGCTCTCGCCGGAGACGGGTGGATGGTCGTCACCGGGGCGGGGCCCGGCATCATGCAGGCCGCGGCGGAGGGTGCGGGTCCTGCGCTGTCGCTCGGCGTCTCGATCCGGCTGCCGTTCGAGGAGAAGGCCAACGCGGTCGTGACCGGGCAGGACCAGGTCGTGGCGATGAAGTACTTCTTCACGCGCAAGCTCATGCTCATCAAGGAGTCGCTCGGGTTCATCTGCCTTCCCGGCGGCTTCGGCACGCTCGACGAGATGTTCGAGCTGCTCACGCTGCAGCAGACCGGTAAGGCCGAGCCCACGCCGATCGTGCTGCTCGACCAGAAGGGCGGGGCGTTCTGGGAGGGGATGCGGCGCTTCGTCGACGAGCACCTCGCCCCGATGGGCGTGATCTCGCCCGGAGATTTCGACCGGGTGGTGATCACCGATTCCGTGGAGGCGGCGCGCGCCGAGATCACCGGGTTCTGGCGCAACTACGACTCGCTGCGGTGGGTCGGCGAGACACTGGTGCTGCGTCTTCGCGCCGAGCCGACCGACGCGGAGGTGGCGTCGCTCAATGACGCGTTCGGCCCGCTGCTGTCCTCCGGGCGCATCGAGCGGACCGCGCCGCATCCTCCCGAGGTCGCCGACGACGACCGTCTCGACCTGCCCCGGGTGCAGCTGCACTTGGATCAGCGCCAGGTCGGCAACCTCTTCCGCCTCATCGGCGCGATCAACGCGCTCGACTCCGCTCCCGCGGCCTGATCTCGGGGGAAGCGACTCACCTGTCCGCCCGCCCGTCGTTCGGGCGCTGTGCCGACGGACGCCGGCAGCGCCTCGCAGACCAGGGCCGCCGCTCGCTCGTGTGCCCGCGGCGGCGGCACAGGGTATCGTTGTACGGATGTCGCGCGTGCGTTCAGGCGCGACGAGAGCTGAATAGGGAGGCCGTCATGGACATCGAACTGAGTCTGCTGCGAGGGATCGAGAAGGAGAAGGCGATCCCGTTCGACGAGCTCGTCGCGATCATCGAGCAGGCGATCCTGACCGCGTACTCCAAGCACGTGTCCCCCGAAGGGGCACCGCCCGAGGGCGTCCGCGTCTCGCTCGACCGCACGACCGGGCACGTCGCCGTGCTCCAGGTCGTCCGCGACGACGAGGGGGCCGTGATCGGCGAGGAGGAGGCGACGCCCGATGACTTCGGCCGCATCGCCGCTTTCGCCGCCAAGCAGGTCATCAGCCAGCGCCTCCGCGACATCGCCGACGACGCGGTGCTCGGCGAGTTCAAGGGCCGCGAGGGCGACATCGTCGCCGGTGTGATCCAGCAGGGGCCGAACCCGCGCATGATCCACGTCGACCTCGGGTCGGTGGAGGCCATCCTCCCGCCCGAGGAGCAGGTCCCCGGCGAGGAGTACAGCCACGGCTCTCGCCTGCGCGTGTACGTCACGAGTGTCGCCAAGGGGCTCAAGGGCCCGCAGATCACCGTGTCGCGCACGCACCCGGGGCTCGTCCGCAAGCTCTTCGCCCTGGAGGTCCCGGAGATCGCCGCCGGACTGGTCGAGATCGTCTCGCTCGCGCGCGAAGCGGGGCACCGCACCAAGATCGCCGTCCGCGCCAACGACCCGTCGATCAACGCCAAGGGCGCGTGCATCGGCGAACTCGGTCGTCGCGTGCGCGCCGTGACGGAGGAGCTCGCGGGGGAGAAGATCGACATCGTCGATCACGACCCGGATCTGGCGACGTTCGTCGCCCACGCGCTCTCGCCGGCGAAGGTCACCAGCTCGTTCGTGCTCGACGCCAGCACCAAGGCGGTGCGCGCACTCGTGCCCGACTACCAGCTGTCGCTCGCGATCGGCAAGGAGGGCCAGAACGCCCGACTCGCCGCGAAGCTCACGGGCGCCAAGATCGACATCCAGCCGGACAGCGTCCTCGACTGACGGTGCTCCGCTCTCGCCACGCCCGGTGGCGGGCGAGAGCGGACGGAACGCAGGTGTAAGATGGAACCCGTACGAATGTGCGTCGGCTGTCGCACGCGTGCTCCCCGCTCCACTCTGCTCAGGGTGGTGTCCCAGAACGACATCCTCGTCATCGACGAGCGTGCCGTCCTGCCGGGGCGCGGCGCGTGGCTGCATCCGACACAGGAATGCATGGATGCCGCCCTGCGGCGACGCGCGTTCGGACGAGCACTCCGTGTGTCCGCCACAGTGGACACGCAGACCATCGAACAGCATCCGCTGAGAACCAAAGGCTGAACGGCTATGGAAACAAAGTGAACGGCTCGAAATGAGACCCGTCCGCGACTAATGGTCTGCCCTGTCTGGGCAGACCGACCCAGACAGGAGAATTGTGGCTGGTAAACCACGCGTACATGAGATCGCCGCTGAACTCGGCGTCGACAGCAAGGTCGCCCTTGCGAAGCTCAAGGAGCTCGGCGAGTTCGTGAAGAGCCCGTCGTCGACGGTCGAGCCCCCGGTCGCGCGCAAGCTGCGCGCCGCCATCGAGGCCGACCCGTCGCTGAAGGGCTCCGCGGAGCCCGCTGCGGCCAAGCCCGCCCCGAAGCCGGCGTCGACCTCGTCGGCCCCCACCCCGGGGCCGAAGCCCGGTCCGAAGCCCGGACCGGCGACCCCTGCCGCCCCCGCACCTGCGGAGAAGGCGGCGGAGAAGCCCGCGGAGCCGAAGGCTCCAGCGCCTGCTGCCCCGGCCAAGCCGGCAGCGCCCGCTCCGGCGGCACCCGCGTCCGGTGACGGCAACGCGCCGAAGCCCGGCGCGCCGCGCCCCGGCAACAACCCGTTCTCGTCGGCGCAGGGCATGGGGCAGCGCCCCGCCGGCCCGCGTCCGGGCAACAACCCCTTCGCCTCGGCGCAGGGCATGGGCCAGCGCCCGACTCCCGGCAACATCCCGCGTCCGCAGGCACCGCGTCCCGGCGCCCCGCGTCCGGGTGCGCCTCGTCCCGGCTCGCCCCGTCCCGGAGCGCCTCGCGGCGGTCAGGGCGGTCGTCCCGGCGCCCCGTTCCAGCAGCGCACGGGCGGCCCCGGTCGCCCCGGTGGCGCAGGCGGCGGTCCCGGTGCCGGTCCTCGTCCGGGCGGCGGCTTCGCCGGTCGTCCCGGCGGTGGCGGTCGCGGTCGTGGTCCCGGCGGCGGTACGGCCGGCGCCTTCGGCAAGGGCGGCGGCAAGAGCAAGCAGCGCAAGTCGCGGCGGGCGAAGCGGCAAGAGTTCGAGATGCGGAGCGCCCCGGTCGTCGGCGGCGTCAACGTCACGCGCGGCAACGGCGAGACGATCCGCATGCGTCGCGGTGCCTCCATCGCGGACTTCGCCGACAAGATCGAGGCCCTGACCGGCTACACCGTGCAGCCGGGCACGCTCGTGACGATCCTCTTCAACCTCGGCGAGATGGCCACGGCCACCGAGTCGCTGGACGAGGCCACCTTCGAGGTGCTCGGCGAGGAGCTGGGTTACAAGGTCCAGATGGTCTCGCCCGAGGACGAGGACAAGGAGCTCCTGGAGGGCTTCGGTCTCGACCTCGAGAAGGAGCTGGCGGAGGAGAGCGAGGACGACCTCGAGATCCGTCCCCCCGTCGTCACCGTCATGGGTCACGTCGACCACGGTAAGACGCGACTGCTCGACGCGATCCGTCAGACCAACGTCATCGAGGGTGAGGCCGGCGGCATCACCCAGCACATCGGTGCGTACCAGGTGTGGACGGAGCACGAGGGCATCGAGCGCGCCATCACCTTCATCGACACCCCGGGTCACGAGGCGTTCACCGCCATGCGTGCCCGTGGTGCGCAGGTGACCGACCTCGCGATCCTGGTGGTCGCCGCCGACGACGGCATCATGCCGCAGACGGTGGAGGCGCTGAACCACGCCCAGGCGGCGAACGTGCCGATCGTGGTCGCGGTGAACAAGGTCGACAAGCCCGAGGCCAACCCGGCCAAGGTGCGTCAGCAGCTCACGGAGTACGGCCTGGTGGCCGAGGAGTACGGCGGCGACGTGCTGTTCGTCGACGTGTCGGCTCGTGCCAACACCGGCATCCAGGAGCTCCTGGACGCGGTGCTGCTCACGGCGGACGCCGGTCTCGACCTCACCGCCAACCCGAACAAGGCCGCTCGCGGTGTCGCCATCGAGGCGAAGCTCGACAAGGGTCGCGGTTCGGTGGCGACGGTGCTGATCCAGTCCGGAACCCTCCGCGTCGGGGACGCGATCGTGGCGGGCACCGCCTACGGCCGCGTCCGCGCGATGATCGACGAGAACGGTGAGACCGTCGAGGCGGCTGCGCCGTCGCGTCCGGTCCAGGTGCAGGGTCTGAACTCCGTGCCGCGTGCCGGCGACGTCTTCATCGTCACCGAGGAAGACCGCATGGCCCGCCAGATCGCCGAGAAGCGTGAAGCGGTCGAGCGCAACGCCCAGCTGGCCAAGGCCCGCAAGCGCATCTCGCTCGAGGACTTCACCCGTGCGCTCGAAGAGGGCAAGGTCGAGTCGCTCAACCTCATCATCAAGGGTGACGTCTCGGGTGCCGTGGAGGCGCTCGAGGAGTCGCTGCTCAAGATCGAGGTCGACGACTCGGTGCAGCTGCGCATCATCCACCGCGGTGTGGGTGCGATCACCGAGTCCGACGTGAACCTGGCGACGATCGACAACGCGATCATCGTGGGCTTCAACGTCCGCCCCGACACGAAGGCGCGTGAGCGCGCCGCTCGCGAGGGCGTGGACATCCGCTTCTACTCCGTCATCTACAACGCGATCGATGAGATCGAGAGCTCGCTCAAGGGCATGCTCAAGCCGGAGTACGAAGAGGTCCAGTCGGGTGTCGCCGAGATCCGCGAGGTGTTCCGCTCCTCGAAGTTCGGCAACATCGCCGGTGTCATCGTGCGCTCGGGCACCATCACCCGCAACGCCAAGGCGCGTGTCATCCGCGACGGCGTCGTCATCGCCGATGGCCTCGCCATCGAGTCGCTGCGTCGCTTCAAGGACGACGTCACCGAGGTGCGCACCGACTACGAGGCCGGTATCGGCCTCGGCAAGTACAACGACATCCAGGTCGGCGACGAGATCGAGACGACCGAGATGGTGGAGAAGCCGCGCGGCTGATCCGACGGCTCCGGCGGCTGTCCTCATCCCCCACGCGGGGGAGGGGGCAGCCGCCTCCGCGGTTCGCACGACACCGCGGCTCACAGAAGCGGGAGAAGGAACAATGGCTGGTGAACGACAGGCACGACTCGCGGACCGCATCCGCGTGATCCTCGCCGAGCGTCTCGAGAAGGGTCTGCGCGACCCGCGGCTCGGGTTCGTGACCATCACCGACGTCCGTGTGAGCGGCGACCTGCAGCACGCCTCCGTGTTCTACACGGTGCTCGGCACCGAGGAGGAGCGGATCGCCAGCGGCGCCGCGCTCACCTCCGCCACCGGGATGCTGCGCAGCGAGGTCGGGCGTCAGCTCAGCACGCGACTGGTGCCGACGCTGGAGTTCATCCCGGATGCTCTTCCGGAGAACGCGGATCACATCAGCGCGCTTCTGCGTGAGGCGCAGGAGCGCGACGCGGCCGTGGCGAAGCTCGCCTCCTCGGCCTCCCATGCCGGTGACGCGGATCCGTACCGCTCGGACGACGACGAGGACTGATTCGCTTTGATACCCTCGGGTTCGCGGGAATGACATCCGGTGGATCTGGGGGATCGGCATTCAGGCGACGGCGACGACTGGGGGGCGATTCGTCGCGCCCGCGGTCGTGGAACTGCTGCTGGACGAGCTGCACGCGCGCGAGCTGAGCTGCGCCCCGCACGTCGTCGCGAATCTGGCCTCGACGCTCACCGCGGACGCGGCGACGGTGACCGAGGTGGTCGCACGTCTGACGGTCGACCAGCGTCGTGGTCTGCGCGAGCTTCCGATGCCGCTGCCCCTCGTCCCTGCGATCGAGCGGGAGTTCGCCGCTGTCGAACTGGGCGCGAGGGATCGTCTCGCCCTGCTGACGGCGGCGTCGATGAGGGGCGACGAACTCGCGACCCTGCTGGTCGTCGACGGCCGCGGTGCTCGCGAGCTGGCGTCGAGCCCGGTCGGCCGATTCCTGTCGATCCACGCCGGTCGCATGCGGTTCACCGACCCCCGTGCCGCGGTCTGGATCCTGGGAACGGCGACCGCGGACGAGGCGGCGCGGATGCACACCAGCGTGGCCGCGGCCCTCTCTCGGCGCGGCGACCGTGAGGGGGCGGCCTGGCATCGGGCCAGAGCCTCCCTGGTCGGCGAACCCGAGGCGGCGGCGCGACTGATCGCGGCCGCCAGACGGTCGGCCGGTGGCGGCGACGACGGCCGCGCTCTCCTGCTCGCCAGGGAGGCGGCGAAGCACACGGACGGAGAAGCCCGCGACGAGGCACGGCTCCTCGCGGGCGCCGCCGCGCTGGCGGAGGGCTATGCGGCGGATGCGGCGGCATGGTTCGGAAGCCTGTTCCCTCATGCCGTCGAGCGCCGGCGGCTGCGCGCCCTCGCCGGGCTCCTCACCGCACAGGCGCAGCTGCAGGGCACGGTGCCGGAGGTCGATCCGGCCCTGGTCGCGCCGAGCACGGGCGACCCGGCGGACTGGCGATGGTGGACGCGGGCGGCGGCCGTGGCCGCTGTGCTGTGCGCAGAGCGCGGCGACCGAACCCGTATGCGCTCCTGGCTCGACGCGGTGCGTCGGGGCTCCGCGTGCGCTGGTGCAGACACAGGGCTGTGCGCACCGGTGGTGGCGTTGAGCTGGCTGCTCGCGGGAGAGGTCGACGTGGAGGACGCAGACGGCCGTGGTCCGGTGTGCGGCACGCTGCTGGGCGCCCTCCGCGCCGCGAGCAGGGGCGACCTCGCGCACGGCCTGCGACTGCTGCGGTCGGAGGCGTCGTTCGTGGCGTCGAGCCCCGACCCGCTGGCGTCCGGCTTCGAACGCAGTGCTGTCGTGCGCGCCGCCCTCGCCGTCGCCGAGACTCTGCTGCTCACGTGGCAGGGCGACCTCGGCCCGGCGCGCGAGCGCCTGCGCCGGGCGGCCGTCGAGCTGCCGGTCGCACTGCCCTTCGCGGGGCTCGGCGTGGTGCTCGCCCGACGGCTCGACCTCGCCGTGCTCGGGACCCTCGGCCCGGTCGCGCGTGCACTCACGGCCGTCGCTCCCTCTGCGGTGGGCATGGACGTGCTGGTCGACCGCGGTATCGAGTCCTTCCTCGCCGGATCGTTCGACGACGCGGCCACGGCCATCGAGCTCTGGCTGGATCACGGCGCACCCGAGCCCTTCCTGGCGGTACCGGGCCTGGATGAGGTCGCCGTGACCGCTCGCGTCCTCGCGGGACCCGTCGCTGTGCGGCCGCCGGAGCTGGCGACCGCGCACGAGCTGCGCGTCCGGATCGCGACCGCCGGGAACGGCAGCTGGTGCGCCGAGCGCGATGCCGTCCGTGAGGCGGCGCGTGCGCTGCGCTCGCCGTTCGCACGCGCCAGGGTCGAGACGATGCTCGGCATCCAGCACGCACTGCGTGACGACCACCTGCCCGCGCGCACCCACCTGCAGCAAGCTGAACGGCTGTTCGAGGCCGCCGGGGCGACGGCGTGGGCGCGTGCCGCCAGGAACCGGCTCGACCGCCTGGAGGCCACGGCCGCGCAGGTGGTGCCGCCGCTCGAGCAGCTCGCCGTGTGCCGGCGCGTCTGGTCGCGGCGACTCACCGCGCGTGAGCTCGACGTCGCCATGCTCGCCGTGCGCGGGACGGGGAACCGGCGGATCGCCGAGGAGCTGCGCGTGTCCGTGCGCACGGTGGAGGTGCATCTCGGCCGTGTCTTCGGCAAGCTCTCGGTGCGCAATCGCGTCGAGCTCACGGTGCTCGCACATCGCATCGAGCGCCACCTCTGAGAAAGTGGCGGCCGACGCTCACCGCGGCAGGGCGAGCCCCTCGCCGTCGGCCTCCGCGAGCCCGTCCGCGATGAGGGAGTCGATCGCCCGGTCGCGCTGCTGCGGATCGGGCCACTCCGGGATCACCGCGGTGAGCGGCACGACGTCGGGCGCCGCTTCGCGCAGGAGGCGGAGCACCGCACCGCGGGCTTGGCGGTCGGAGCCCTCGTACACGGCCTGCCGTCGCCGCTCGTCGCCGGTGTCGGGGCGGCCTGCCTGCAGCCACGCGCACCGTTCGGCGAGCGGGCACTGCGCGCAGCGCGGGGCCCGGGCTGTGCAGACCGTGGCGCCGAGCTCCATGACCGCCGCGTTGACCACGGCGGCTTCGGCGACCGATGCGGGCAGCAGCGACTCCATGAGAGCGAGGTCGCGCCGCGCGGGTGCCGCAGGGTGGGCCCTGCCGAGCACGGCGCGGGCCAGCACACGGCGCGTGTTGGTATCGACGACGGGGTGACGGTCTCCGTAGGAGAACACGGCGACCGCGCGCGCGGTGTAGTCGCCGATGCCGGAGAGCGCGAGCAGGGACTCGACCTCGCGGGGGACGACCCCGTTGTGGCGCTCGACGACCTCGACTGCGGCGCGGTGCAGCCACAGCGCCCGACGCGGGTACCCGAGGTTCGCCCACTGCCGGACGACATCGGCCGTCGTCGCTGCGGCCATCGCGGTCGGGGTCGGCCACCGCTCGAGCCAGGCTTCGAGATGCGGGATCACCCGGTTCACGGGGGTCTGCTGCAGCATGAACTCGCTGACGAGCACGCCCCAGGCGCCGAACTCCTCGTGGAACGCGGCGCGCCGCCAGGGGAGGTCGCGCGCGGCCTGCCGGTACCAGGACGGCAGCCCGGCCAGCGTCGCGGCGGAAGACGGCGGAGCGGGCATCCTGCCAGCCTAGGCGAGCGCTGACGACGGGGGAGAGGTGACGCTCACGACCGGGGTGGAGCCG
>NZ_JALXPE010000084.1 GCF_025143365.1 Microbacterium sp. p3-SID336 | reverse complement strand
CTCGACGATCATGCGATCGGCGTCCTCGGCGGGCATTGCACTCCCCACCGTTGAGCGGGGGACAACGACGATGCTCCCCGGAGTCAGCTCGGTGTCCCGCCCCTGCAGCGACAGGACCGAGGCATTCCGACGCTGGTAGATGACTAACAGGTAGTCTTCGCCGTGACCACGCGGAGAGCTGACCGACATCACAGGACTGCTTCCTCGATCAGTTCGTAGATGTTTGCCCGGCGGAGATCGCTGGCGTGAAAGACGAGCCCGTCGCCCCGGTGCGGTGGCTGCGCTGCGACATGCCGCACGCACGCGGCGGCGAGATCTCGCTCGGCCGGCGACATCACCACGACTCCAATCACAGTCGTGTCCACGCCGACGAGATTGGTGGCGCTCCTGCTCACCTCACCGACCACACCGCTCGCCAACCTGTGTACACGGGCCCGAGACATCGTGCCGGCACCGTCGAAGGCCACCACCACCGTTCCAGGCCGAACGATGTGCAGCGCGGCGGTCACCTCATGCTCGATCCGTGAAGCCAGCGCCCGGCGGGCCCGGATGCCCAGGCCCCGACGAAACCGATAGGCCGCCACGACCAGACGCTCGTCCTCAGCCACCCGCTCCGCAAGAGGGGAAGGAACGAGCATCAGAAACTCTTGTGCGTCACCGAGCTTGACAGGCAGGTCCACCGAACGCCCCTCTCCTGCGGAGCACGCAACGTTCTCGCGGACGGGCGCGCGCGGGCGCCGGCATCGAGCCCTTGGCTCGGACGTTCTCGCGCACACGGAAGATCCGTGAACCGCGTGGCTTCCCGCACATCATGACCACCAGCCTACGACGACAGAAAAGGACTCGCCAGACCAAAGCGCGAACCGAGTGTCGAACGAGGAGAGGTTCTAGAAGCATGAAAACGCAGGCGGCGCGGATTGCTTCACATGATCCGGGTCGACTTGGAGAAGGACTCAAAGGTCCATTATTATGAGGGCATGCGATGCGAGCCTCCCGCTCCGCGGGGCTTGACTGGACCGGCCGGGCTGGCATCGCGTGACGGACGACTTCGATCCCTGCGGACGGGGGAGACTACCCTGGAGGCGTGACTGCCGACGGAACGAGTGCACGCCGGTTGACGCCGAAAGGGGCGGCAACGAGGGCACGTATCGTCGACGCAGCGAACCAGCTGATGTATGAGCGAGGTGTCGCCGCGACGACCCTCGCCGACGTCCGAGCCGCCAGTGCGACATCGAAGTCTCAGGTTTATCAGCACTTCGCCGACAAGGACGCACTCGTGAAGGAAGTCATCGAGACCCGGGCAGAGGACGTCCTGACGCAGCAGCGCCGACGCCTTCGACGAGTGGAGTCCCTGCGCGGGTTCGAGCTGTGGCGGGACGAGCTCGTCGAACGGAACGCGCTACGCAACGGCGCATACGGGTGCCCGCTCGGGTCTCTGGCGAACGAGATCGCAGACCACAACGAGGATGCCCGCCGCGCGATCGCTGCCCACTTCGATGAGTGGCTGGAGATGCTGATCGATGCCGTGGAGAGGCTGAAGACACGCGGCGTGTTGCGCAGCGATGCGGACTCGCGAGCGCTTGCCAGTGGGCTGCTGTCGGCACTCCAGGGAGGCTATCTTCTGGCGAAGGCGAGCCGAGACATCTATCCGATGCGTGCTGCTCTCGACATGGCTATCGCACAGCTCAGGGCCTACGCGACAGAGACCGGCTCCTCAACCTGATCCCTCTTCATCGCGAACGCGGTCAGCCCCGCAAAGCTGAGGAAGAGTCGTTCACCGGCGTCGATGATCGTCGCCAGCACATGGCTGCACGTGTTGCAGCGTACGACCAGCCCCGGAGCGTCCGGATACACGACTGATTCGCCAAGGGGCGCGATATGCCCGCAACCTCCGCAGCGTCCCTCGATCATCGTTGCGTCTGGAACGAGGAACTCGGCGAGAGTCCCGGAGAGGATGTTGCCGTCAAGATGGCTGGTCATCATAGGCCTCCGAATCGTTCGGTGAGGATGTCTTGCGGCGCATGACCGAGCTTCACGAGCCACGGCGCGACGGCTTCGACGAAGCCTGTCGAACCGCACACGAAAATGCGCGGACGGTCTTCCGGGGGGAGCGTCCGCGCGGCGACAGTCGACTCTGTGAGCCGTCCGACGGGCTCCTGCCATCCGGCTGGCGCTCGTCGCGTATACACGAGGTCCATGGCGAACGACCCGTCCGACAGTTCGAGGAGCTCATGGTGGAAATAGATGTCTTCGGGCGTACGCACCGAGTACAGCAGCCGGAACGGAACGGGATCGGACGCGGCCGCATGGGAGGCTGCCATCGCGTAGAGGGGAACGACGCCTGACCCGCCGGCGATGAGCTGCACGGGGCGCTGGCTCTGTCCCGGGCGCCAGAGGAAGAACGATCCCAGCGGTCCGTGGACCTCGATCTGATCACCGGCGCGCAGTTCGCGGACGAGGAACGGTGACACCTCGCCATCGGGCAGCTCATCGACCGCGAGGACGATCGTTCCGCCCGGCTCTGAGGATGCGATCGAGTACGACCGCGTCGCTTGGTAGCCGTCCGGAGCGGTCAGGCGTAGATCGAGATGACTTCCCGCCTCGCTCCCTGGCCAGCCCGGAACATCGAGCACCAGCCGCACCGCGGTCGGCGTCTCCGGGCGGACCTCTGAAACCGTGGCGACGAACCACGCCGGCCTCACGCGGGGGCGAGGCGGAGCGAGCCGGGTCTGCTCCATCACCAGTAGCGTTCTTCCTTCCACGGATCACCGTAGATGTGATAGCCGCTCTGCTCCCAGAACCCAGGGTCGTTCGTCGGCATCATCGTCAGCGCACGGACCCATTTCGCGCTCTTCCAGAAGTACAGATGCGGGATGAGAAGACGTGCCGGCCCGCCGTGCTCCGCGTCGAGGGGAGCGCCTTCGGCCTCGGTCGCGATCCAGGCTTTGCCGTCCAGGAGATCCTCGAGCGGCACATTCGTGGTGTACCCGCCGTAGGAGTGCGCCATGACGTAATCATGGGACGTCTCGACGTTCTCGAACAGCTTGTCCAGGCTCACCCCGCGCCAGGCCATGTCGAGCTTGGACCAGTGCGTGACGCAGTGGATGTCGACCGTGATGTCCTCGGCACCGAGCGCCAGAAACTGCTCCCAGTTCCAGTGATGCTCGGTACCGGTTTCATCGAGGATCGCGAAATCCCACGTCTCGGTATCGACATAGGGCGTGGGACCGGCAGTGAGCACCGGCCAGTTCTCGAACAGCGTCTGTCCCGGAGGGAGCTGATCATCGGGACCACGCCGACGTCCCGCGAATCCGCGAGTAGTGAACGACATACATCGCCCCTTCCGTGTCGTCTGGCTGTACACAACCGACGATATTGCGGGAGCTCTCTCGCTGATCGCCTAGTCCTGCGCGGAACTTGCCCATGACTGCAGGTGATGAGCCCAGGGGTGAAAACAGGCGATTGCGCCGACCACACTGTGGAACAGGACGCCCCACTAGGCGGCCTCGGTTCCCGCAAACATCGAGAAGAAGTCTGTGACCATGTGCCCTGTTGCGCTCGGCATGCCGACCGTTCGCAATCGCGCGCGCTCAACGATCGGCCGACCCGAGACACCTCTTCTCGTAGACAGGTTCGGGCGCATCGCGCGAGACCTGCGTGTATCGATCACCAGCGCCTGCTCACTGCGTTGCACATACTGCATGCCGGCGGAAGGCCTGCCCGTAGTCCCTCGCGGGGAGTTGCTGACTCCGGAAGAGATCGCGCGCCTGGTCACAATAGCCGTCCACGATCTCGGAGTACGCGAGGTGCGTTTCACCGGCGGCGAGCCGCTTACGCGACCGGATCTGGTCGAGATCGTGCGCCGGACGACCACAGTCGTGCCGGGCGTGCCCGTGTCGATGACGACCAATGGGATCGGCCTCGATCGCAAGGCGCCGCAGCTTGTGGAGGCCGGACTGACGCGGATCAACGTGTCGCTGGACACGATCGACCGCGAGCATTTCGCCGCCGTCACCCGACGCGATCGCCTGCCAGCCGTGCTCAGGGGGATCGAGTCGGCACAGCACGCAGGGCTCAGCCCGATCAAGATCAACGCGGTGGCGCTGCGCGAGACCCTCGCGGATGCTCCCGACCTGCTGGCGTGGGCGCTTGCCAACGGTGTGCGGTTGCGGTTCATCGAACAGATGCCGCTGGATGCTGATCAGACCTGGCGCAGAGACCACCTCGTCTCCGCCGAAGAGCTTCTCTCCGTGCTCGGACGCCGTTATCGACTGACCCCGGCCGGCCGTGAAGACCCGTCCGCTCCTGCAGAGGAGTGGCTCGTCGAGGGTGGCCCGGCGACCGTCGGCATCATCGGATCCGTGACGCGCAGCTTCTGCGAAGCGTGCGACCGTACACGGCTGACAGCCGAAGGCTCGGTACGTTCATGTCTATTCGGTGACGACGAGACGGACCTGCGCACGATGCTGCGCAGTGGAGCAGACGATGCCGCCATCGCCGACGCGTGGCGGGCGACGATGTGGGATAAACAGGCTGGGCACGGGATGGATGAGAAGAGCTTCCGTCGACCGGCCCGTTCTATGGGAGCGATCGGAGGCTGACGATGCCGTGCATACTCGTCCGATACTTCGCAGCCGCCGCTGAAGCGGCCGGCTGCGAAGAAGAACACGTCGAGGCGAGGTCCCTCGGAGAGGCGAAGGACGCGCTCCTCACAGCTCACCCGGCACTCGAAGCGGTCGTCGCAAAGGGGACATTCCTCGTCGACGGCATCGCCTCGCGCGATCCCGCGCGACCGGTCTCCGCGCAGGTGGACGTGCTGCCCCCGTTCTCCGGCGGCTGAGCGATACGGTGGACGGTTGAGACTCGATCCATAGCGAGGCTTCCGCGTATCGAGGACCGCGTTCGTCTCGTGCGCCGTCATCTTTCTGCGTGAGACGATCGTGCCGTATTGCCCCGATCCTCGCGTCAGCAGGAGTCGAAGTACAAGCGCTGGGGATGCATACCGTCGCTCACGTCGTACACGGCATCGGACGCTTCGCGTGGAGTGTCCTCGCGCATGTAGCGCAGATGCCGTTCACGGGTGTCTGGATGGGCCGGCCCGCCGCCGTCGAGGAAGACGGTGAAGTGCCACGCCGAACGCAGACTGGAGCGCAGCAGCGACCAGCCGTCGACAATCAGCACCGTGTGCTCAGACGCGTCAGTGAACCCGCTCTCAGGTCCGTTGAGGCGGAACATGCGCAGCATGGTTCGGACCGTATCGTCGTCCGTGAACGGTGCTGCGGTGAGACGAGTCGCGTTACGTCCCACTGCGCGCAGCGCTGCCGCTAGCGTGTTGGCGAAGTGCGTGCGGGCTGCAGCGTCCACGCCGTCGATGGCGACGAGTATTCGGCCGCGTGGGTTTCTGTGAAGCACCTCCTGAGCGAGCTCCTCCCAGACGGCGGTACCAGCGGCACCTGAGGCGTTGGGAGACGTGGCCATCGTCACTCCTGCCGTGGAATGGTCAAGAGGGGGCGCTCTGGAATGCCGTTCTGGCCACGCTCATCCTTGCCGTCGGCGCTCGCTGTGGGTTGCGTTCGCGCTCTCGAGACGCCATCGATCGGTTTCATCTCTCCGCCTCTTGCCGAGTCGCATCCGCATGCTGGGGCAACTCCCGGACGAGTTCGAGGACGTCGTCGGGAAGGAGCTGTCCTAACGTTCCACAGGAGTACACGCTGATCACGACCTTCCCGTCGGGATCCAGCACGAATCCGGTTGTCTGCAGCTGGGGCGGGTCCATGGTGACGAACGCTCCGGTCGTGGCGGCGATCTGCCCCACATCGGTGCTGTGTCCGATCGGAAAGGTCAGGCCATAGCGCGACACGAGCTCCGTGATCATTGGCTCCTCGTCCGCAGTCAGCGCGACGACGGCGATATCCACGGCGGACAGGCGCCGTAGGCCGCGCTGGAACGCACGCAGCTGCTCTACGCAGGACCTGCAGCTTGCCCCGCGTGAGAAGAGGACCACGCTGTACTGCCCGGCGAATTCGGCAGGGATCGTTCGGCGTGGTCCTCCCACCTCGACCAGTTCAAGAGGGGGGAACGCATCACCGCCACGCAGCAATGACATCAGCGGACGACTCCTGACGGGGCCAGTCCGTTGCCATGGAAGCTGTCTGGTTCAATCTCAATGCCGGTCATCTGGCGGCCTCTTTTCGTCGGTGATTGCGTCTTCAGCGTTTCGCGCTTGAGTGCTTCTTGCGTATCTACAACCCCACCCACTCCGATCTGCCGTCGGTGAAGTGCTGGTGCTTCCAGATCGGAACCTCTGCCTTGATCGCGTCGACGAGCTTCCCGCACGCGGCGAAGGCCTCCGCCCGGTGTGGAGCGGCGACGACCGCGACCAGTGCGACGTCGCCGATCTCGAGGTGCCCGATGCGGTGAGCGGCGACGACATCGCAGTTCGTGGCTTGCGCGATCCTCGCGCACACGTCGATGAGGACTCGTTCTGCGTCGGGGTGCGCCTCGTAGTCGAGAGACCCGACATCCTCTCCGTGGTCATGGTCGCGCACGATGCCTTCGAAGGTGACCACCGCCCCGTTCTTCCTGCTGCGTATCCGTGTCTCCAGCCACGTCTTGTCCAGTGGTGCGGTGGTGACGGAACCGATCGGCTCAGGCATGTCCGCCACCGGCCAGCTGGTCGTGCAGGTGCGGCAGGAGCGGTTCCAGCGCGAGGAGGCCGTCTTGTACGCCGCGTGGCGATCCGGGCAGATTGATGACGATTGTGCGTCCGGCGATCCCCGCAAGCGCTCTGCTGAGCGAGGCTGTCGGAGTCGTCGTACGGCCCGCTGCCCGAATGGCCTCGGCGACGCCGGGAAGTGCTCTCTGGATCACCGCGCTCGTTGCCTCGGGCGTGCGGTCCTCGGGATGCACACCGGTGCCGCCGGTCGTGATGATCAATGCCGGTTCGCGGGTGAGAGCATCCGCGAGCGCCCGATGGATATCCGCGTCAGCGACGACCACGGGTTCGTCTGCCTCATACCCGCGGTCGCGAAGCCAACCTGAGATCGCCGGCCCGGTGAGGTCATCGCGCGATCCGGCCGCGGTGCTCGTGGACGAGACGATCACGACCGCGTGTCCGCGCTCTGTGGGCTCAGGTGCGTCTGCAACCCAATGCCCGCGCTTGCCCCCGGTCTTCTCGATGAGGCGGATGTCTCCGAGTACTGCGGCCGGATCGACGGATTTGATCATGTCGTGCAGGGCGAGACCGGCGACGGCGACAGCGGTGAGGGCTTCCATCTCGGCGCCGGTCTTCGCCGTAGCTGCGACCGCGGCCCGAATCTGCACCGATGAGGTGCTGAGCTCGAAATCGACGGTGACGGACTCCAGGGGCAGCGTGTGCGCGAGGGGCACGAGCTCGCTGGTGCGTTTGGCGCCCTGGATGCCCGCGATCCGCGCTGTCGGGAGCGCGTCTGCTTTGCTTAGTTGGTTGGTGGCGAGCAGCTCCAGCACTGCCGGTGTCGTGTCGAGACGGCCGGTCGCGATCGCCGTGCGACGAGTGATCGCCTTCCCGCCGATGTCGATCATCCGCGACCGGCCTTGATCGTCGAGGTGCGGCAGTTCGTTCATAGATTCCAGGTCTCCACGCGTGTCCCGATGTCGAGGGTGACGGCATCGATCGGGACATCGATGAGCACGTCGGATGCCGCCATGGCGGCGACAAGGTGCGAGGAGGCTCCGCCCAGCGGTGCGACCCGGCCTTCAGGCAACGCCACGCCGCGGCGGAACTGCCGTTTGCCGGTGACAGAGGTGAGAGGTTCGGCCAGGGTCCGTGGCTCGGGTCGGCGTGCAGGCAAGCCTGCTGTCTCGCGGAGGATCGGCTCGATGAAGAGCATGAATGACAGCTGCGCGGACACGGGGTTGCCGGGGAAGCACACCACGGGAACGTCTTTGTAGAGGGCGGTGGCCTGCGGGCCTCCGGGCTGCATTGCGAGGGTATCGATGTGTGCCCCGAGGGGCTCCAGGAACTCCCTCACAACTTCGTAGCTGCCTGCCGAGATGCCTCCGCTGGTGAGCACGATCTCGGCTCCCGCCGCGTACGAGGCGTCCAGGGCGCGCGCGAAGGCGGCCGTGTCGTCGACGACACGATGCTCATCGGCCAGGAAGGCACCGGCGGACCGCACCGCTGCGGCGAGCGCGGGGCCGTTGGCGTCGTAGATCTGGCCGGGAGCCAGAGGTTCACCGGGGGTGGCCAGTTCGCTTCCTGTCGAGATCACCGCGACACGAACTTGCGAGCGAACGGGGATGGAGTCCAGTCCGGCGGCTGCGAGTGCCGCGAGGTGGCGGGGAGCGAGCCGGAGGCCGGAAGGCAGTAGAGGATCACCGGCGGCGAGGTCAGAGCCGGCTTCTCGTACGAACTCTCCGGCGTCCGGTTTCCGCGTGAACGTCACTGTCGCGTCGTGGACGGTGGCATGTTCGACAGGGACGACCGCGTCGGCATCGTCCGGGATCGGCGCACCGGTCATGACCCGGACGGCATGGCCGGGGTCAAGCGGCGCAGGTGTTCCGGGGGCGGCGGGGATCTCACCCCGCAGCGGCAGACTGCGTGGTGTCCGCGCAAGGTCGGTCACACGGACGGCGAAGCCGTCCATCTGTGAGTTCCGGAACGGGGGCAGAGCTATCGGAGTCCGTACGGGGTGGGCGAGCACCCGATCCAGTGCACGAGTCAGGGCGACCTGCTCGACGGTGCGCTGACTCACGGCGCTCAGGAGCGCGCGGACTCGGGCTGTGTGTGCGGCGACCGGTGTGCGGAGCATGTCAATACCTGCTCGCCGTGGGATCGACGCGGACTGCCCAGGCGTCGACTCCTCCGGTGAGATGCCGCACATCAGAGAATCCGAGTTGGAGAAGCAGATCGAGCGCCTGACGCGAGCGTCCGCCGCGGTGACAGTACAGCACCACCGGATTACCGGTGCCGAGTTCTCGAGTCCGACTGGCAAGCTCGCCCAGGGGGATCAGCACGCTCCCCGGGATCGACGTGATCTCGGCTTCCCACGGTTCTCGCACATCGACGAGCAGCGGCGGTTCGGACGTCATGAGCAGGTCGCGCAGTTCTTCGGGGGAGACATCATTCTGATCCGAGGGCTGCGGAGCGGGCGTCGCGGTCTGCACTGCGGCGCGCGTGGATTCGTCACGCCGGTAGACGATCTCGCGGGTGCGACCGGTGCGGGCGTCGTACGCAGCGACCCGACCGATCAACGGGTCTCCGATGCCGGTGAGCAGCTTGAGCGCCTCGGTCGCCATGAAGGCCCCGATGACGGCGCAGACGCTCGGCAGCACGCCGATCACGTCGCAGGTGTCCGCATCGGAATCGGAGCCGTGCGGGAACAAGTCGCGGTAATCGGTGCCCCTGGCATCCCACGCCACTCCGGCCTGACCGGCGTATCCCAGCGCCGATCCCCACACCAGCGGGATGCCGCATTCAGCGGCAACACGGTCTGCCAGCAGCACCGTCGCGGGATTGTCGCTGGCATCGACGAGGACATCCACACCGTGCAGCAGATCCTCAGCTGTCACAGCGTCGAAACGCCTATCAACGGCGCGCACCTCAGCATCAGGAGCAAGCGCCGCGAGCCTCGTGGCGGCCGAGGCAGCTTTGCCGCGGCCGACGTCACCCGGCGTGTGCATCGTCTGCCGGTGCAGATTGGATTCGGCAACAGTGTCGTCATCGACGATCGTGAGCGTGCCGACGCCGGCAGCAGCAAGGACCGGCAATAGGGTGCTCGCCAAGCCGCCCGCGCCTATCACGAGCACATGCGCTCTCGCCAGGCGCTCCTGAGCGGGCACACCGAACTCCGCGAGGACGCGCTGCCTCTGAAAGATCGGCGAGAGCGGATCGACTGGCATGTCCTCAGGCTAGGGAGCCGGCCCCAGCAGACGAGGCCGGGAGCGTCGAGACAGCAGGGAGCAGACAAACTCCCGCAGTCGCAGACCATTCCCACGAGCTCGGCTGCGGGAGGGTTGAGACAGGTCGCGGACTTCGTTCGCCTGACCAGCCGATTCCCAGAGGAGTTCCTGTCTTGCGCGCCCCTTCTCTTCTTGCCGCGTTCGCCGCCATCCTTCTGCTCGCCGGCTGCTCATCGCCCGGCGCAATAGACGATGAGTCCGATGCCGGAGCGGGCGATGATGACATGATCTCCGGAACGGTGACGGTGTTGGCCGCCGCGTCCTTGACCGACGTGATGGACGTCCTCGCGGAGAGATTCGAGGATGCGAACGCGGATGTCGACATCGCCGCTAGCTACGGCGGGTCGTCGGCGCTTGCCGAGCAGATCATCTCTGGTGCTCCGACTGACGTGTTCTTCTCGGCGAATGAGGCGACGATGCAGTCCGTCGTTGATGCTGGCTTGGCGGTCGACCCGGGAGTGCTGGTCACCAACACACTGCAGATCGCGGTTCCCGTGGGAAATCCCGCCGGGATCACCGGTCTCGCCGACTTCGCCCGGCCCGAACTGACGATCGCATTGTGCGATACCGCAGTGCCGTGCGGGTCTGCAGCGCAGTCGCTGCTCGACCTATCCGGAGTCCAGGCCCAACCGGACACTCTCGAGGAGGATGTCCGCGCCGCTCTGACGAAAGTCTCTCTCGGTGAGGTCGACGCCGCGCTGGTCTACGTGACCGACGTCGTCGCAGCAGGAAGTGCCGTAGAGGGCATCGACGTGCCCGAGGCGCAGCAGGTGATCAACAAGTACCCGCTCACCCTTCTCGCCGAGGCGACGAACCCGGACGCCGCGCAGGCATTCATCGACTTCCTCCGCTCGGATGAGGCACGTCAGGTCTTCGAGGATGCCGGCTTCGCGGCCCCGTGAACGGCTGCAGCCGGTCGTCCTCGCTCTCGGCGTAGTCGGTCTCGCGCTGCTCGTTCTGCCGCTGCTCGGACTGATCCTGCGCGCACCCTGGGGTGATCTCGCCGGGCTGTTCGTCCGACAGGAGGTTCTGCAGGCTCTGGGGCTGTCGTTGCTCACGGCGACGTTGTCGACCGGCCTCAGCCTCGTCCTCGGTATCCCGCTGGCGGTGCTGCTGAGCCGTTCCGTTCGCTGGCGGGTGTTGCCGCGGCGCCTCTTGCGTGCGGCGATCACCGTCCCGCTGGTGCTGCCTCCCGTCGTCGGCGGCATCGCTTTGCTTCTCCTGCTGGGTCGGCGCGGACTCCTCGGGCAATGGCTCACGCAGGTTGGCGTCACCATCCCTTTCACCACCGGCGCCGTCGTGCTCGCGCAGACGTTCGTGGCTATGCCCTTCCTCGTTTTCGCCGTCGAAGGCGCGCTGCGATCGGCAGACCGTCGCAGCGAGACTGCGGCTGCTTCGCTGGGTGCCAGCCCGTGGCAGATCTTTCGTCTCGTGACCGTACCGCTGACGGCACCCGGGATCGCGGCCGGTGCCGTGCTCTGCTTCGCCCGCGCGCTTGGCGAGTTCGGCGCGACCATCACGTTCGCGGGCTCCTTCCCGGGTGTGACGCGCACACTCCCGATTGCTTCCTATCTCGCGATGAACTCCGACCCCGACACCGCGATCGCACTCGCCCTCGTGCTGCTTGCCGTATCGCTGAGCGTTCTCCTCGCGCTCCGCGACCGATGGCTGCCAGGAACCGTATGACTGCACAGCTGACGATCTCCGCACGTATTCGACGCCCCGCTTTCGACGTGATCATCGAACTCAGAGCAGAGCCCGGCCGTGTACTCGCGGTTGTCGGTCCGAACGGGGCCGGAAAAACCAGCATCCTCGCAGCGATCGCGGGTTTCACGGAGGTGGACGGGGCAGTGCGGCTCGGAGACAGGGACCTGGCATCCCTTCCCGCCGCGCAGCGTGGAATCGGCGTCATGTTCCAAGACCTGCTCCTCTTCCCGCACCTGACGGTGCGCGAGAACGTCGCCTTCTCCGCCAGAGCCCGCGGCAGCAGGTGGCCCGCGGCCCGGCGCAGCGCAGATCGTTGGCTGTCCCGCTTCGGCTTGATCGACCTGGCGGAGAGATACCCGGGCGCACTCTCCGGCGGGCAGGCACAGCGCGTAGCGCTGGCTCGTGCCCTCGCATCCGAACCGAAAGCACTGCTCCTCGACGAACCGCTCGCGGCTCTGGACGTGGAGTTCCGCGACGAGGTGCGTGCCGACCTCGGCGTGCATCTGCGTGAGTTCGGCGGACCGACGATCCTCGTCACTCATGACCGCGAAGACGTCGATGCGCTTGCCGACGAGATCGTCGTCCTCGATGCAGGGCGCATCGTGCAGCAAGGAGCTCTCGCCGACGTGACTCGAAAACCTGCCACAGCATGGGCTGCTCGATTCGTGGGAAAGAGGGACGCAGATGATGCCGAACGCGGATAACGACTTCCTCTTGGGGCTGGCCGGAGTATCGGGCACGATGCTCGGCACGTTCATCGTGGGCGTGTTCTTCTACATCGACTCGGAGATGCATCGTCGGCTGGCGGCATCGGAGGCCGCGGACCGGTACTTTCGCTCATCGATTCGCTGGGTGTTCACGGCGTACTCCATCCCTCTGCTCGTCCCGCTCGCGCTCGCGTCACTTGATGCTCTCTGGGGCGCGCTGAGCTTCATCGCCCTCGGCATCCTCTTGGTCGCGATGACCGTCGAAACGGGGCGGCGCATCCTCGCGAGAGGCGGGGCCGGCTCCTCTCGCTCTCTCGTAGTGAACGAATGGGCCTCGAGCTTCGGCATCGTCATCGCCATGGTCCTGCCGTGGACACTGGGCGGCTGGGTGCCCGCACCGGATGACTTCGTGCCCTCACTGCTCATCCTTCTCGCATGCGGTTTCGCGAGCACCGCGGCGCTGGTCATGACGCAGTTCGATGCGACGATGGGCATGGTTGACGCCGGGATGAGAGACAGGGACGGCGCAGAACCGGACGATCCGGCAGATCGCTGAGTCGGATTACTGCCGAGCCTCGATGGGAGAGGTGTTCTGACGTCTACTGCTCGTCTTCGTCGAAGGCTATGCGTGCTCGTTCGATGGCCGGCAGTTGCTCATCCGCCCAGGCGATGAGCGCGTCAACTGGCGCCCGTAACGTCTTGCCCAGCGTCGTGATCCGGTACTCGACGGACACCGGACGTGTGCTGATGACCCGACGTTGCACGACACCGTTCCGCTCCAGCCTTCGCAACGTCGCCGTGAGGGATTTCTGCGTCACGCCGGGTATGGCACGTCGTAAAGCGTTGAATCGAGACGGCCGTTCGCACAATTCGTTGAGGACGCTGAGCGACCACTTATCGAGCACCTGGTCGAGCAACTCGCGGTGCGGCGCTGCGATACGCAGCTCGTCCTCGCGCACGGCGGTATCGCCCATGTAACCAGGTCTCCTTGAAGTGTCTTTCGCCTACCAGGTATCAATGGTAAACCACTACGGACGAACAGGACCTTCCATGTCAGTTGCACGCTTCAGCCCTGCCGGCCTTCAGCCCGGCACGCCCTACGATCATGTCGCCGTCGGCACCGGTACGCGCCATCTGCACATCAGCGGGCAGGTCGCCCGCAGCGCAGAGGGAGAGCCCCTCGCGGCCGGGGACCTCGCAGGCCAGGTCGCGGAGGTGCTGCGCAACACCGCTCGCGCGCTCACCGGCGCGGGCGCGTCCTTCGAGGATGTGCTTCGGATGACGTTCTACGTCACCGACTGGGCACCTGAGAGGATCGCGCCCTTCATGGACGGGATCGCGCGCGTCGCTGAGGAGCTGGAACTGCCGCAGCCCCTGCCGCCTGCGTCCCTCATCGGGGTCGACTACCTCTTCGAGCCCGACGTTCTCGTCGAGCTCGAAGTCACCGCGATTCTCGACTAGCTCGTCTCGTTCGCTGG
>NZ_JALXPE010000083.1 GCF_025143365.1 Microbacterium sp. p3-SID336 | reverse complement strand
CCCCCCCCCCCCACGGTCGTGTCAGATGTGTCAAAATGGTCAGATAGCGTTGCGAACTGACCAAGGAGGCCATCGTGAGCACCTTGATGAAGATCGAGAAGAAGCCCACCGGGGCGGAGTGGCGCGAAGAACTCCTCACGAAGATCACCGCGGAGCTCGACGCGGGCAGAATCGTCACGATCGACGTGCAGACGCCGGTCATGACCCCACAGCAGGTCGCCCGCGAGCTGGGGCTCTCCCGCACGACCGTGCTGCGCAGGATCGAATCGGGAGAGCTCCGAGCGTCAAAGCGCGGAAACCGCAATGTCATCGCGGTCGCAGACTTCGAAAGGTTCCGGGCCGCCTACCTCGGCGATCTCGGCACCGCGCTCGCCGACGACTTTTGAGCGCCGTGGCGGGAGCCAGCCCAATGGGCGCCCGGCCCCGGCTCCGGTGCGGAGTCGCGCAGCATGACTCATAAGCCCGCCCGGCTGTGCCCGACGGCGGTCACGATGATCTGCACGATGCCGAACACGATGGATCCGGCGGCGCCGACGATGACCCCCTTCTCTCCGCGATGCTCGAACGTGTCGGCCACGGGCTGACCGTAGAACCGTCGGAACCACCGCAGGGCGAAACGCAAGAACGCGTGCCTGGCGAGAAGAAGTGCGGCTCCGACCGTCACGATCACGAGCCCGATAGCAACGCCGAGGATCATTCGACGGTGAGTCCTTTCACCTAGATCGCCGTGAGAAGCAAATGGATCTTGTGCGGACGAAGCACGCCCATCTGCGAAAGGGTAACGAACCTCGCGCTGCGGACCTCGGAACCGAGGAAGGGGCGAAGGAGGCCTCGAGCGATGACGAGATTGACGTTCATCTCGTACCAGCAGATCGATTGCCGGAGTGTGGCTCCCTGAAGCCACGAGTGGACGCACAGCCAGGAGAGGGCGGCGACCGGGACGAGGACCCACAGGAGTAACCCGCGAATCGAGAGGAAGAGGAACCACCCGAGCGTGCGCGTGAACTTCTTCATGAGCCTCCGCTCTGCCCGGGGTAGTCGGTCGGAGAACGGCGAGAGCTGGGTGCCACTCGGGAGACCAGGTCGCGATAGCGGCGGTTGGCGAGGAGGCCCGGATGCCGTCCCTCCACGTCCGCGCGCAGTCGATCCAGCATCTGATCCGATGCCTCGACCAGCTCCCGTGCTGAGACGAAAGCCGGCTGTTCGCTGTAGTCGGCGACGATTTCAATCCGTCTGCCACGCGGGGTGAAGCGAAGGCACTGGTCGGATCCGGGGATCTCCAGTGTCTGCGGTTCACCGCCCTGGATCCTGTGGGCTGCGTGGGTCATCTGGAGAGCAAAGCCGAGTGTCGGCACCCAGCCCCACAGCATACTGAGGTCTGCGTCGTCCGTCGTGAGCACGATGTCACCGAGGAAACACCAGTAGCCCAGCGAGACGCCGTCGATCCGGGCCCACGCCACGTCGTCTCCGCTCGCGTCCCGACGTATCCGGTAGTCGAGGGTCATCATGGTTCCCTTCCTTTCGCGTCGGCGAGGCAGTCGGTCATGCGATGGTCGAGAAGAGAAGGAGCACGCCGCCCACGAAGACCACCACGCCGACCAGGAGAAGGCCACTCCTGCCGTAGAGCAGGCGGCGGTCGAGACGCGGAAGCCCCGACAGGCCGCGATCGGTCTGCCATGTCCCTCGATGTGCCCAGCATCGACTCAAGAAGATTGCACCAGTGATGCTCATGGCGAGACCTACGACGACCGCGCCAGCCGTCAGTACCTCACCCCACGGCGACATCATCTCCAAAAGACGCACGAGAGATGCCTCATCTCGGCCATCGCCCAGCCGTTGAGGTAGAGAGAAGGCGAGAAGGAAGCAACCGATCGCGACGAGGAACTGAATCAGGCTCACGCCCAGGCCGACCCCGGATGCGGGCAGCGCGAGCCGGCCCGTCATCCCCGCAGCTTTCACATTCCGCCCCACGCGTCCACGATGAATTGCGACGACGGTTGCCGAGGTCACCAGAAGCGCACCCATTGCCAGGAAGGCAACTGTCAGGAGGGTGGACAATCGTCCGGCCTGATCGTTCGATCGATGGTGAACACCGGCGCCGAGGATTCCGTCCTCGCGATGTGAATCTCGCCCGGAATCACTCCCCGCAATATGACGGAGTCCGAACGCTGCGTCACGCTGTCCAGCACGATCGTGCCGAGCCTCTCCGGATCGTGGACGTGAAAGTCGGCAGCGCCGGTGATCGTCACGGTGAAGGGAACTCGCTCCCAGGGGTCCTTTCTCAGCCAGGCGACTCTGCGGTGGGCGGCGTCCCTCGCTTCGTAAAGAAGCCGTCCGCCCTGGAGGTCCACCCATCCATCCACCTCGAACACACTGACGCTGAGGCGCGATGTACGAAGGTCGAGGACGGGGTCGTCGACGTCGTCGAGGGTGATTGTCTCCACGACCCCCATCATTCCCGACCGTGAGGTCGGTCAACCAGTGGCAACGGGCTGCGGTCTCCGGGAAGGAGATGCACGCATTCCTTCCCGCGCCCGGGTGTTCGTCTGCCGGCACACCGCTGAGGTCAATGGATACTGAGGCCCAGCGCCGCGCGCATCGTCCTCGCGAGCCGGAGGACGCCGTTCCGCCTGCCGATGGTTGAGGGCAGCCAGACGCGCCGACCGCTCGTCAGCTCGACCTCGATCATCCGGACGGAACCGACGACAGGCAGCCATCCGACGGAGGCACCGCCCATGCCGAAGTAGGGGACCAGCTCCACAGCCGACACCTCGCCGGCCCGGAAGCGCTGCGTACGGAACCAGGAGACCACCTTCACTGCTCCCGGCGAGACCCAGACGCCGAGCCAGGCAGAACGCACGAGCGCCGCGGCGACGAACGCGTAGACGGGCAGACCGATCCACCACATGTTGCTCTCGAGTCCCAGCAGCACGAACAGCCCGGTCGCTGCAGCGCCCCAGAGAAGCGCCCCGATCCGTGCTCCGGTCGATGCACTCCGTGCTTCACCCGCTTCCGCCTGCGCGGACGAGAACGACGCGATCATCATGACGAAGTCTGCCCGTCACTCGATGGGCGAGGGGTCGCCCATCGACCTGGCGAGTCGATGGAGTTCTCTGGAGCGTTCGTCCTCACCGCGCTGCTGCAGCAGCACCGCAAGGTGGTGGGCGCAGTGGGCGTCGCCGGTGGAGATTCCGCGCCAATACGCCGCTTCGGCGGCGTCGGTGCTGTCCGGCGTTTCGCTCAAGAGGTTGCCGAGGAGCAGCGCCGCTCCGTACACCTCGGCCTCGACGGCCCACTCCGCTCGTGTCCGCCCCTCCTCGACCCGTCCCTCACTCAGCAGGAGCCGCGCCAACGGAAGCGCGAACTCCGGAGAGTCCTGGAGACCCGCCGCGAGGAGCCGCTCGATCTCTCGAGGATCGCCGGGTTCCGTACTGAGGACCAGACTCTCCCCGAGCAGACCCTCCAGCCGTGCGTGACCGTCCGGGCGAAGGTCGAGTGCGGCTCGAAGGTGCACCACCGCCTGGTCGTGATCGCCCAGCCAGTTCTCGCCCTCGCCGAGGGCAGCAAGGGCATCCCACGACCCGGCGTCCGCGGCCTCACGGAACATCGACAGTGCCAGACGCTCATCGACATCCCAGACGACCGCCGCCAGATGGAAGAGACCATCCGCGTCGGTGTCGATCCGTTCGGGAAGGTGGTCGACATCGAGGTCCGGAATCAACCGCAGGAGAAGCTCACGATCGACGTCACCGGAAGTGCCCCTGTTGTCGCGAAGGAAAGACAGGAAGCCGCCCTGGCCGAATCCCTGTGCTCCGTACATACGTCTACGTGTCATAGAACGATGTTTCGGATCGCGCCGGCAACTCCGGCTGCCATCATCGCCAGTCCGACTCCAATGATGCCGACCCACACCGTGCCCATCATCCACGGCGTCTGCCGACCCGCCGATGCGCGCGCGTACCGCTCGCCGAGCATCGACTTCTGCGCTGAGAAAACGAACTCGTTGAGACGGGCGCGGCGGATCACCACAAACCCCAACACCGCGACGATCAGATTCGGAACGACCGTATCGACACTGATGTCGGGCATTCTCACCGCTCCTGTCGATGTTGGAGTTTCTTCCGACACTGTGGCATGAAAGTGCTCGGGCACGAAAAGCCAGCAGGTGTGCGATCTGCAGAACTGTGACCAGATGGGCCTACCAGAGCGCGAAGCCCGCGATGGTGAGGACAACCGCCGCGCCATAGGCGACGCTGTACTCGACGATGACGCGTCGTCGCGTGGGCGAAACGTCGCAAGCCACCGGCCCCGAGGGCGAGTCGGTCGACCGATTCGCCGAAGCACTCTCGTCACGGGTTTCGATACGACGACGGCGATCGACGCGGATGCGTCCAGCCACCAGCCGCACCACCGCGATGGCCGCGGCGGCTCCTCCCGCCCCGAGAGCCACGCCGCCGAGGGCACCCGGGCGGCTGGGCGGAATGCAGGACAGCGCGATATCGACAAGGGAATTGCCGCTCTGGAACAGCAGGACGACACCTGGGACAGCGGTCGCCCACAACGGTGTCGCATTCAACAGGCCGCGTCGGAAGCCTCCTTCATTGCTGTAGGCGGCGCGCATAGCGAGAACGAGCCAAGGGCTGACGACGACGGCTGCTATTCCGAAACCAAACGCCACGAGGTAGGCGGTCCCCGCCGTAACGCATTGAGCATCCACTACTGCCTCAGTCCTCCCGTGCAGCGCGGACGGCCACGATTGGCGACGGCTCCTGCGCGGTCACGCCAGCGCTCGAAACAATCCCAGGGTCAACAGGGCGCCGCCGAAGAGCAGGAACCCGGTTGCGATGACGATGATGGCGCGCATCCGGGGCATTCTCCGCGCGACGTCCTGCGCGGAGAGCCGATCCTCGCTCAGGACGGCCGCGTAGCGTGCGCGTACGAACGCCAGCAGGCGCGTTCGTGTAAGAAGCATGATGGCTCCCGCGAGGAGGATGGCGATGCCCGTGGCGATGCACACCACAGTGAACGTCTGCATTCCCTCAGCCCCGCACGAACAAGCCCATGAGAATTGCGATGAGCCCGAATACGATCATCGCGATGCCGCACGCGCCCACCCACGCGGCGCTGCCGCGTTTGGCGACCTCGCGACCGGCCGCGCCGCCCAGGGCGCGATTGGCGTCCGCGGTGATATCGAAGAGCCTTTGACGGTTGCGCACCACGAGGGGGCCGAGAACGAGGAGGACGACCCCCAACCCGAGCACGATGAAGTTATCCGCAGCCATCACGCACCCTTGCCATTGACGAAGAGGGAAACCTCGCCGGGCCGCGGTGTCAGCGGCGTCGTGCGGATGATGTGCGCGGCGGAGTCCCATTGTGGGGACATGCTGCGCACCTCCTGATCCGTATGCGAAGTGAAGTCGGGGATCTCTCCGACCGCCGGCACGTCGAGCGAGTGGAAGACAGCGCTTCGCCCGCCGACCCGGAGATCCGCGGCCGGAGTCAGTGCGAAGTGGAGTTCCAGGTTCGTACCGAGTGGCTGAACCGTGGAGCCCACCACCTTCCACGACATCCTCGGACGGCCGGTTGCGCCGGACCACTCCAGCAGGCTCACGCCTCGCAGAACGAGAAGTCCCGTGTTCGTTTCGTCGAGCTGCAGAGCGGTCCGCAGATCGCACAGGATGCCCAGAGTCGCGGTGATGGCGTCGAAGTGCACGGCATTGACTTGCGCTTCGAGGAACGCATCCACTTCGGAAATGAAGGGGTCTTCGCCCTTCGCGTCTTCTGGAGCGTCGACGAAAAGCAGCTCACTGAGCGTGATCACGGGGAGGCGATCGGTGTGACGGAGCGCGAGTGCGGTGTCACGTCTTCGGGGAAGGGCGCGACCGCCTGCCCGTGTCTGGTCATCGAATGGGTAGCCCTTCGGGTGAGGACGCCGCCACGTCGTCGTCGGCGGCCAGGTTCGGACTGAAGTCACGCGCGGATCCATATCGGCGAATCCGGACGGGGAGATTATGTCATGTCCCTTCGGGGGCTGGCGGGCCTCCGTCGACCGCGAAGCCAGCGACCGTTCACGACGCGATCCATCACGTACACAGGGCCTGGTGCACTGAAATCGATTTCGGTATCGTCGGCTCCCACACGCCGTCGCTGACCGAGGAGTCGCATGTCCGCCGCCCGTGCCCGTCGCCCGATCACACTTGTGGGGGCGGCCGCCTTGGCCGTCACGCTGGCCGCCTGCGCCGGGGGAAGAGGGGTCGAGCTCGACCCCGACTCGGACAAGCCGTTCGTACTGGAGGCGGTGTCCGGCCTCACCGAGATCGCGCAGCTGACCGGGCCGGCGGGCATCAACGACACCGAAGCGGTCGGCGTCGCCGGGACGGATCTCGGCTCGATGACGACCGTCGGCGACCGCACCTGGTTCTTCTTCGGCGACACGTTCGGGGAGCGCGCGCCCGGCACGACGGGCGGGCAGGGCGGGCAGTGGCGGTCGAACGTCGCGGCCTGGAGCACCGACGACGACCCCTCGGACGGCATCTTCTTCGACGGCTGGGTGGCCGACGGCATCGGCTTGGCCGCCCCGCTGATCGAGGGCGACCACGATCCGAACGACGGCTCGGGCGAGGTCACGAAGATCCCCACGGCGGGCTTCGCGATCGGCGATACGATCTACGTCTCCTACATGTCCGTGAGCTTCTGGGGCGAGCCGGGGGCGTGGGATGCGAACCGCTCCGCTCTCGTCGTCTCGCGGGATGACGGGCAGACCTGGACGCCGGTGGACGGCGTCGAGTGGCCGGGAGACTCCGGCTTCGTGCAGTTCGCGGCGGCGCCCGTGACCGAGGCCGGCGAGGACTGGATCTACCTGTGGGCGATCCCGTCCGGCCGCTTCGGCGAGGTGCGGCTGATGCGGGTGCCCGCGACCGAGGAGGCCGTGGAGGATCAGGACTCCTACTCGTACTTCGCGGGCCTCGACGGCGACAGCCCGGTGTGGTCGGACGAGCTCGACGACGCCGAGGTCGTGGTCGAGGGCACGGTCGGGGAGATGTCGGTGATGTGGTCGACCTACCTGGAGCGGTGGATCATGACCTCCTCCGACGCGGGGAACGCGGACATCCGGGAGGGCCTCACCCCGTGGGGGCCGTGGGGCGAGCCGCTCGAACTCGTGCCGGGGAAGGAGTATCCGGGGCTGTACGGGCCGTACCTCGACCCGCGGTATGTGTCGGAGGACGGGCGACGGATCTTCTTCACCCTGTCGCTATGGGACCCGTACAACGTGTTCTGGTTCTCCGCCGACCTCGACCGCGCCGACGGATGAGCACCCGATCCGTGACTATTGCGCATGAAATCGATTTCGCCTACTGTGGCGCATACCCGATCAGAGTGGATCGCCGCGAGCTGGTCGGCACCCTCTCCGGCAGCAGCCGGGGCACAGCATGACTCGAAGACGAGTGACGTCCTGAGGAGGACCAATGCGCAAGACACGCAGTCGCATGTGGAAGGTCGCAGCATCCGTGGTGGTGGCGGGCATCGCCCTCAGCGGGTGCTCCGGGGGCGGCGGCGGAGGGGGAGGAGCCGGCGCGGAGGGCGAGCCCGACAGCGGCGAGCTGAACTTCGTCTACATGGGCGACGCCGACCAGCAGAAGGCGTTCAACGCGCTGTTCGCCGAGTTCAACAAGCAGTACCCGGACATCAAGCTCAAGGCCGTCGGCATCCCCAGCGGCAACTGGGCCACGTTCTCCACCACGGTCGCGACCCGTCTCGCCGGCGGGCAGAAGATCGACATCATCCAGGTCGCCACGGAAGGGCAGCGGCTGTTCGCCTCCAAGGGCATCCTCGCCGACCTCGCGCCCTACATCGAGCAGGACCAGGATGTGGTCGACGACTACTGGGACGACATCAGCCCCAACCTGCAGAAGTTCAACGAGGAGTTCGCGGCCGGCCCGGACGGGGAGACCGTGTTCATTCCCGGCGGCTTCAACACCATGGCCATGTACCTCAACAAGGACGTGTTCGCCCAGGCCGGAGTGGCCATCCCCGAAGACGGTAACTGGACGTGGGACGAGTTCGTCGCCGCGGGCAAGACCATCAAGGAGAAGACCGGGGCCTACCTGGTCGGCGCGGGCTCCGGCTACTTCGTCGACGTGATGCCGTGGCTCACCACCAACGGCGGCAGCACGTTCAACGCCGACTGGAGCGAGCCGACGTACAACTCCCCGGAGGCGGTGGAGGCGGCCGAGTTCGCCCGCAGCCTCGTCGAGATGGGCCTCGCCCCCAAGCCGGGCGGCCAGTTCGACGGCAACACCGCGTTCAAGCAGGGGAAGCTCGCGATCCTCAGCGGCGGACGCTGGCCCGTGCTCGGCGTGCGCGAGCTCGACATGGTCGACAAGACCGTGGTCGTGAACTGGCCCACCAAGACCGAGAACGGCTCGCCCGTGGGCTGGGACGCCTGGAACATCGCCAAGAACAGCGAGAACAAGCAGGCGGCGTGGACCTTCATCAAGTTCCTCATGTCGAAGGAGGCCGGCAGCTACTTCGCCGAGATCGGCGGCACCATCGTCCCCGCGCGGGAGTCGGTCGCCAACTCGCCCGCCTTCACCGACAACGCCCCGGAAGGCACCATCCGCCTGAGCGAGGCGATGGACTTCGCCACCCCGATCCCCTCGATCGACCAGGGCGCCGAGGCGCAGAAGGTCATCGAGGAGGCGTGGGGCACGATCATCGCCGGGCAGGGGGAGGCGCAGAAGACCCTCGACGCGGCACAGGCCGAGCTGGAGCAGCTGGTCGGTGAGTAGCATCGCCGCCCCCACGGTGCGGCGTCCGGGAGCAGAGCTCCTGCGGCGCCGCACCGCGACCGCGGGCTGGATGTTCGTCAGCCCCGCGCTGCTGCTGTTCCTCGTCTTCGTGGCCGGGCCGTTCGTCTTCGCGATCGTGCTCGCGTTCCTGAAGTGGGACATGCTGACCACCCCGGAGTTCGTCGGCGGCGACAACTTCGTGCGGCTGTTCTCCGACCCGATCCTGCCGCAGGTGCTGCTGAACACCTTCGTGTTCGCGTTCGCCTCGATCGTCACGCACCTCGTGTTCGGGCTGCTGCTCGCCCTCGCCGTGAACCGGGTCGCCAGCCGCGTGCTCGGCTACTTCGCGCGGGTCGCGATCTTCTTCCCGTTCCTGATCTCCTGGGCCGCGGTGGCGCTGCTCTGGAAGTACGTGCTCGACCCGACGTTCGGCTACGTGGCGCAGTACGCGGCGACCTTCGGCATCGAGCTGCCCAACTTCTTCGCCGACCCCGCGTGGGCCATGCCCGCCATCATCTTCATCGACCTGTGGCACACGGTCGGCTTCACGTTCATCATCATGCTCGCCGGGCTCCAGACCGTGCCGACCGAGCTGGTGGAGGCCGCCCGCACCGACGGCGCGACCTCGTGGCAGATCTTCTGGAACGTGACGCTGCCGCTGATGTCGCCCACCATGTTCTTCGCCACGATCATCACGTTCATCGGCGCGTTCCAGATCTTCGACCCGATCCAGATCATCACCAAGGGCGGACCGCAGAACTCCACGACGACGATCATCATGTACCTCTACGAGAAGGGCTTCCAGGCCTTCGACATGGGGTACGCGGCCGCCGTCGCGCTGCTGGTGTTCGTCATCATCATGGGCGTCACCGTGCTGCAGTTCCTCGGCCGCCGGAAGTGGGTGCACGAATCATGACCGTCCTTCCCCCCACCGTGGAGCCGCGGACCGACGTGCTCACCCGCGTCGAACGGCAGCGTCGCCGCCGCCGTCACCGACCGAGCGTCGGCGGCATCATCGTCGACGTCGTGCTGGTCGTGTTCGGCATCCTGATGCTGTCGCCGCTCGTATGGCTCATCGTGCAGAGCTTCACGGAGCCGGAGTTCGCCTTCGCCGACCCGCCGCGCTGGCTGCCGGTCCCGTTCACGACGCAGAACTTCGCCGACGTGTTCGAGTACATGCCGTTCTTCCAGCAGTTCGGCAACTCGCTCGCCCTCGCCCTCATCTCCACCGTCGGGGCGCTGTTCTTCTCGGTGCTGGCCGCCTACGCCTTCGCGCGCATCGACTTCCGCGGCAGTCGCGTGCTCCTGGTCGTCATGCTCTCGGCGCTCATGGTGCCGGGGCAGCTGGTCATCATCCCGATCTTCATCATGATGCGCCAGCTCGGACTCGTCGACACGCTCGCGTCGCTGTGGCTGCCCGCGCTCATCAACGTGTTCCAGATCTTCTTCCTCGCGCAGTACTTCAAGACCATCCCGCGCGAGCTCGACGAGGCCGCGCGCCTGGACGGCGCCGGGCACCTGTGGATCCTGTTCCGCATGCTCATCCCGCTCTCGGCCCCGGCCGTCGCCGCCCTTGCGATCCTCGGGTTCGAGGCCTCGTGGAACGGATACTTCGGGCCGCTGATCTTCCTGTCCAGCCCGGAGAACATGACCCTGCCGCTCGGACTCGTCACGCTGCAGAACGGCTTCGGGGCCGCCCCCGCCGTGATCGTGTTCGCGGCGATCACCATGGTCGTGGTGCCGCTGCTCGTGGTGTTCCTGGCGTTCCAGCGGCAGATCGTGGAGAGCGTCGCGTCGACAGGGCTCAAGGGATGAGCGCCGTGGACGCGGGTGCCGGTGCGGCGGGATCGGGGGCTCTGGCACCCACAGGTCCCGAGGGCGCTGCCGCTGCGACGGCGGCCGCGCGTGCCGCCGGCTCCGGTCCCGCTGCGGTCGACCCGGTGCTGCGGCGCCTTCCGGCCGCGGCGTGGCGGGCCCTCGCGCCCCTCGGGGTGACCGGGGCTGCGGGGCTCGCGGCGTGGGCGTTCGGTGCGGCGCTGCTCGGACCGGGCTCACCCGCGGTGCCGGTGCTCGTGGTCGCCGCGTGCGCGACTCCGGCCGCCTGGGCCCTCGGCGCGCTGCACGAGGGGCTCTTCGACCGCCCGCGCGTGCGCCTGCGCCGCCGCGTGCTCGCCGTGACCCTGGGCGCCGGTGCCCCCGCGCTGCTGCTGGCGTGGGCGCAACTCGTCGGCGCGGTCGCCACGGCGGCGGAGGTGCCGCTGTTCCCCGTGCTCGCGCTCGCCGCGGGGCTCGCGGCGGTGGTGCTCTCGGTCGTGGCGGTGGTCGCGGTGCCCGTCGCCGCCGCCCGCGACGACGTGAGCCTGCGCACCGTCGCGGTCGTGTGCGCCGTCGCGGCGCTGCGTCGTCCGCTCGGGCCCGTGGGCGCGCTCGCCGCCGCGGCGGCTGTCGCGTGGCTCGGGCTCACGTGGTTCGGCGGGCTGCTGCTGCTCGCGGCACCCGTGCTCATCGTCCTGTCCGTCGCCGCGGCATGGCCGGTCGCCGCGGCAGCTGGAGTGGCACTGCCGCCGCTCATCCCCGGCCGCCGACCCGCACGAGGAGAATCATGACCGATCAGCCCCCGTTCCGTCCGCACACCGAGGCCCCCGCGCTCGCGATGCCGGTGGGCGGCATCGGTACCGGCGGTTTCGCGGTGAACGCCGACGGCTCGCTGCGGCAGTGGCAGCTCCAGGGCATGCCGAACCACCTCGGCGCCCTCCCCGGCACAGGGTTCTGGATGCGGGTCACTCAGGTCGAGCCGCCGCTCAACGTCATCTCGATGGTGCAGGGCGCCCCGGTGCCCGACCCGCAGGCCTCGCTCACGACCGACGCGCACGTGCCGGAGTGGATGGTCGCGGCGGCCGAGGCGTTCGGCACGTTCGAGAGCGCGGCGTTCCGCGGCACCTATCCGGTTGCGGAGGTCGAGCTGACCGATCCGCGGCATCCGGTCGAGGTGCGGATGCGCGTGCTCAACCCGATGGCGCCCCGCGATGTCGAGTTCAGCTCGATCCCGACCGGGATGTTCGAGTTCACGCTCACGAACACCGGGCCGATCGCGGTGCACGGCACGCTCGCGGGGTCGCTGCTCAACGCGATCGGGTGGGACGGCATCACCCCCATCGCCGAGAGCACCCCGGGGCTGGGCGGCAACGTCAACCGGCTGCGCCGCGGCAAGGGCTGGTCGCGCGTGGTCATGGACAACCCCTCGCTCGACGAGAGCGACCCGTTCGCGGGGCAGCTCGTGCTCGCGGCCGACGACGAGACCGCCGCCGTGCTCACCCGGTGCAGCGGGCTGGAGCACCTCGACGCGTTCCTCCGCTCGCGCGCGGGCAACGACGGCCGGTCGCGCCTCGCACTCGCGCCGACCGTCGGCGACCCGCAGCTCAACGCCCCGCGATCCGGTGTCGGCGCCAGCCCGCAGGGTCGGTCCTGGCTCGGCGTGGTCGGAGTGCCCTTCGCGCTGCAGCCCGGGACCTCCCGCACGATCCGCTTCTCGATCTCCTGGCACCTGCCGAACCGGTTCGTCGACGTCGAGCAGTTCGGACAGCCGCACCCCGAGTGGGGGTCGTCCCGGTTCTATCTCGGCAACGCCTACGGTCTGCGATACCTCGACGCGCTCGACGTGCAGGCCACGGTCGAACGGCGCTGGGACGACCTGACCGAGCGCACGCTGCGGTGGACGTCCACCCTCACCGGGTCGAGCCTCGACACGCGAGAGGTCGAGCACCTGGCGGCGCAGGCCGCGTACGTGCGGAGCCCCATGTGCTTCATCGGGGCGGACGGCCGGTTCTACGGCTACGAGGGCTCGCTCGGCGACTCGACCTGGATGTGGTCGGGCGTCTTCGGCGGCTCCTGCCCGCTCAACTGCACGCATGTCTGGCAGTACGAGGCGGCGCTGGCCGGGCTCTGGCCGAGCCTGGAGCGCGACATGCGCGACACCGAGTTCGACGTGATGCAGGCGGCGAACGGCGCCATCCCGCACCGGCTGCGCGTGCCGACGTACCTGCCGCAGATGACCGACGAGATCATCGGCGGCCCTGAGGAACCGGCGCTCGACGGGATGCTGGCGACGATCCTGAAGTCGCTGCGGGACGTGCAGCGCGGCGCAGGGCGGGAGTGGCTGGAGCGACGGTGGCCGCAGCTCCGTCGGCTCTACGGGCACATCCGCGAGAAGTGGGATGCGGACGGCGACGGCGTGCTCCGCGGCATCCAGCCCAGCACGCACGACATCGATCTGGCGGGCGCGAACACCTTCATGGGCACGCTCTGGCTCGCGGCGCTGCGCGCGTACGAGGAGCTCGCGCTGCTCGTCGGAGACGCGGAGGCGGCGACCGAGGCGCGCGAGCGGTTCCGCCGCGGCTCCACCGGCTACGACGAGCAGCTGTTCGACGGCACGCACTACATCCAGGTGCTCGACGACGGCGACCCCGAGGACTTCCAGTGGCGCACCGGCGTGCTGTCGGACCAGGTGATCGGGCAGTGGTGGGCGCATCAGCTCGGGCTCGGGGAGATCCTGCCGCGGGAGCATGTGCGCAGCGCGCTGCGGCACGTGGTGGCCTCGAACCTGCGGCACGGGTTCGCCGACTTCACGCACCCCTACCGCGTGTACGCCGACACCGCGGAGGACGTGGGGCTGCTCATGTGCACGTGGCCGGAGGGCGGGCGGCCCGCGGTGCCGACGCGCTATGCGGACGAGGTGTGGACGGGCATCGAGTGGCAGGTCGCGGCGCACTGTCTCTTCGAGGGACTGGAGGACGAGGGCCGCGCGGTGCTGGACGGCCTCTGGAACCGGCACGACGGTCGCCGCCGCAACCCGTACAACGAGATCGAGTGCGGCGACCACTACGCCAGGGCCATGGCCGGGTGGACGCTGCTGCAGGCGCGCTCGGGCGTGCGCGTCGACGAGTCCACGGGCGAGCTGCATGTGGGTGCAGCGGGGCGCTGGCCGTGGGTGAGCACGGCCGGCTACGGCACGGTGACGGTCGGCGAGCAGGTGGAGATCGACGTGGTGGAGGGCGACTGCTCGTTCACCGTGGTGCGCGCGAGCTGAGCACGGC
>NZ_JALXPE010000082.1 GCF_025143365.1 Microbacterium sp. p3-SID336 | reverse complement strand
TCGCCGGCCGCAGCCGCGCGGTCGGCCTCGGCGCTGTCGACCTGCGCGTCGTCGGCATCCTCGTCGAGCACGCGTTCGCCGTCGACCTCGCGGGTGGGGACGTCTTCCTCGTCGCCCCCCGCGAACGGCGGGACGGGCGGGATCGGGGGAGTCGGGTTGGACATGGTCGCATCCTTTCGTCGTCGGATGCGCTCCTGTCTACGCGCCGACTCCGCCCCGGGGGAGTCGGTTGACGACGGGCGCGCGTCGCGCTAGCGCACGGATCACGGCACCCACTCGCCCGAGGTGTAGTCGGCGACGAGTTTCAGGGTGCTCGGCGACGGGTAAGCGTGCACCCAGACGGTGCGCGGGTCCCATAGGTTGCCTGGCACCGTCAGCTGCGGTGTCGCGCCCATCTCCGCGGCGAGTCCATCCGGGGCCTGGCCCACAGGCGGGCGGACGGTGTAGGTGACGGAGCACCCGCCGCTTCCGCAGCTCTCGCTCTCGCTGATCACCTCCGCGTCAGGGGGAAGCGGAATCGCCGAGATCGGAGGGACGTCGCCCTCATCCGCCATCATGAACAGCCAGCCGACGCGCAGGCCGTAGAACAGCACGAGCGTCACCGCGGCGACGATGAGGACGATCTTCGTCACGCGACGTCGCGAAGCGCGTCGCGCCTGCGCGTCCCAGGCCGCCTGGTCGAAGGTCGGGGCGGGGGTCATCCCGGAAGCCTACCGGCCCCGCTCACGCGATCCTCGATGGCTCCCCGCACCGCCTCGGCCGAGACGGGAGAAACAAGAAATCCCGCGATCTCTCGCGGGATTCTCTCGGTGGACCTGAGGGGACTCGAACCCCTGACCCCCTGCATGCCATGCAGGTGCGCTACCAGCTGCGCCACAGGCCCAGACGCTGTCCGGAGAAGCCCGGGCAACGTGAATACGTTACTACACGAATCCGCGGGAGCACCAATCGGGGCACCGCGCCCGGGCGCGTCGCGGGCGGCGGAACAACCGCGCGAGCGCGGGCGTTCGATTCAGCGTGAGCATCCTCGACAGCCTCGTGATCGGCGCGGGCCAGGCCGGTCTCTCCGCGTCGTTCCACCTGAAGCGGCTCGGCATCGAGCATGTCGTGCTGGACGCGGATGAGCGGCCGGGTGGTGCCTGGCAGCACCGCTGGGATGCCCTCACGATGCAGGACGTGCACGGTGTCGCCGAGCTCCCGGGCGACACCCCGCCCGCGCGCGACCGACGCCGCGCGAACGTCGCAGTGCCCGAGTACTTCGCCGCCTACGAACGCGTGCACGACCTCCCGGTGCTGCGGCCCGTGCATGTGCGCCGCGTGCACGACGAGGGCGGACTGCTCGTGGTCGAGGCGCCGGAGGGGGAGTGGACGACGCGGACGCTCGTGAATGCGACCGGGACCTGGAGCCACCCGTTCCTGCCGCACTTCCCCGGCATGGAGACGTTCCTGGGCGAGCAGCTGCACACCGTGGACTACCCGGGGCCCGAGCACTTCGTCGGCAAGCGCGTGCTCGTGGTCGGCGGCGGCGCGTCCGCCGTGCAGTTCCTCGGGGCCCTGGCGCCGATCACGGACACCCTCTGGGTCACGCGGAGGCCGCCCGTGTGGCGTAACGACGACTTCACCCCGGAAGCGGGAGCGGCCGCCGTCGCCCTCGTCGAGAAGCGGGTCGCCGCGGGCCTTCCCCCGCAGAGCGTGGTGAGCGTGACCGGGCTGATGCTGCGACCGCAGGAGCGGGAGGCCGAACGGCTCGGGGCCTACGCGGCGCGGCGCCCGCTGTTCCAGCGCATCGAGCCGGACGGCGTGCGGTGGGCGGACGGCTCGTTCGAACGCGTCGACGTGATCCTGTGGGCGACCGGCTTCCGTCCGGCCATCGGACACCTCGCCCCGCTGCACCTGCGCAGCGCAGCCGGCGGCATCCGCCTCGACCGCGACGGTCGCGGGACCACGGCCCTCGCGGATCCGCGTGTGCAGCTCGTCGGCTACGGACCTTCGGCGAGCACGATCGGCGCGAACCGGGCGGGCCGCTCGGCCGCGAAGGGCGTGCAGCGCGCCCTCGCCTCCGCCGGGGCAGCGATCGCCTCGGCCTGAGCCACGCCCGGGCGCCGGGCGATCGTGTGTCGACGCGGCTCCTCGATACGCTGAAGATCATGCTGCGCATCGTCTTCACCGTCGTCTGGCTGCTGCTGTCCGCGTGGCTCCTGGTCTGGGTCGGCGAAGGGCTGTTCGGGGTGGACCAGCGCCACTCCGTGCTGCCGTTCGCGGGGGAGGACACGCTCGGCGGCCCGATCATCATCGGCGTCGCGTGGGGACTGCTGCTCACCTTCGGCGGCACGATGTCGGGACTCGGCCGGCGGAAGAAGGTCCGCGGGGAGGCGCAGATCGGCGTGGGCACGATCGTCGAGATCTCCCGCACCGGCATGACCGTGAACGACGTGCCGCAGTACGACCTGTTCATCCGCGTGAGCCCCCGTGACGGCGACGACTTCGTCGGCCAGCTCCGCATGCTGCTCGACGCCGCGGACTTCTCCGCCCTGCAGGTCGGTCAACCCGTGCCCGTGCGCTACAGCCTCAGTGATCAGGACACCGTGGAGCTCGCCGATGCGACCGACCCCGCCGTCCGGGAGTCGTTGCTGCAGTGGCGCATCGACCGCGGGCTGATCGATCCGGCGCAGGTCAGAGCGCGCACGACGGGCACCCAGGTGCCGGCCTCCGTGCTCGAGGTGCGACCGACCGGACGGCGCCGCGAGGGGCAGAGCGAGCTGGCGCTGAAGGTGCTGATGGCTCCCGAGGGCGCCGCGACCTGGGAGGCGGACACCACGGTGTTCGTGTACCCCCAGGCGGTGTCCCGCCTGCAGGTCGGCTCGCCGATCTGGGCCTTCTACCGGCGGGAGGATCCGCACACCGTCGCGGTGACGATCGAGAAGGAGGAGGGCCGATGAATCCGCTCGACACGCTGATCTGGCTGGTGAACTTCCCCGCCTCGCACGGCTACGCCATGGTGTTCATCGCCGGCTTCTCGATCCTCGGCCTGTTCGCGATGTCGGCGCGTGGAGCGGCGCCGGGCGGAGCGCTGCGGGCTGTCCGTGAGCGCGAGGGCCTGCTCTCGCCGGAGTCGCGACCGCGGGGCGGTGTGCTCGACACCGTCCGACGGGTGGTGTTCCGCACCCTCGCCATCGTGATGCTCGGGTGCCTCGTGATCGGGATCCTCAGCCTCACGGGCATGCCCGTGACACGGGCGTACATCTACGACAACGGCAGGCCCACCACCGCCACCATCGACGGCGACTGGGTCACGTTCACCACGGCCGAAGGCGTGGAGTACACGCTGGAGAGCAACTTCTTCACGCCGGCGGTGTACCCCGATCGCGACGCGTACCTCCCCAGCGGCGCCCCGGTGGTCGTGCGCTACCTCCCGAGCCACCCGCAGGCCTTCGTGATCGATAGCACCCAGACCCCGCGGTGAGGACAGCCGGCGCGTAGGCTGGAGCCATGTCGCGCGTCATCGTCTTCGGCGGCCACGGTCGCATCGCCCTGCTGCTCGCCTCCCTGCTCGCCGCGCGCGGCGACGAGGTCACCGGGGTGATCCGCAACCCCGACCACGCCGCCGATGTCGAGGCCGCCGGAGCCTCGGCGCTGGTCGCAGACGTCGAGCGCATGGATACCGAGGCCCTCGCCGACATCATCCGCGGACACGATGCCGTCGTGTGGTCTGCGGGTGCCGGCGGCGGTGATCCTGCGCGCACGTACGCCGTCGACCGTGACGCGGCGCAGCGCTCGGTGGACGCTGCCGAACAGGCCGGGGTGCAGCGTTATGTCATGGTCTCCTGGATCGGGTCCACCGCAGAGCACGGCGTGCCGGAGGACGACTCGTTCTTCCCGTATGCCGATGCGAAGTGGGCGGCGGACGAGCACCTGCGCGCCTCCAGCCTCGCCGGTACCATCCTCGGCCCCGGCTCCCTGACCTTCGACGACCCGACGGGCCGTATCCGCATCGACCCCGAGGGGAAGGGGGCGGTCTCCCGCGCCGATGTCGCCGCGGTGATCGTCGCGGCCCTGGCGAATCCGGGCACGATCGGTCGCACCATCCGCTTCGGCAACGGCGACGCGGAGTCCTCGCTGCCGATCGCCGAGGCGCTCGCGGGCTGACGGAATGAGGGCAGGACTCCGCGCTCCGCGGCGCACCGCGGCGGCGCTGGCGCTCGTCCTCGTCTCCGCGGCGTGCGCCGTGCCCGCCGCCGCACAGTCCGCGTCGACACCCTCGCCCTCGCCCTCGCCCTCGCCCTCGCCCTCGTCGACGATCTCATCCGCGGAAGCTGCGGCCACGGCCCCGAACGACCTCGAGGCGACGGCCGCGTCTCTGGTGGCGGACATGACGGTCGCCGAGCAGGCGTCCTCCGTCGTGATGGGTCACATCGGCGGCACCGATCCCGCGGCCGTTCAGGCGTACATGCAGGCCGGCTTCGGAGGATTCATCCTGATGGGGACGAACATCCCCGCGACCGAGCCGGAGCTGCAGGCGCTGACCGCCGCCATGACCGTGGATCCGGCGCTGCCGCCGCTGGTCGCGGTGGACCAGGAGGGCGGCCTGGTGTCGCGGCTGCACGGCGACGACTTCCCGGCCTCCACGACGCTGAAGGAGCGGCCGGTCGAGGACACGGCGGCGGCGTTCACGGCACGGGGCGCGCTCGTGGCCAGGGCGGGCATCACCGTGGACTTCGGCACGGTGGCAGACGTGACCGCCGACCGTGGCTCCTTCATCTACGGCAGAGCCCTCGGCGCAGACCCCGCGAGCGCGGCGGAGCGGACGGCCGCCGCGACCATCGCACAGGAGCAGTTCCTGGCGTCGACGCTGAAGCACTTCCCCGGTCATGGTGCCGCCCCGGGAGACTCGCACCGCGGCATCCCGAGCACGGCGCTCTCACTGGACGAGTGGCGCGCAGGGGACGCGGTGCCGTTCGCGACCGGCATCGAGGCGGGTGCGTCGCTGCTCATGTTCGGCCACCTCGCCTACACCGCGGTCGACCCTCTTCCGGCGTCTCTGTCTCCGACGTGGCACGCGATCGCGAGGGACGAGCTCGGCTTCGACGGCGTCGCGGTCACCGACGACCTGGGCATGCTGCTGTCCTCCGGCGATCCGGCGTTCGCCGATCCTGTCGCGAACGCCGTCGCCGCCCTCGCCGCCGGAAGCGACCTGCTGCTGATGGTCGCGGGATCGGACGCGCAGACCGCGGGCGCCATGGCAGCCGGGATCGCCACCGCGGTGGAGTCGGGCACGGTGCCGGCCGCGCGGCTCCAGGAGGCGGCGACGCGGGTGCTCGCCCTGCGGCTCGAGCTCGCGGCGAGCACGGCGCGCTGGAGCGTGTGCGGCGACTGCACGCCCGCCGGCTGACTCACGCGGCCGCGCTGCGCCCCTCGCCGAGCCACGCGTCGAGCAGGGCGGAACGGAGGGCGGCGCCGCGCTCCGCGAAGACGCGCTGACGGCGCACGTACTCGGCCTTGCCCTCGGCGGTCTCGATCGGCACGGGCTCCAGGCCCCAGGCCGAGAGGTCGTAGGGGGCGGCCTGCATGTCGAGCAGACGGATGTCCCGGGCCAGCTCGAACGTGTCGAGCAGCAGCTCTCCCGGAACGAGCGGGCCGAGCTTCATCGCCCATTTGTACAGGTCCATGCCCGCGTGCAGACACCCCGGCTGCTCGACGAAGGGCTGCTCGTCCCTGGTCAGCGCACTCCGGTTGCGCGGCACCGCGTCGGGGGTGAAGAAGCGGAACGCGTCGAAGTGCGTGCAGCGCAGGTCGTGCGCCTCGACGACGGCGTCGGTGCCGTCCCGCCCGAGGCGCAGGGGTACCGGGTGACGGTGCTCCTGCGCGCGGTAGACCATCGCCCACTCGTGCAGGCCGAAGCACCCGAACTGCGCGGGCCGCGCGGCCGTGCGCCGCAGCATCCGCTCGACCAGACCCGCGAGCTCGGGCTTCTCCGCCGCGTAGCGGGCAGGGTCCGGCACCACGGCGTCCGCGGACGAGCCGGGGGAGTACCACCGCCAGCTCGCGCGTTCCGGCGCGTCAAGCAGTTCGACACCGGCACCGGGGTGCCATCGCCGCAGCTGCGCGGGCTTGTAGGCGTAGTAGGTGAAGAGGAAGTCGAACACCGGGTGCTTCTCCCCGCGGGCGGCGCGATCGCGGTGGTCGGCGGTCAGCGCATCCGCCCGCTCCTGATGCGCTCGCTCCCGGTCGAGCCACTCCGTGCGCGAGAGGGCCATGTCAGTGCAGGATGCCCACGTCGCTGAGCTTGTCGTGCAGACCGGCGCCGTCCTCCGCGCTCACCCACGGCACCACATCGGCCTCGTGCGACTCCATCTCGGCGCGGCCACCGGCCAGCACGGCCTCGGCCGGAAGCAGACGACGGATGGCCACACCGGCGACCGCGTCGGGGTGCTCCTCCTGGAACTGCGTGTAGATGGCCTCGTCGTGCTGGCCGTCGTCGCCGATCAGGAGCCACTTCACCTCAGGGAACTCCGCAGCGAGGCGCCGCAGGTTGGTCAGCTTGTGCTCCCGACCGCTGCGGAACCAGCGGTCGTGCGTGGGGCCCCAATCGGTGAGCAGGAGTGACCCCGCGGGGAACAGATGCCGGCCGAGGAAGCGGGAGAGGGTCGGCGCGACGTTCCACGCGCCGGTCGACAGGTACACCATCGGCGCGCCGGGGTGCTGTCGCAGCAGCTGATCGAGCAGCACCGCCATGCCGGGGACGGGGATGCGGGCGTGTTCATCCACCACGAACGAGTTCCAGAAGGCGATGAACGGGCGGGGAAGCGCGGTCACCATGACGGTGTCGTCCACATCGGAGACCACGCCGAACCGGGTGCTCTCCGCCACGATGAAAGCTCGTGCCTCGACCGGCTCCTGGCCCTCGGCCGAGATCGTGAACGTCTGCCAGCCCGGCTCCAGCTCTGCGCGGATCACGGCGTCGACCACGCCGCCGCGATCGGCGACCACCCGATGCGTGCTGTCGCCCACCTGCACGCTCACGGACGCGAACCCGACCGGGATGCCGACGAAGCTGCGCCAGCCGCGGATGCTCGCGGGCTCGCCGTCGCGGTTGTTCCGCTGGGGCGGCACGATCAGGACCCTGCCGAGCACGCGCACCCATCCGGGCCCGCCGTAGCCGGGGAACGGCAGCACGGTCGCGCTGCGCCCGCGTCGGCGCGCTCGGCCCTCACGCCACACATGGAGGCGATGTTCGAGCCGCGCGAACCAGTGGATCCTGGGCGCCGGGTGGGGGGAGGCCATTGCCTCAGTCTTTCACGTCGGCGTCGGCATCCGCCGCCGGAACCTCCAGATGACGCGCCTCCAGGCGGTGCAGCAGCTTCTTGCCGAAGTAGATGAGGACCAGGAAGAGGGCGATCACGCCCACGAAGATGTATCCCGCGAAGTGCACCCGATCGACGAGCTCGCGGAAGCTCCCCGCCGCGAGCGACGTGACGCTCACATACGCCGACGCCCACAGGATGCATGCGGGCGTGGTCCAGGCCAGGAACCGCCGATACGGGTACTCGCTCATGCCGACCGTGAGCGGCACGAGCGAGTGCAGGACGGGAAGGAAGCGGGAGAGGAAGATCGCGATACCGCCGCGCCGGGCGAGATAGTTCTCCGCGCGGACCCAGTTGTGCTCGCCGATCCGCCGCCCGAGCCAGGAGGCGCGGATGTGCGGGCCGAGCCATCGTCCGAGCCAGAAGCCGATGCTCTCGCCGATCAGGGCGCCGACCACGACGGCGAGGCCCATCGCGATGCCCTCGACCGGGGAGGCGACCCCCATGGACGCGATGATGACGACGGTATCGCCGGGGACGATCAGGCCGATGAGGATGCTGGTCTCCAGCATCACGGCGAGGCCTGCGACCAGAGTGCGCGTGACGGGATCGATCGACTGCACGGTGTCGAGGAGCCAGAGCAGGAGGTCGTCCACCCCATGAGAATACGGGAGCGCCCCGGTCCTAGGCTGGAAAGGTGCCCGACCCCCTCGCCCCCCGAGCGCTGCCGTCCGCGGTGTCGCCCGCGCGGCTGTTCGCGGTGCTCGCCGCCCGGCACGATGAGGTGTTCTGGCTGGATGCGGGCGACGATGCGACGACCGGGTGGAGCGTGCTTGGCACGGGCGTGCCCGCGTCGCGGCCGGGGCACGTGCGGCTCGACGCCGCTGCGCCCGCGCCGGAGCTCCCGCCGTTCCGCGGCGGCTGGGTCGGGTGGTGCGACTACGAGACGGGAGCAGCGGCGGCCGGGGCGCCGGTCGCCGCGGATGGTGCCGCGGGGGAGAGCTGGCTGCGGGTTACGCAGGCCCTGGCGTACGACCACGCGACGCGGCGCCTGTGGGCGCTGGACCCGCTGGGGCGCACCGGCGACGCGGACCGCTGGGCTGACGACCTCGTCGCGGCCGCCGAAGGACCTGCCGCCGACGGGGCTGCTGCCGAAGGGCCTGCCGCCGAGGGGGCTGCCGCCGAGGGCGCCGCCGAGGGGGCTGCTGCCGAAGGGCCTGCCGCCGAAGGGGCTGCCGCCGAAGGGGCTGCCGCCGAAGGGTCTGTCGCCGAAGTACCTGTCGCCGAGGGCTTCGCGAGCAGTCCCCGTGTGCACGCGCGCCACAGTCCCGCGGCATATGCGGCGCTCATCGAGCGCTGCCGCGAGCTCATCCGCGCCGGCATCGCCTATCAGCTGTGCCTCACGACCCGGTTCACCGTGCCGGGAGGTCACGATGGGGTGGAGGTCTACCGGAGGCTTCGGGCGGCGACACCCGCGCATCACGGTGGGTTCCTCCGCATCGGCGGGCGGACGCTGCTCAGCGCCAGCCCCGAACAGTTCCTGCACGCCGAGGGCGGTGTGATCCGCACCCGTCCGATCAAGGGCACACGACCGCGCGGCGCCGATGCGGCCGCGGACGCCGCCCTGGCCGACGAGCTCGCGCGCGATGTCAAAGAGCGGGCGGAGAACGTGATGATCGTCGACCTCATGCGCAACGACCTCTCGCAGGTGTGCGTCCCGGGGTCGATCCGCGTGGACGGGCTGTGGCAGGTGGAGAGCTACCCCGCAGTGCATCAGCTCGTGAGCACGGTGAGCGGCACGGCAGCACCCGGCACCACGCTCGACGCCCTGCTGACGGCCGCGTTCCCGGCCGGCAGCATGACGGGGGCGCCGAAGCTGTCGGCCATGACCCGGCTGCACGAGCTGGAGGGTGGAGCGAGAGGCGTGTACGCCGGCTGCTTCGGCCACGTCGGCCTCGACGGCACGGTCGACCTCGCGATGGTCATCCGCAGCATCGTGATCGACGGTGAGGAGGCGGCGGTCGGTGCCGGGGGTGGCATCACGTGGCGGTCGGTGGCCGCGGCCGAGGTCGCCGAGGTCGCGACCAAGGCCCGTGCGCCCCTGGCGGCCCTGGGGGCGGAACTGCCCGTGGCCTGGCGTTCCGATATCCTGAACTGATCCTTTTCTTCCTTCAGATTGGTCGTGCGTTCGTTGTCTGAGAAGCTGTCCACCGCTCCCGCCGACGAGGAGACCTCCTCGGCGCACGACATCCAGGCCAAATGGCAGAAGTACTGGGCGGAGCACGAGACGTTCCTCACGGGCGGCGACGACGACACCCGCCCCCGCCGGTACGTGCTGGCGATGTTCCCGTACCCGTCGGGCGACCTGCACATGGGGCACGCCGAGAACTACCTGTACTCGGACATCGTGGCGCGCTTCTGGCGGCACCGCGGTCACAACGTCCTGAACCCGATCGGCTGGGACTCGTTCGGCCTTCCCGCCGAGAACGCCGCGATCCGGCGCGGAGCCGACCCGCGCGAGTGGACCTATCAGAACATCGCCCAGCAGAAGAAGGCGTTCCAGACGTACGGCGTCTCCTTCGACTGGAGCCGCGTGCTGCACACCTCCGACCCGGAGTACTACCGCTGGAACCAGTGGCTGTTCCTGAAGCTATACGAGCGCGGCCTGGCGTATCGCAAGAAGAGCCCGGTGAACTGGTGCCCGAACGATCAGACCGTGCTGGCCAACGAGCAGGTCATCGACGGCCGGTGCGAGCGCTGCGGCGCGGAGGTCGTGAAGAAGAAGCTCACCCAGTGGTACTTCCGCATCACCGATTACGCCGACCGCCTGCTCGACGACCTGAACCAGCTGGAGGGGTTCTGGCCGCACAAGGTGCTGCAGATGCAGCGCAACTGGATCGGTCGCTCGGTCGGTGCCGACGTCGACTTCGTGATCGAGGGTCGCGCCGAGCCCGTGACCGTGTTCTCCACCCGTCCTGACACGCTGCACGGCGCCACGTTCTTCGTGGTCGCGCCCGACTCCGACCTGGCGTCCGAGCTCGCCGCCGAGGCACCCATCGAGGTGCGGCAGCGGTTCCAGGCGTACCTGGAGCAGGTGCAGAAGGAGAGCGACATCGACCGGCAGGCCACGGACCGTCCGAAGACGGGTGTGTTCCTGGAGCGCTACGCGATCAACCCGGTGAACGGCGAGAGGCTGCCGGTGTGGGCCGCCGACTACGTGCTGGCCGACTACGGACACGGCGCCGTGATGGCGGTGCCCGCCCATGACCAGCGCGACCTCGACTTCGCGCGCGCGTTCGACCTGCCGGTGAAGGTCGTGGTCGACACGACGGCACCGATCACGGGCGCCATGCCGGTGATCGAGGTCGACGAGGACGGCGTGCCGATCGACGCCGGTGCCACGCTCGACGAGCAGCATCCCGCGACGACCGGGATCGCCCTCACGGGCGAGGGTCGGATGATCAACTCCGGCGCGCTGAACGGGCTGTCGAAGCGGAACGCGATCGCCCGCGCGATCGAGCAGCTCGAGGCCTCCGGCACCGGCCGTGCGGCGAAGAACTACCGGCTGCGCGACTGGCTGATCTCGCGCCAGCGCTTCTGGGGGACCCCGATCCCGATGCTGCACGCCGAGGACGGCCGGATCATCCCGGTGTCCGAGGAGCAGCTACCCGTGAAGCTGCCCAGCGTCGAGGGTCTCGACCTGTCGCCGAAGGGCACGTCGCCCCTCGGTGGCGCGGAGAGCTGGGTGCGCACCACCGACCCGGAGACCGGCGACCCTGTACTGCGCGACCCCGACACCATGGACACCTTCGTGGACAGCTCGTGGTACTTCCTGCGGTTCCTGTCGCCGCAGAGCGACACGGTCGCCTTCGACCCCGCGCAGGCCGACCGTTGGGCTCCCGTCGACTCCTACATCGGCGGCGTGGAGCACGCGATCCTGCACCTGCTGTACGCGCGCTTCATCACCAAGGTGCTGTTCGACATGGGGCTGATCGACTTCACCGAGCCCTTCTCGAACCTCATCAACCAGGGCATGGTCATCCTCAACGGCAACAAGATGTCGAAGAGCAAGGGCAACCTGGTGCTGTTCGAGGAGGAGCTCGGAGCGCACGGCGCCGACGCCGTGCGCGTCGGCCTGGCCTTCTCCGGCCCGGTGGAGGACGATAAGGACTGGGCGGACGTGTCGATGACCGGCGCCCACAAGTTCCTGTCCCGCGCGCTGCGCATCGCACACGAGGTGTCGAGCCCGGTCGACGTCGTGTTCGACGGCGGCGATCTCGCCCTGCGCCGCGCCACGCACAAGCTGCTCGCCGAGGCGCCTGCGCTGGTCGAGCAGACCAAGTTCAACGTGCTCGTGGCGCGGCTGATGGAACTGGTCAACGTCACGCGCAAGACCATCGACGGCGCGGCCGGTGCCGCCGATCCCGCGGTCCGCGAGGCCGCGGAGACCATCGCCGTCATGCTCGACCTGATCGCCCCGCACACGGCGGAGGAGATGTGGGAGATGCTCGGGCATGAGCCCTCGGTCGGCCTGGTCACCTGGCGCTCGGCCGACCCCGCGCTGCTCGTGGAGGACACGGTCACGGCGGTCGTGCAGATCGGCGGCAAGGTCCGCGCGCAGCTCGAGGTGCCCGCCCGCATCGGCGAAGCGGAGCTCGAAGCCCTCGCCCGCGCCGACGAGCGGGTCATCCGCTCCCTCGGCGACCGCGAGATCGTGAAGGTCGTCGTGAGGGCGCCCAAGATCGTGAGCATCGTCGTCAAGGGCTGAGGACGGAGGCGCTCTCCGCCGCCCGTGAGGGGGGAGGAGCGAGCCGGTGCTCCGCCACCCCAGTGGGGCGGAGCAGCGGCACAGCGTCAGGGGTGTCGGTGGCGTCATGCCTCGCTGCTGACCGCTTTGGCTTCCGTTGCGGCGATCCCGCCGCATGTCTGCGCGGGGCGCGTCGTCCCACGGCCCCGAGGCCGCGAGCGGGATCTCGGTCAGAGACCGGCGCTCTGACTCCGGGATCAGGGTGACGAGCCGTGCCGGATCGGAGCCTGCCGTCCCGTAGAGAGCGGGGCCGTCTGCGCAGTACAGGGCTCACTCAAGGGCGGCTCGATCGCCGGGACGAGCTTTGCGGTACCGGTTGCACCTGGCCTTGCCGGCGGCTTGGCGGCGTCGATAAACGATTACCGAATACTAGTATGCAAGTAATATTACATGCGCTACGCTCGGCATGCGGTCACCGATGGTGGTGAACGCTGAGCGACTAATTTCACACCTCAGCCTGGCTGGCGGGACGGCTGCGCACCACACGGGAGTGTTCATGTTGAACTCCGTCCATGTCTTCCAGCACGCCTTGGGTCGACCACGTCGTCGGACCACGGGATCGGCGACTGATGTCCGCCTTGCTTTGACGCGGCGTAAGCCGTGGGCTGTCCTCACCCTGCTGACGCTTCTCCTCGCTGCTGTCATGGTGCCGACAACTGCCGCACACGCGGCGCCCGGCGATCCGTTCGACGCAGCCACCCCGCTCGTCTTCGTCGCCCAGGGATCGCCCACTCAGCTCTACCGTGCGGTCACGAACTCCACTGGGACTGTCGTGTTCACTCCGGAGGGTCCGCCTGCGGGGATCACGTACAACGCGATCTCGTACAACCAGGCCGACAACTACTTGTACGGAGTGGTCGTCACATCGACGAATGCCGCCTACCCGGTGGGCTCGCTCGTCCGCGTCGGTCAGGGGGGTGTGACAACCCGGGTCGGAACGGCCACGACGGCCACGCAGAACGTTGGTGGTTTCGGTAGCGACGGGCTGCTTTACACGACCAGTTCCACCACCTCAACAGCCATCGTTCGCGATCCCGCGACGGGTGCCGTGGCACGGACGATCACCCTGAGCCAGCCGACCAACGTCTCCGACTGGACGTATGCCCAAGGCTTTCTCTGGGGTATCAGCGACGGGGCGGGAAGCGGACCGCTGATCGTGCGTACAGACCCGACGACCGGCGTCGTAACCAAGTTCCCTGCGCCGGCCGGAGTCACAGCGGAGTCTGCGTTCGGTGCCGCCTGGACTTTCGGCAACGGTAATCTCGGCTTCTCCGCGAACGACACAGGGACCGTCTATCAGTTCGCGCTCGCGAACCCGGCCGGCACGCCCACGTTCACGCTCATCGCCGTCAGTGACGGACCGTCGAGTTTTGCGAACGATGGAGCTGCTTCCGCGGGCCTGCCAACCGATCTTTCGATCGTGAAGACAGGTCCTGCAGGATTCTCGCCGGATGGCGGCACCATTACCTACAATCTCACCGTCACCAACAACGGGCCCGGGGTATCCAGCGGCTTCGTCATGAACGACACGGTGCCATCGCCATTGACGAATGTCGCGAGCCCTGACGCGGCGTGCTCCGTTTTGGGTAACATCGTGCGCTGCGTCGGGGGTGTCACGCCGGTCGGCGCCAGTGTGACATACACCGTCACTGCGACGGTGCCTGCCGGAACGACCACCGTGGTTCAGAATACTGCGTCGGTCACGCCGAACGAGCAGGATCCGGTGCCCGGCAACAACTCGTCGACCTCCACCGCTGGTCCCACGGGGATCTCGTTGGTGAAGCACGCCGCGACACCCGTTGATGCCAACTCCGACGGCCTGGTCGACGCCGGTGACACCATCCAGTACACCTTCGACGTGACGAACACCGGCGCCGTCGAGCTGGCAGGGATCTCGGTCGCCGACGCCAAGATCGGTACGGTGATCTGTCCGCAGCCGACCCTCGCGGGCGCTGCCACCCAGACCTGCACGGCCGAATCGCCGTATGTGATCACACAAGCAGATGTCGATGCCGGGATCGTGGCCAATACCGCGACGGCCAGCGGGACGACACCTGACGGCCAAGGGTTGACGTCCGAACCGTCGAGTACGTCCACGCCTCTCCAGGCCGCGCCTGCCCTGAGCATCTTGAAGTCCGCGAGCCCGTCTGATCCTTCTTCGTTCGTGGTGGGTCAGACGGTGACGTACTCGTTCTTGGTGACGAATACCGGAAACGTGA
>NZ_JALXPE010000081.1 GCF_025143365.1 Microbacterium sp. p3-SID336 | reverse complement strand
TCGCCGCAGAGAGGCCGAGTGACCGGGCGGGGCTACTTCTTGCCCTGCGCCGCAACCGCGGCCGCGCCCGCGGCGGCGGCTTCAGGGTCGAGATAGCGTCCCTGGCCGGTCGGCACGTTGTTCTCGTCGAGTTCGTACACGAGCGGGATGCCGGTGGGGATGTTGAGCGCAGCGATGTCGTCGTCGCTGATGCCTTCCAGGTGCTTGACCAGGCCGCGCAGCGAGTTGCCGTGCGCGGTCACGAGCACCGTCTTGCCCGCCTCGAGGTCGGGGACGATCGCACTCTCCCAGTAGGGCAGCAGTCGGTCGATCACGAGCTTGAGGGACTCGGTGCGCGGCACCTCGCCGTCGATGTGCGCATAACGAGGGTCGTCCACCTGGCTGAACTCGCTCGCGTCGTCCAGCGGAGGCGGCGGCACGTCGAACGAGCGACGCCACAGCTGGAACTGCTCCGGGCCGAACTCCTCGAGCGTCTGTGCCTTGTCCTTGCCCTGGAGCGCTCCGTAGTGGCGCTCATTGAGCCGCCAGGAGCGCGTGACCGGGATCCACAGGCGGTCGGCCGCGTCGAGCGCGATATCGGCGGTCTGGATCGCCCGGCTCAGCAGCGAGGTGTGCAGCACGTCGGGGAGGATCCCGGACTCCGCCAGCAGCTCTCCACCGCGACGGGCCTCGCGCTTGCCCTGCTCGGTGAGACGGACGTCCACCCAGCCGGTGAAGAGGTTCAGTTCGTTCCACTCGCTCTGGCCGTGGCGGAGCAGGATCAGGGTGCGCTTCGCAGTCATGCGGCCAGTTTATCCGGCGGCGGAACGAGCACTGCCGCGGACGGGGGAGGATGGACGTATGGCGTCATCTCCGCTCGGACGGCCGACCCGCGGCACGACCGGGACGAATCGGCTGCGCCGCAACGACCGCTGGATCGCGGCGAGCACGGCCCTGCGCCGCGCGGCCGATCCCCTCGTCGTCGACCTCGGGTACGGCGCCAGCGGTGTCACCGCCTTCGAACTCGCGGCGCGTCTGCGCGGGGTCAGGGACGACGCCGAGGTGCTCGGCCTCGAGCTCGACCCCGTACGGGTCGCGACCGCCGCGGCGCAGCTCGTCGAGGTGCGCGCAGGACGGACGCCCTTCCCACCCGACCTCGCCGTGGCATTCGCCAGGGGCGGGTTCGAGGTGCCCCTGCCACAGGGCCGTCGCGCCGCGGTCATCCGCGCCATGAACGTGCTGCGTCAGTACGACGAGGCCGACGTGCCCGACGCCTGGCGCGCCATGGCCGCACGACTCGCACCGGGCGGACTGCTCGTCGAAGGCACCTGCGACGAGATCGGACGCGTGGCCAGCTGGGTGGACGTCCAGCCCGACGGCGGGCCGGTCCGGTTCACGCTCTCACTGCGGCTCGGCGGACTGGAGCATCCGAGCATCGTCGCCGAACGGCTGCCGAAGGCGCTCATCCACCGCAACGTCCCCGGCGAGCGCGTGCATGCGCTCCTCCTCGACCTGGACCGCGAGTGGGACAGAGCAGCGCCCCTGGCGACGTTCGGGGCGACGCAGCGGTTCATCGCCGCGGTCGCTGCGCTGCGGGAGCGGGGTTGGCCGGTGCTCGGAGGACGCTCGCGGTGGCGTCTCGGCGAGCTCACCCTCCCGTGGGCTGCAGTCGCCCCGCGCTGAGACCGGCGCCACGCGACATCGGCCGAGGCCCGGGTCCTCACCGGCTCGCCGGAGCCAGCCGCTGTCGGGGCGTCGAAGGCGCGGGCCGACGACTCCGCGTCGAGCAGGCGAGCCGACGACTCCGCGTCGAGCGTGCGAGCCGCTGACTACGCGTCGGGCGTGCGAGCGGCGTCGCGGGGGTCCGGTGCGCTCGGGCGTCGCGAGAGCCTTGTCAGGCGCGGGATGTCGGCCGTCGCCCCGGCATCGGCGGGGACGATGACCTGCTGCCCCGCCGCGATGTCGATGCCCTCGGCCCGTACGACCAGGTCGCCCGCCGGAGCGCGTCGCGACAGGATGGCCAGAGCGATCGGGCCCTCCTCGTGGTGACGCGCGACCGAGGTGATGCGGCCGACCTCCTCCTCCCCCGCGAACACGGGGGCGCCGGGCTCCGGGAGCACCGCGTCGCTGCCGTCGAGCTGCAGAGCGGCGAGGCGTCGGGGCGGGTGGCCCAGGTTGTGCACCTTCGCGACGGTCTCCTGCCCGCGATAGCACCCCTTGTTCAGGTGCACGGCGCTGCGGATCCAGTCCGACTCATGCGGGAGGGAGCGCTCGTCCACCTCGGACGCCCAGCGCGGACGCCAGGCCGCGATGCGCAGAGCCTCCGCGGCGAGCAGTCCGGCGAAGGTCTCCGGTGCCGCCGATTCGGCGAGCGCGCGCGCCGTCTGCTCCGACACGATCGCGACCCGCCAGGGCAACGCGGCCCCGGGGTGGTCGGCGACCTCGGCGTACTGGTGTCCGCCGAGGCTCACGCGCTCCCAGGGGTCGGCCCACACGAGCGGCGCGGCGTCGAGGCCGCGCACGAGCTCGGCGGCGGAACCGCCGTCGACGAAGCCGAGCAGCGCCAGCTCGGGGCGCAACTCCACACTCGCCTGGGTGCGGAACTTCATGCGCGTCAGCCAGGTCGCGAGACCCTCGGCGTCGGCCGCGTCTGCGATCAGCCAGGTCGAGGAGCCGTCGTCCAGCACGCCGGCCGCATGCTCCACACGGCCCTGCGGATCCAGCACGAGCAGTTCCGTGCTCTCTCCCGCGGAGAGACTCCCGACGGCCTGCGACGTGATCGAGTCGAGCCAGCCGAGGCGCTCGGGGCCGGCGACCTCGATCACAGCCCGGTCATCCAGCGGCGCGACCGCATCACCGGCGGCGAGCCGTCGCTGCTCACGGAACGGATCCCCGAAGTGGGCGATGCCCTGCTCTCCGGGGACCGCACCGTGCACGTTCTCGAAGTCGCTCATGGCTCTCCCTCCGTCGTCCTCACACCCGCGCGAGTCGCGCCGAGGCGTGTGCGCGCAGCGGGGTGCCGAGGGCGGCGATGTCCCACGCCCACAGCAGGTGCCCGTCGACGAGGCCGTACATGCGCGAGGCGGAGGTGTAGTCCTTGGTGCCGGCAGCCCGCACGACGGCGTCGGACGAGATGTCCACGCGCGGTCCGTTGATCTCCCCCAGGTACAGCTCGAGCATCCCGTCGGACCGGGCCACCGAGACCTCCAGCGGGAAGTCTCCGTTCGCCGCGCGAAGAGCCTCGACGTCGTCCACCGTCCGTGCCACGGTCTCGGCGGTCGGGGGCAGCAGCCCGGGGCCCGGGTCGGTGGCAGCCGCAGGGCGCGCGAGACGCCAGAAGCCGGACTCGGCGGTCAGCGCCAGGGAGACGGCGTGGTCTTCCCCCGTGAACGTCGCGGTCGCCGCGTAGTTGAGGAACGGCCCGCCGTCATGGCTGAAGCTGACCCGGTGCGAGAACTCCCCCTGCAGGCGCTCGTCGCCGACCGGGTAGTCGATCACGCCCGTGCCCTCCCACACTCCGATCAACCAGGCGAGAGGAGCGAGGTCGGCGGGAAGGTCGGTGGGGAGCTCGATCACGATCGCGTCAGCGCTGGCCGCGGAACAGGTTGCGCAGCACCACGGCCGACACGAAGACGATCGCGAGACTCGCCAGGCCCAGCAGGCCGATGAAGAAGATTTCGAGCGCCATGAGGTCCATGCCTCCAGCTTAGCGCGCGGATATCACCCTCAGGACGGGATCAGCGCGGCCAGCCCGAATCCGATCGAGATGAGCCCCATGAGAAGGAGCGCGCCGGTGACGCTCGACGCGACGCGGAAGATGAACCCCTGCGTGCGCCCGTACCAGAGCTGCACCGCGAAGGACAGCAGGACGACGGCGCCGAAGCCCACCAGCATCCACGGGATCCGCCACTCCTCGGGAGCGACGATGCCGATCGCGACCGTGCCGACGAAGGCAGCGGCCCACACGGCGAACACGCCCATGAAGGCGTTGCGCGGTGCGAGTGCCGGTTCTGACATGTCACCATTCTTGCGCATCGACGGCCGCTATCATGGCGGCACGGCGTCGAACCCCCCGCCGGTGAGGAGTGCGCGTGGCCCTGGTGCTGGTTCTGACCAACGCTCCCCTCTCGGAGCAGGTGCTGCCCGCGCTGGAGCTGCTGAGTCACCGCACGCGCCAGATCCCGGCCGAACCCGCCCAGCTCGTGAACGCCCCCGAGTACGACGTGGTCATGGTCGACGCCAGGCACGACCTCGTCGGGGCCAAGTCGCTGTGCCGCCTGCTGCGCGCCACCGGGCAGGGCGCACCGCTGCTGCTCGTGGTCACCGAGGGGGGTATGAGCGCGCTGTCGGGCGACTGGGGCATCGACGACGTCCTGCTCGCGACCGCAGGCCCCGCCGAGATCGACGCTCGCGTGCGTCTCGCCATCGCCCGCCGTGACGAGGTCGCTGAGCCCTCCAGGGTGCAGGCCTCCGGCGTCACGATCGACGAGCAGTCGTACTCCGCCAAGCTGCACGGCAAGCCGCTCGACCTCACGTACAAGGAGTTCCAGCTGCTGCACTTCCTGGCCACGCACCCGTCGCGGGTGTTCACGCGGGAGCAGCTGCTGAGCGAGGTCTGGGGCTACGACTACTTCGGCGGCACGCGGACCGTGGACGTCCACGTGCGACGGCTGCGCGCGAAGCTCGGCGACCAGGAGCAGATCATCGGCACCGTGCGCAACGTCGGCTACCGCTTCAACGTCTACGACGACGATGCGCTGGTGGGCAGCCGCTGAGCGCGTTCACACGCCCGACACCTGCCGGTGCTTAGATGTACCCCATGATCGATCCCGCACTCGCCGACGCCGGGCTCGGTGACGCCGAAGACGACGACTTCGACGCCGTCGAGTCCCCGGACTCCCAGCTGCCAGACCATCGGTACCTCGATCGCGAGCTGAGCTGGCTGGCGTTCAATCAGCGCGTCCTCGAGCTCGCAGAGGATCCGACGCTGCCGGAGCTGGAGCGCGCGAACTTCCTCGCGATCTTCGCGAGCAACCTCGACGAGTTCTTCATGGTCCGCGTCGCGGGTCTCAAGCGGCGCATCATGACCGGGCTCGCCGTCCCGACGAACATCGGCCGCTCCCCCGTCGACGCCCTCGCTGACATCTCCCGCGAGGCCCACGCGCTGCAGCTGCGGCACGCCGCCGCGTGGACGAGCCTGGTGCGACCGGCGCTCGCGGACTCCGGCATCGAGATCACCGACTGGACCGAGCTCACCGACGACGAGCGCGCCGCCCTGACCGAGTACTTCCAGGCGCAGGTGTTCCCTGTCCTGATGCCGCTGGCCGTCGATCCCGCACACCCGTTCCCCTACATCTCCGGCCTCTCGCTCAACCTCGCGATCCGCATCCGGAACGCCCGCACCGGGCGGCAGGAGTTCGCGCGGCTCAAGGTGCCGCCCATGCTGCCGCGCTTCGTCGAGGTGCCGTCCAGCGGCGAGATCAAGCGGTTCCTGAGCCTGGAGGAGCTGATCGCCAACCACCTTGGCGACCTGTTCCCCGGCATGGAGGTGCTCGACCACCACGCCTTCCGCCTGACCCGCAACGAGGACGTCGAGATCGAGGAGGACGAGAGCGAGAACCTCATCCAGGCGCTCGAGGCGGAGCTGCTGCGCCGTCGCTTCGGTCCCCCCATCCGCCTGGAGATCACCGACGACATGGACGCCGTCACGATGGACCTGCTGGTCAGGGAGCTGGACATCACCGACCAGGAGGTCTACCGCCTCCCCGGCCCGCTCGACCTGCGCGGCCTCTTCGATCTGTCCCGCATCGACCGGCCCGACCTCCGCTATCCGCCTCACCTGCCGACCACGGCCGTCGCCTTCCAGCCCACAGGCTCGAACACCAGGGCCGACATCTTCAAGGCGATCCGCAAGTCGGACGTGCTCGTGCACCACCCGTACGAGTCCTTCACCACGAGCGTGCAGGCGTTCCTGGAGCAGGCCGCCCGCGACCCGCACGTGCTCGCCATCAAGCAGACGCTGTACCGGACCTCGGGCGACAGCCCCGTGGTGCAGGCGCTGATCGACGCCGCCGAGGCCGGCAAGCAGGTGCTGGCGCTGGTCGAGGTCAAGGCGCGCTTCGACGAGGCCAACAACATCGTGTGGGCGCGCAAGCTGGAGAAGGCGGGAGTGCACGTGGTCTACGGGCTCGTCGGCCTGAAGACCCACTGCAAGCTCGCGCTCGTGATCCGCGAGGAGGACGGCATGCTCCGTCACTACTCGCACGTCGGCACGGGCAACTACAACCCCAAGACCAGCCGCATCTACGAGGACTTCGGTCTATTCACCGCCGATGCGCAGGTGGGCAAGGACCTGACGCGGCTCTTCAACGAGCTCAGCGGCTACGCGATCGAGAAGAAGTTCAAACGGCTGCTCGTGGCGCCGCTGCATCTGCGCAAGGGACTCATCCGGCTCATCGACGCCGAGCGGCGCAGGGCGGAGGCCGGGGAGCCGGCGCACATCCGGATCAAGGTGAACTCCATGGTGGACGAGGAGATCATCGACGCCCTGTACCGTGCGAGCGCGGCCGGCGTGAAGGTGGATGTGTGGGTGCGGGGCATCTGCAGTCTGCGCACGGACCTCGACGGCATCAGCGAGAACATCACGGTGCGCAGCATCCTCGGTCGCTACCTCGAGCACTCCCGGATCTTCGCCTTCGAGAACGGCGGAGACCCGCAGGTGTACATCGGCAGCGCCGACATGATGCACCGCAACCTGGACCGCCGCGTGGAGGCCCTGGTACGCGTGAGCGACCCCGCCCACGTCAAGGAGCTCACGGCCTTCTTCGACCTGGCGATGGACGACGGAACGTCCTCGTGGCACCTGGGCGCCGAGGGCGTGTGGGAACGCCACGCCGTGAACGCCGACGGCAGGCCGCTCGTCGACCTGCAGGATAAGACCATGGGCATGATCCAGCGTCGACGGCGTGCCAGGGCGGTTCGATGACGGCGCGGCAGGTCCAGCTCCCGGACTCCGCGGCGGGCGGGAAGTGGTCCGACAAGGCCGTGTACGCCGCGGGCGCCGTAGTGTGGCGCGTCCTCGACGGCAAGCTGCGCGTGCTGCTCATCCACCGCACGAAGTATCGGGACGTCACCCTGCCCAAGGGGAAGGTCGACCCCGGCGAGATGCTCGCCGAGACGGCTGTCCGCGAAGTGCACGAGGAGACCGGGATCCGCGTCGCGCTCGGGGTGCCCGTCGGCATCAGCCGATACCACCTGGTGTCACGCAAGCAGAAGGTCGTGCACTACTGGGCCGCCGAGGCCACGGACGACGCGATCCGCGCCTCCACCTTCGTGCCCAACCGTGAGATCGCGGCGCTCGAGTGGGTCAGCATCAAGAAGGCCCGAGCGGCGCTCAGCTATCCCGTCGACCACGAGATCCTCGACGCGTTCGCCGCACTCGTGGAGGACGGCGTGCTGCGGACCTTCCCGGTGATCGCGCTCCGCCACGCCAAGGCCATGCCGCGATCGGAATGGGACGGCCCCGATGCCGCGCGCCCGCTGACCGACCGCGGCAAGCGCCAGGCCAAGGCCGTCGTCGGCCCCCTGCGGGCCTTCGGTGTGCGCAAGATCGTGACGAGCGACGCCATGCGCTGCGTGCAGACCGTGACACCGCTCGCGAAGGCGCTGGACCGCAAGCCGGTGCTCACGGAGAAGATCAGCCAGGATGCGTGGGAGGACGGGACCGCCGACCTCCGCGCGGTCGTCGGCCGCCGGATCCGCGCCGGGAAACCCGCCGTGCTGTGCAGCCACGGTCCGGTGCTCCCCGGCCTGCTCTCGGAGATCGCCCTTGCGACGGGCACCGTGCACGGCTCCTACGTCAGCAGCGCCGCCGACCTCGAGACGGGCGCGTTCTCCGTCGTGCACCTCTCCGCCAGCAACCCGGGCTCCGGGATCATCTCGATCGAGACCCACGCGCCCAAGGTCTGAGCGCACGCCGCGTGCCCTGTCGGCACCTGGGATCGCCCCCAGAGAGTCGCCGGTCGTTCACCTGCCGTTCACCTGCGCGGGAGAGTCTCGTTAACCGTCGCCCCTAGCGTCACTGTGTGCCCTGCACCGGGCCCCACCCCATCAAAGATCGAAGGATCCACAGTGAAGATCTCCCGAATCGCACGAATCGGCGCCATCGGCGCCGTCGCCGCTCTCGCACTCGCCGGCTGTGCCGCGAACGAAGGCGGAACCGGCGGCTCCAGCGACGAGCCCTCGGAGTCCACGCTCTCCGGCACGATCGACGCGACCGGCGCGTCCTCGCAGACCGCCGCCCAGGAGGCCTGGGTCGCCGCCTTCCAGACCGCCAACCCCGACGTGACCGTCAACTACGAGCCCACCGGCTCCGGTACCGGTCGCGAGAACTTCCTCGAGGGCGGCAGCAACTTCATCGGCTCCGACCGGGCGTTCAACGACGAGGAGATCGCCGCCGGCGGCTTCGGCGCCTGCACCAGCGACGACATCGTCGAGGTCCCGCTCTACATCTCCCCGGTCGCCGTGGCCTTCAACCTCGAGGGCATCGACACGCTGAACCTCGACGCCGCCACGATCGCCGGCATCTTCGCCGGCACGATCACCAACTGGAACGACGCGGCGATCGCCGCGCTCAACGAAGGCGTCGAACTGCCCGACCTGGCGATCTCGCCCGTGCACCGCTCCGACCCCTCCGGCACGCAGGAGACCTTCACCAAGTACCTCAGCGCGACCGCTCCGGACGTGTGGACCTACGAGGTCTCGGACGAGTGGCCGATCCAGGGCGGCGAGGCCGCACAGGGCACCTCGGGCGTGAAGCAGGCCCTCACCGCCGGCAACGGCGCCATCGGCTTCCTCGACGCCTCGCAGGCGGACGGCCTCGGCCAGGTCGCCGTGGGCGTCGGCGAGGACTTCGTCTCCTACTCGGCAGAGGCCGCCGCGAAGCTCGTCGAGGGCTCGCCGCTCGCCGAGGGCCGCGGCGAGGGCGACCTCGTCTTCGACGTCGACCCGGCCGCTGCCGCGGACGGCGCGTACCCGATCGCCCTGGTCAGCTACCTCATCGGCTGCGAGCAGTACGAGGACAGCAACGTCGCGGAGCTCGTGAAGTCGTACTTCACGTACATCGCGAGCGCCGAGGGTCAGGACGCCGCCGCCGAGAACGCCGGCAGCGCCCCGATCTCGGACGGCCTGCGCGAGCAGGTCCAGGCCGCGATCGACCTGATCCAGGTCGGCTGATCCTGCCGATCCGCTGACGACGGTGCCCCCGCGTCCCGAACCGGGCGCGGGGGCTCCGCCGGGTCAGCACCCGATCCATCTCCACCCGGCCCGAAACAGGGAGATCATGAGCACGACCGCGCAGGAGCCGACAACGGCACCGGCACCGACACCGGCGCCGCCCGCACCGATCAAGGCGAAGCAGCGACTCGGCGACCGGGTGTTCTCCGGCACCGCGCTCGGGGCGGGGATCATCATCCTCATCGTCCTCGCGCTCGTCGCCGCCTTCCTTGTCATCCAGAGCCTTCCGGCGTTCCAGCTCGACACCACGGACAACCACATCCTCCGCGGCGAGTCGTTCTGGACCTACGTCTGGCCGCTCGTCTTCGGCACCCTGTGGGCGTCCTTCATCGCCCTGCTCATCGCCGCGCCGATCGCCATCGGCATCGCGCTGTTCATCTCGCACTACGCCCACCGCCGGCTCGCCGCGATCCTCGGGTACATCATCGACCTGCTCGCCGCCGTGCCCTCGGTGGTCTTCGGCCTCTGGGGCGGCCTCGTGCTCGCCCCGATGCTGCAGCCGATCTACGTCTGGCTCAACGAGAACGCGTCCTGGGTGCCGTTCTTCGGAGGACAGGTCTCCGCGACCGGGAAGACGATCCTCACCGCCGCCCTCGTGCTCGCGGTGATGTGCATCCCGATCATGACGGCGATCTGCCGCGAGGTCTTCCTGCAGACCCCGAAGCTGCACGAGGAGGCCGCCCTCGCCCTCGGCTCCACGCGCTGGGAGATGGTCCGCATGGCTGTGCTCCCCTTCGCCCGCGGCGGCATGGTGTCCGCCGCGATGCTCGCGCTCGGCCGGGCACTCGGCGAGACCATGGCCGTGACCATGGTGCTCTCCCCCTCGGCGGTCGTCAGCTTCCTCGTGCTGACCGCCACGAACCCCACCCCGATCCCCGCGAACATCGCCCTCGCCTTCCCCGAGGCGCACGGGACCGGGGTCAACACGCTCATCGCGACCGGCCTGATCCTGTTCGTCGTGACCTTCGCCGTCAATGCGCTGGCGCGCTGGATCGTCGCCCGCCGCGCCGAGTTCTCGGGAGCGAACTGACATGACCGTCCTCACCCACGCCCCCGCGTCCTCGACCAGCACCGCGCTCACCGCGGGCCGACTGCCGAAGTGGGCGCCCTGGGCCCTCCTCGGCATCTCGTTCGTCGTGTCCGCCGCGGTCTTCGGTGTCGCGGCCGCCGGCTCCGACACCCCGCTCGCCGACTTCAACATCGCCGGCACGGTGATCGTCGGCATCCTGCTCTACATGGTGATCATCACGGTGATCTCCGCGATCGCCGAGAGCCGTCGCAAGGCCGTGGATCGCCTGATGACCGCCCTCGTGGCGACCGCGTTCCTGATCGCGCTGCTGCCGCTCGTCTCGCTGCTGTGGACCGTGGTCGCCAACGGCATCGAGCGCTTCGACGCCGAGTTCTTCTCCTACTCGATGCGCAACGTCGTGGGCGACGGCGGAGGCATCGTGCACGCGATCTGGGGCACCGTGCTGATCACGCTGACCGCCACGATCATCTCCGTGCCGATCGGCCTGATGACGTCGATCTACCTCGTCGAGTACGGCCGGGGCAAGATCGCGAAGGCCATCACCTTCTTCGTCGACGTGATGACCGGCATCCCGTCGATCGTCGCCGGTCTGTTCATCTACGCCGTCTTCGCTCTGCTGATCCGCCCCGGCATCTCGATGGGATTCATGGGCGCTCTCGCTCTGGCCGTGCTGATGACGCCCGTCGTCGTCCGCGGCAGCGAGGAGTTGCTCCGCATCGTCCCGAACGAACTCCGCGAGGCCTCCTACGCCCTCGGCGTGCCGAAGTGGCTGACGATCCTCAAGGTCGTGCTGCCCACCTCGATCGCCGGCATCATGACCTCGGTCATGCTCGCCATCTCCCGCGTGATCGGCGAGACCGCCCCGCTGCTCCTGACCGCCGGGTTCACCCAGAGCCTGAACACGAACATCTTCGACGGGCAGATGATGACACTGCCGGTGTTCGCCTACAACCAGTACATGAACCAGGGCACCAACCCCGACGCCGCCGTCGCGCGCGCCTGGGCCGCCGCCCTCACCCTGATCCTCATCGTCATGGTGCTGAACCTGCTCGCGCGTCTCATCGCGAAGTGGTTCGCCCCGAAACTCTCCGGCCGCTGAGCGCCCGAACCTCAGAACAGGAATCCACGTGTCCAAGAGCATCGAAGTCAACGACCTCAACGTCTACTACGGCAGCTTCCTCGCCGTGGAGGGCGTGTCCCTCGACATCCAGCCGCGCAGCGTCACCGCCTTCATCGGCCCGTCCGGCTGCGGCAAGTCCACGTTCCTCCGCACGCTCAACCGCATGCACGAGGTCATCCCCGGCGCGCGCGTGGAGGGCGAGGTGCTGCTCGACGGCAAGGACCTCTACGGCCCCGGGGTCGACCCGGTGCTGGTGCGCCGCCAGGTGGGCATGGTGTTCCAGCGCCCGAACCCGTTCCCCACGATGTCGATCAAGGAGAACGTGCTCGCGGGTGTGAAGCTCAACAACAGCCGCATGTCCAAGAGCGACCAGGACGACCTGGTCGAGAAGTCCCTCACCGGCGCGAACCTGTGGAACGAGGTCAAGGACCGTCTCGACCGTCCGGGCTCGGGCCTGTCCGGCGGCCAGCAGCAGCGCCTGTGCATCGCCCGCGCGATCGCCGTCTCCCCCGAGGTGCTGCTGATGGACGAGCCCTGCTCGGCGCTCGACCCGATCTCCACCTACGCCATCGAGGAGCTGATCGGCGAGCTGAAGAACGAGTTCACGATCGTGATCGTCACGCACAACATGCAGCAGGCGAGCCGCGTCTCCGACAAGACCGCCTTCTTCAACATCGCCGGCACCGGCAAGCCCGGCAAGCTGATCGAGTACGACGACACCACGTCGATCTTCACGACCCCGTCCGTGCAGGCCACGGAGGACTACGTCTCCGGCCGCTTCGGCTGAACCGCACGGCCACGAGGGGCCCGGGTGCCACGGCATCCGGGCCCCTCGTCGTCCGCAGGGGATCAGTCGCGCGGGGAGAGCAGGTACGCGTTGAGCTCGGCCGTCAGCTCCGCATCCACCGGGAGCGGCTCGCCGTCGACCGCGGTGATCGCGGCCGCGAGCCGCACGCTCGACACCAGCCATGCCGCATCCGCCCTCCCCAGGTCGGAGGCGGGGATGCGGTCGTACCCGACCTCGAACCCACGGGCGAGCAGGTGGTCGTACACGCTGAGCTGCGTGGTGCCGTGCAGGATGCCGCCGTTCGGCGCCGGAGTCGTGAAGCGGTCGCCGAACCGCAGGATCAGCGAGGCGGTCGGCGCCTCCAACACGAAGCCGTCACTGGACAGGAAGATCGCGTCGTCCGCCCCGCGGCGCCTGGCCTCCCGCAGCGCCGCCATGTTCACCGCGTAGGACAGCGTCTTCGCCCCGAGCAGCAGCCACGGCGCACGCTCGGCCGCCCCGAGGTCGTACCCGCGGTCGAGGGTGACCACGCGCACACCGTCACGCCGCACCGCAGAGAAGTCCGCCGCGGGAGCCGCCGTCACCCAGGCCGTGGGCGTCGGTCCGTGCTCCACGCCACGACTGAGGATGAGCTTGATCACGGACTCCCCCGCGTCGAGCTGCGCTGCGGCCTGCTGCACGGCCTGCCGCCACTGCTCGAGGTTGGGCACGGGGAGGTCGCAGAGCCGCGCCGAATGCGCGAGGCGCTCCAGATGCGGCACGACCTCCTGCGCATGACCGTCGACCACGCCGATCGACTCGAACACCCCGTCGCCGCGCTGCGTGCTGAGCTCGCCGACGCTGAGGGCGGGCGCTGCCGCGTCCACCTGCGTGAACGTGTCGGTGTAGTCGTCGCGCTGCACGTCGGCAGCGACGGGATCGATCATGAGGGCGAAGCGACGGGTCATGCCACGAGCCTAGAGCGCCGGGAATACCTGCCGCGGCGCCGCGTTACACTGGAGTGGCCGGGCCGCATAACCCCGGGCTCCAATTTTCGCCGCTGCGAGCGGCCTTCCGCCGAGAGGCGTTCTTGCGGCCCGGTCTTTCTCTGTCCGGGCTGCGGCGGCGGGCCAGCGGTCACGCCATGCCAGGCCCGAGCGCCGTACATCAGGACGGACCGCCCGCACATCAGGACGGACCGCCCGCACATCAGGCCCGAGCGCCGATGTCAGGCGAGAGCGCCCATGCGCCACAGCACTGCCGAGGCAGTGAGGTCCTGCGCATAGCTGCTCAACCGCAGCGCCCGGGTGGTCAGCTCGCTCGCCCGGCCAGGCTCCGTCGACTCGTAGTCGTCGGCGGTGTGCGTGGCACCCGAGGCCTGCACGCGGCAGAACGCCGCCGCCCTGTCGAGCGCCACCGCGAAGTCGCCCCGGAAGGCGCCGCGCAGGATCGTGTCGATGAGGGCGACCAGCTCGTCGGGGCTCGCCGGCACGGGAGCACCGGCGACCACCGCATCGGCGGACGACAGCTCCACCCGGCCACGGTCGTACAGCAGCGCCGCCATGCGCGGATCCCCGTGGATCGCGAGCTGCAGCACGTACAGCCGCCACAGCGACCCGGGCAGCGTGCGCGACGGCGCCTTCGACCAGAGCTCCGCGATCTCGTCGATCCCGTGCTCGCTCGTGAACGCGATGAGGCGCTCCACGCTCGCACCGCTCTCGTCCTCCCGCACGCGGGTCAGCAGGGCGGACGCCGTCGCATGGGCCACGCGGGTCTCCTCGGCCGGGTCGTGGGCTCCCACGATGTTGTCGAAGGAACTGGAGGGACGGCGCACGGGCCTGTGGTGCTGCTCGGGCATCCCTCCAGGGTACGCCTGCGTGCGGCGCCTCAGGCGGTGGGGATGACGATCACGGGGTCGGTGGTGGGCTTCCCGTCCGGGGAGCCGCCCTCCTGCTCGACCGTGACGGCGATCGCATCGCCCGCCTGCATCTCCCCCTCGAGCAGTGCTGTGGCGGAACCGTCCTCCACGTCGAACACGCCGGCGGCGACCGGGTTGTCGCCGCGCACGAACCACATCTCGTACGTCCGGCCCTCGTCGGCCGGCGGGAGCCCGTCCGTGACGAGAACGGCCTTGCCGACGGAGCCCGACCAGTGCGCGGTCGCCGTCGCCCCGTCGTCGAGCTCGACCATGGCCTGCTGGGCGTCGTCCGCGGACTCGATCTCCTGCAGCGCGACGACGCTCGCGGGCCGGGTGAGCTGTTCGTTCAGGGCCACGGCGCCGATGCCGACGCCCACCAGCAGCGCGAGGCAGGCGGCGAGCGCGAACGCGAGGCGGGTCCAGCGGCGGGCCGGCTTCACCGCGGAGTCACCGCCGCCGCGCGCGGCCTCGGGCGCGGGGGGCGTGACAGGCCCCGATGCCGCCGGGCGCTCGGCAGGGCGCTGGTCCTGGTCCTGGTCCTGGCCGTGGTCCTGGTCCGGCGCCGGGGCCCGGTCCTGCGGGGTCGTGGCGATGCGGGCGAGCAGCGCGGCGCGGATGTCGGTCGGCGGCGGGACCGCGGGCATGCCGG
>NZ_JALXPE010000080.1 GCF_025143365.1 Microbacterium sp. p3-SID336 | reverse complement strand
CCCGAACGCGTTGGACGGCAGCAGTCCGAACCAGCCGAGGCCCGACCGCTCGCGCGCGGCGACCGGGCGTTCGGTCGTCGTAAGCAGGTGCCGCACGAACCACGACCACAGCGCCCACAGTCCGGCGAGCGTGACGACCGCGATCGCGCCGCTGATCCACGCCTGTCCGGTCTCTCCCTCCGCCGCGGCGAACAGTGCAGCGGGCGAGGCGGCCAGCGGCGTGAAGCCGATCACGGTCGTGAGGGCGGCGAGCGAGGCGGGAACCTCCCCGTCCCAGCGCAGCGATCCGAGGAAGACCGCGACGGGGAAGGCGATCACGATCAGCGCGAGCGCGAACAGCGCGGTGAGCTCGCGGGAGCGTCGCTCCGGAAGGAGCGCCGCGTTGAGCGCCATGCCCACCCGTGAGATGAGCACGGTCGTGACGAGGCCGATCAGAGACAGGAGCACGGCGAGCACCCAGGGCGTGCCGGCCCCGATCGCGACGATGCACACGCTGATGTACACCGCCAGCAGCGCGAAGCTGGGCACGCTGACCAGAGCGGCGACGGCGAGCACCCACGGCATGCGGCGCTCGTCGACGCCGAATACGGCGAATCGGCGCGGGTCGAGCTGGTCGACGGCCCCCACCAGCAGCGGGCCGACCAGGAAGCCGAGCAGCACCGCACCGCCGCCGAGCACGGTCACGGCCCGGGCGACCGGTGCCGGCGCGCCGTTGAGGCTGAACACGGCGATGCAGACGACGACGGTGATCGCGAGGACCGCGGCGAACGAGAGGATCGTCCGGAGCCGACGCTCGCCACGGAGGGAGCCGAGGAGGAGTGCGAACCTCAGTCGGAGAACGTGTGCAGCCACTCGAGCCCCTCCACCTCGCTGCTCGAACCGGCGAGCTCCACGAAGCGCGACTCCAGGGTCTGCCCCGCGCGCACCTCGTCGATCGTGCCCTCGGCGAGCACTTCGCCGTTCACGATGATCGCCACGCGCGAGCACACCCGCTCCACCAGGTCCATGCCGTGGCTGGACAGGATCACCGTGCCGCCGTGCGACACGTAGGCACGGAGGATGTCGAGGATCACCGCCGACGACACCGGATCGACGGACTCGAATGGCTCGTCGAGGACCAGCACGCGCGGCGAGTGGATCATGGCGCCGGCGAGCATGATCTTCTTCGTCATGCCGGCGGAGTAGTCGGAGACCACGCGGTTCAGCGCGTCTCCCAGGTCGAAGGCGCGAGCGAGATCCGCTGCGCGCTTCTCGATCACGTCGGCGGCGAGCCCCCGCAGGAGCCCGTAGTAGTAGAGGAGCTGTCGTCCGGTCAGCCGGTCGAACGTGCGCAGCCGATCGGGCAGCACGCCCATCACGCGCTTGGCTGCGAGAGGCTCCGCAGCCTGGTCGATGCCGCAGATGAGGACGCTCCCCTCGTCCGCGCGCAGCAGTCCGGCGACGATCGAGAGCGTGGTGGTCTTGCCTGCCCCGTTGGGCCCGACGATGCCATAGAACGATGCGGCAGGGACGGTGAGGTCGACACCGTCCACCGCCCGGTTGTCGCCGAACTGCTTGACCAGACCACGGATGCGGATGGCTTCGGTGCCCGGCTCCGCCGCGGCGGACTCCTCGCCGCTCGACGGCGGCTCCACTTCCGTCTCCGGGTCGATCACGACCACCGCGGGCTCGGCGGGGACCGCCTCCGCCTCGAGAACCGGCTCGACGGGATCGGCAGCCGCGGGGGCGACCGCCTCCTGTGCCACCCCGGCCGGTGCGGCATCGCTCTCCGGAGCAGCACCCGCCTCTTCCTCCGGAGCCTCGACCGTATGTGCATCCTCAGCCCGGGCCGCGATCGCGGTCGCAGCATCGGCGTGCACGGGCGGGGTCGCGTCGGGGGCCTCAACGACGCCGGCGTCGGCAGCTGCTGTCGCCGGCGCATCCGCATCGGCATCCGCGACGACGGTCGCAGTGGCCGTCTCGCCGGGCGCCGGCGGCGCCGCGGCCTCGACCTCCGCGGGGTCTGCGGCCGCAGCGGAGTCGCCCATTGACGTGTCGTCCGTGGAAGGCGCGGCGACGGCGCTCTCGCCGGACGCCACGGCGTCCGCGGGCGCCGCGACCGTCAGCTCGGCCTCTGCCGCCTCCGCCTCTGCCGCCGCCCTCTTCGCCGCCGCCTCTGCCGCCGCCTTCTTCGCCGCAGCCGCCTTCGCCGAGACGGTCTTGGCGGCGGTGGAGCGCGCAGTGCTCTTCGCGGCGGCGGACTTGGCCGCGGCCGCCTTGGCAGCCGCCGTCTTGGTCGCTGCCGCCCGCGAGGCGGTGGTCGATCCCGAAGCCGCGGAGTTCTTGGACGCCGCCGCACGCGCCGTGGCTGACCGCGCGGAGGAAGACCGTGCAGGCGACGACGAGCGCGCCGCGGTGTTCTTCGCGGCAGCCGCGCGTGCAGTCGCGGCGTCGACGCTCGCCTTCGCGGTGGGCTCGACGACGACCTCGAGCGTGGCGGCGGCCTTCTCTGCCGCGGACTTCGCCGGAACCGAACGTGATGTCGCAGCGCTCGATCGGACGGATCCGCTCGTAGAGGTCTCAGCCTCCGACGACGACGCGACGGACTGCGTCGCCGTTCGCCTGGCCGTGGTCTTCGTCGGGGTGGTCTTCGCCGGAGTCGCCTTCGAGGCGGCGGTCTTCCCCGCGGTCGCCTTCGTGGACGCGGTCTTCGCCGCCGTCGCCTTCGAGGCCGCGGTCTTCCCCGCGGTCGCCTTCGTGGGCGCGGTCTTCGAGGCCGCGGTCTTCCCCGCCGTCGTCTTCGGCGCCGTGGCCTTCGCTGCGGCGACTCGCGCGGTGGACTTCGTCGCAGCGCCCTTCGACGCAGTGCTCGCTGCCCGGGCGGCGTCCCCGGTCTGCTCTCCCGTGCTCGTCCTCGTCACCTTCGTCTCGGCCGACGAGGTCGGCGTCGACGCGTCCTCGGCAGCGGCGGCCTTCGAGGCTGCCGGCTTCTTCCTCGGGGCTGCGGTCTTCTTCGCGGTGGCGGGCGTCTCCGCGGTCGCGGGCTTCTTCGCGGCGGGCTTCTCGGCTGCGGCAGGCCTCGGCGCACGCTTCGCCGCAGGCGTCGCGGCCGGGATCTCGTTCTCGTCCACCTGGGCGGTGCGGTCGTCAGGGGAGGCAGTCACCGTCCTACGGTATCAATGGGTGGCGGCGAACCAAGGCCCGACGTCACAATCCAGGTGAGGACACCCTTTCTCCACCGAACGCAAGGGGGTTGTCGAGCCTGTGCGTTGCGTGTGTACTCGGTCACGAAATGGCAACGGGGTCCTCCTGGCCCCGGGCTTCTCAGGGGGAATCGCTAGCATGATTCCCGGCACGACGAAGTGTCTGGTCGGTGAACCGACCGTGAACACAACTTCCTTTAGGAGCACTCGTGACTCTTCAGACCGTCATTCTCGCAGCCGGCATGGGCTCTCGCCTCGGCCGCGCTCTGCCGAAGCCGCTCACCGAGCTCAGCGACGGCCGCACGATCATGCGCCAGCAGCACGACAACATCCGGGCCGCCTTCGGCTCCGACGCGCGCATCACCACGGTGGTGGGCTACCGCGCCGAGACCATCATCGAGGCCTTCCCCACCGTCAACTACGTGCACAACGACCGTTACGACGAGACCAACACCTCCAAGAGCCTGCTGCGCGCTCTCGGCGCGACCGGTCGCAGCGGCGTGCTGTGGATGAACGGCGACGTCGTCTTCGACCCGATGATCCTCGGCCGCGCCGTCGAGTACATCGAGCGCGACCAGTCGTTCGTGACCGTCAACACCGCCAAGGTCAGCGACGAGGAGGTGAAGTACACCGTCACCGCGGAGGGCTTCATCAACGAGCTGTCGAAGACGGTGAAGGGCGGGCTGGGCGAAGCCGTCGGCATCAACTACATCTCCTCGCGCTATAAGAAGGCGTTCATGCGCCAGCTGCAGCGGGTCGAGGACCAGGACTACTTCGAGCGCGGTCTCGAGCTGGCCATCGCGGAAGACGGCCTGCTGCTCGAGCCGATGGACGTGTCCGACCTGTACGCCGTGGAGGTCGACTTCGCGGAAGACCTCGAGCGGGCGAACCTGTTCGTATGAGCTGATCTCACGAGAGCCTCGCCCTGTCAAGGGGGCGGGGCTCTCGGTGTTTTCGCGGACGGAATTCGTAGGATCGGCTCATGGCCCCCAAGGTGCACAAGATCCATTCGCTCCCGGACGACGCCCCGTGGGACAAGGCCGTGCCGCCCGTCGGTTCGCCCGAGCACCCGATGATGGTGCGTGGGCTGGATCGCGTGCTGTCGATCCAGCGCCCCCTCGTGCTCGCGCACATCCGCAGCATCCGCCTCCGGAATCCGCACGCGACCCCGGCAGAGATCGTCCGCATCCTCGAGCGTCGCTACCTGGCGGCCGTGACCGCGGGCGGTGCCGCCGTCGGCGCCACCGCCGTTGTCCCCGGGATCGGTACCGGAGTCACGCTGGCGCTGTCCGGGGTGGAGACGGTGGGCTTCGTGGAATCCACGGCCCTGTTCGCGCAGTCGGTCGCCGAGGTCCACGGCATCGCGGTGGCGAACCCGGATCGCGCGCGAGCGCTCGTGATGACGCTCATGCTGGGCAAGGAGGGCGTGGATCTCGTCAGCCAGCTGGCGGGTCAGCTCGGCGGGCGCGGGGGCAGCCGCTCGGCGTACTGGGGTGAGATGGTGACGAAGTCCCTCCCCCGCGCCGCGGTGGGCCCGCTGGTGGATCAGCTCAAGGGCATGTTCATGAAGCAGTTCGCGGCCAAGGGGGGCGCCTCGTTCCTCGGCAAGGCGATGCCCTTCGGCATCGGGGCCGCGATCGGCGGTGCGGGCAACCACCTCCTCGGCAGACGAGTCCTCACGACCTCGCACCGCGCGTTCGGGGCGGCACCCCTGGACCTCCCCGCAGAGCTCGAGCCGGTCGCGGGTGCGGAGAAGCTGGAGCTCAAGATGCTGCGGGGAGCGAAGTACGCCGGCAACGCGGTCGCCGGAGCCGCCGGAACGGTCGCGCGCGGTGCCGGGTGGGTGGGGCATCGCGTCGGCGAGCTCACGACACGGCGGCGGTCCCGGAGCGAGGCGGAGCTCGACGAGGGCCCGGCCGCCTCCGGTGACCACGACCTGCCGTCGAACCCCGGTGCGGGCTCGACCGAGCACTGACGCCGAGGAGAGGACCGCGCCAAAGGATCGGGCGGGCCGTTGTGCCGAGCATCCAACGGAGCGGGCGAACGCGGCGCTAGGGTGGAATCCGTGACGGACAAGCCCGACCTCTTTACCACCGCCGGCAAGATCGCGGACCTCCGCGCCCGCTACACCGAGGCCGTCGTCGACGCCGAGGCGAAGGCGAAGGAGAAGCAGCACGCGAAGGGCAAGATGACCGCCCGCGAGCGCATCGAGCTCCTCGTCGACCCGGGAAGCTTCGTCGAGTTCGACGAGTACGTGCGCCACCGCACGACCGCGTTCGGCATGGATCGCTCGCGCCCCTACGGCGACTCGGTCGTGACCGGGGTGGGCACCATCCACGGCCGCACCGTCGCGGTGTACTCGCAGGACTTCTCGACCTTCGGCGGCTCACTGGGCGAGGTCGCCGGCGAGAAGATCGTCAAGATCATGGAGTACGCGCTCACCGGGGGCATGCCGTGCATCGGCATCCTCGACTCCGGCGGCGCGCGCATCCAGGAGGGTGTGGTCGCCCTCGGAAAGTACGGCGAGATCTTCCGCCTGAACACGCGGGCGTCCGGCGTCATCCCGCAGATCTCGATCATCATGGGTCCCGCCGCGGGCGGCGCCGTCTACTCCCCCGCGCTCACCGACTTCGTGATCATGGTCGACAAGACCAGCCAGATGTTCGTGACCGGTCCCGACGTCATCAAGACCGTGACCGGCGAAGACGTCGGCATGGAGGAGCTCGGCGGCGCCTACACGCACAACACCCGGTCCGGCGTGGCACACTACCTCGCCGAGGACGAGGACGATGCGATCGACTACGCCCGTACGCTGCTCGGCTTCCTTCCGGACAACAACATGGCCGAGCTGCCGTCGTACGAGAGCGCATTCGAGTTCGAGACGACCGACGCCGACCGCACGCTGAACACGATCGTCCCGGACTCGCCGAACCAGCCCTATGACATCCACACGGTGATCGAGCACGTCGTCGACGACGGCGACTTCCTCGAGGTGCAGCCGCTGTTCGCGCCCAACATCGTGATCGGATTCGGCCGCGTCGAAGGCCGATCGGTGGGCATCATCGCCAATCAGCCCTCGCAGATGGCGGGAACGCTCAACATCGAGGCGGGTGAGAAGGCGAGCCGTTTCGTGCGGTTCTGCGACGCGTTCTCGATCCCGATCGTCACCCTCGTCGACGTCCCCGGCTACCTTCCCGGCACCGACCAGGAGTGGACCGGCGTCATCCGCCGCGGCGCGAAACTGCTCTACGCCTACGCGGAGGCGACCGTGCCGCTCGTCACGGTGATCCTGCGCAAGGCCTATGGCGGCGCCTACATCGTCATGGGGTCCAAGCAGCTCGGCGCGGACGTCAATCTCGCATGGCCCACCGCGGAGATCGCGGTCATGGGCGGTCAGGGCGCGGTGAACATCCTCTACCGCGGCGAGATCAAGAAGGCGGAGGAGGCCGGCGAGGACGTCGCCGCCGTCCGCACCCGCCTGGCGAACGAGTACACGTACAACGTCGCCTCCCCCTTCCTCGCCGCCGAGCGCGGCGAGCTGGACGGCATCATCGAGCCGGCCAACACGCGGGTGGCGATCGCCAAGGCGCTGCGATCGCTCCGCGGCAAGCGGGCAGAGCTGCCGCCCAAGAAGCACGGGAACATCCCGCTGTGACCGGCCAGGGCCCGACAGACGACGCCGTGCCCGCGGTGCCGATGCTGGAGATCACCCGCGGCAGCGCCACCGAGGAGGAGCTCGCGGCGCTGATCGCCGTGATCGGCGCCGCCTACGCCACCGAGCAGGCCGAGGCCACGGTCGACGAGCCGCGCGTGTCGGCCTGGGAGCGCACGCAGCGCCCCCTCCGCCGTCCGCTGCGCCGCGACATCCCGTGGGGACGATTCGCGGGCTGAACCGCTTCCGCTCGTTCAGTCGCCGAGAAGCAGATCCGAGGCGCGCGGGGCGAGCATCGAGTCGAGCACCGCGCAGCCGGCTCCGACCGCGCCCACGTCGTCGCCGACCACCGTGCCGTCGACGGGCAGTGAACGAAATGCCCTGGTGGCGCTCGACTGTTCGAGCAGCGGCGGGATCTCGGCGAGATAGACGTCGGCCAGTCGCGCCCACGAGGGTCCGCCGAACACGACCCTGTCGACATCCAGCAGGTCGGTCAGGACACGGGTCAGCGTGGCCACGGGTTCGGCGGAGCCCCGCAGCACGCTGAGTGCGGCAGCGTCCCCCGCCGCGGCCTGCGCGCTCAACGCCGTGAGCCGGGCGTCGACCTCCTCCACGTCCGCGTTCGCTCTGTCCGGTGCGAACAGGCCCAGTCGTTCCGCCTCGGCGACGATCGCGAGCGGCGTGCAGACCACGTCGACGCAGCCGCGCAACCCGCAGGGGCAGCGCGGTCCGTCCGGATCCACCACGATGTGACCGATCTCCCCGACGTTGTGCGTGCTGCCGCGGACCGCCTCGCCGTCGCGCACGATGGCGGCGCCGATGCCCGTGCCCAGGTACAGGAACACGAAGGAGTCGTCGACAGGGCCGCGGCCGGTCCACAGCTCGCCGACGGCGGCGGCCGTCGTATCCTTCTCCAGCAGCACCGGCAGTGCCGTCGCCTGCGAGAGCTCGGCGCGCAGCTCGACACCATGCCAACCCGGGAGCTTCGGCGGATCCATCACGGTCCCCCGCTCGGCGTCCAAGGGGCCCGGCGCCGCCACCCCGACGCCGACGATGCGCGCCCTGTCCACTCCCGAATCCGCAACGAGCTCCTCGATGCGCTCCGCCATCGCGGTGAGGATCCGGGAGGGGTCCGGCGACGGCGTCGCCACCCTGGACCGGCGCACGACCTCCCCGGCGAGATCCAGCAGCACGAACGTCATGACGGCCGGATCCAGGTGCACGCCGACGGCGAACCGGCTCTCCTCAACCAGCCTCAGCGTGACCCTGGGCTTGCCGGGACCCGTGATGGTGCGCCCGGCCTCCCGGATCAGGCCGTCGTCGAGCAGTCGGCGCGTGATGTTCGTCACGGTCTGCGCGGAGAGCCCTGTCACCTCCGCGAGCTCGATGCGGCTGAGACCGTCACCCGCGTGTCGCACGGCCTCCAGGATGACGGACTGATTGAAGTCGCCCATCCGGGGCAGGTTGGTTCCGCGTCGCATTGCCATGGTCCGATCCTCCTCCTCGAGCCCGGTCGTCCGTGTCCCCCAAAATACCTACAGACAACCCTTTCGCGACCCCGCAGACTGAAGGGGACGCTTCGCGTTCGGCTGGTCTCTCTGTCCCAGGGTAGACAGACGCTGATCGGCCACCAGCGGACGGTTTTCGGGTAACTGTCCGCACGGCGAGGGGCAGGCGGATTCGCCGCCCCTCGCCCACTCTCAGCTCTCGCGGGTGCGCTTCTCCGCGACCGGCTCCCGGGTGATCTCGTGCCAGAGGTCGACGGCATCCTCATCGGAGGATCGCAGTCCTGCGCGTCCCACGACAGTGACGGCCACGATCGGATCGCGGCCGGACCGGATGATGATGCGGCCGTCGCCTGCACTCGTCAGCACCGCGGCCAGCTCGTCGCGGATCTCCATGCGCCGCGACTCGCCGACGCCGTCCAGACCGCCCTCGTCGAACACCGTCACGGAGGCGCCACGCCGACGTGCGGCCTCGATCGCGTTGCGCACATCGTCGTTGAGCAGCTCGGCGCCGCGCAGCTCGTCACGCAGGCGCCCCTCCGCCAGCCGGGCCTCCAGCCGCTCCTCCTCATCGAGCACGCCGCGCGTCGCGACGACCCGGCTCAGCACCGGCCCCGCGACCGCCAGGGCGAACTGCGTGCGCAGGCGCCGTTCCCGTTGGCGGACACGCTGCGTCGCGTGCCAGGCCGACACCGCCTGCTGGATCTCCGCGAGGCGCTCCGTGTCCCGGACCGCACGGTCCCAGAACATGACCAGCAGCTGCGCGACGACGACCCACATGATCGAGCCGACGACACCCAGGTTCAATGCGACGACGATGCCCAGGGCGACCGACGCCGAGGCGACGAGCACCGCCAGCGCCGCCCAGCCGATCAGAGGGCGACGCCGCACGACGCACACGACCGCCAGCAGACCGAGAGCCCCGATGTACCAGGTGGCGAACGGCGCCGTGCGATCGGACGGGGCGAGGGACAGTGTGACGAGGGCGGGGACGACGGCGCTGGTCGCCAGCGCGAGAAGCGCTGTCCAGAGCGGCATGCGCACGGTGGACGGGTGGCCGAGGATCGCGAGGTTCACGACCGCGAGGTAGAGCGCGATCGCCAGCACCATGAGCAGCGGGGCCGTCGGCTGTTCGATCCACCACACGCCCCGCGCGACGAAGTAGAGGGCGAAGCCGACGGCCAGTGACGTGGCGACGCTGCGGACCGTCCGGTTCACGACCGCTCCCATCCGAGCGTCACCGTCGTCCCCTGCGCGGTCGACGAGATGCTCGCGGTGCCGGCCACACCCGCCATCCTGGCGAGGATGGATGCGCGGATCCCCAGCCGGTCCGGGCCGATCGCATCGACGTCGAACCCGGGGCCGGCGTCGGAGATCGTCACGGCGATGCCCTCATCCCCGTGTCCCTCTGCGACGATGTGCAGCCCGCGGCCGTGCGCATGCGTCACCGCATTGCCGATCGCCTGGCGCGCCGCGAGCACCAGGGCCCTCGCGGCCCGACCGGGGATCAGCCCGATACCGCCGCGCTCCTCCACGATCGCGTCCGCGCCCAGCTCGGACAGCGCCCTCCGCAGCTCGACGACCACCTGGGCCGTGCCCACGGGCTCATCGCTGCCTTCCTCGGCGACGGCGGCCTCCGTGTTCGCGAGCCGGGTGAGCGCCTCGCGGGCCATGGCGACCGCCAGCTCGCGCGCGCGCTCGCCCTCGGCCCGCTCTGCCGCGATGAGGGCCGCGAGCACGCTGTCGTGCATCAACGCCGACATCGCCACCCGCTCCTCCTCGGCCGCCGCCACCGCCGCCGCCGTGGCGTACGAGGACACCGCCCGCCCTCGCGCCTCGTCCACACCCGCGGCGACAGACCGGAACATCCACCCGAGGGACACGATCACCACACCGAGGATGAGCGTGAACGACACGTCGAACGCGGTGGTGACCCAGAACTCCCGGGAGAACCCGCCCTGTACGAGCCGGACGTAGCCGTACACGAACGGCACACCCACCGCCCATGCGAACTGGAGGCGCAGCGGGAACGCCAGCATCGCCGCGACCACGCCCACGTTGACCAGGAAGAAGATCCACGGCTGCTCCCCCGCGGCCTTGTCCATCGGATCGACGACCACGGGCCAGACGGCGAGCGCGAGCACGTAGACGACGGCGAACACGCCGGAGGCGGCACGCACCCCGCGCCCGGACAGACACGCGACCAGCATCACCGCGAGCGGCACGAACACGACCACGAGCATCGCGATGTGCGGCACGTCCGCCCGCGACAGGGTGCCGACCGCCGCGATCAGCGCCTGCGCACCGAGCACGGCGGATCCCAGCGCCACCACGATCGCGAGGATGCGCTCCATGCGCTTGCCCGTGAAGCGCTCGAATCCGCTCTCCACGCTCCCCGGCGACGGGATCTTGCTCCAGGCGTCACGGACGCTGAGCGGCTCAGCGGGCACTCGGCGCCCCGTCCGCGCCGACGATCCCGTCCTCCATCGCGCGGCGGAGCAGATCGACCTTGGTCGGCGCGGGACGCCCGACCTCCACGTACTTGACGCGGATCCTGGTGATGTTCTCCTTGGCGGTGGAATAGGCGACGCCCAGGCGCTCGGCCACCGCCTTCAGCGGGAGTCCCGTCGCGTACAGGCGGAGCACCTCGCGCTCCCTCGTCGACAGCTGCGCATCGGCGAACGCGCGGTCCCCTTCCACCGCGCTGGCCCATTCGACGTTGTTGAGCGCCTCGCCCTGCGCCACCGTGCGGATCGCGTCGAGAACGTCGTCCAGGGCCGAGGACTTGCTGACAACCCCCGCCGCGCCGGCGGCCAGGGCCTCGCGCACCGCGGCGGGACGATCGGCCACACTGTGGATCACGACGCTCGCGCCGTCCGCCACGAGGGAGGTGACGTTCTCGGTGACCGTGGTGCCGTCGCCGAGCGTGAGGTCGAGGACGACCACATCGGCCGGCGGCGACGACGAGGAGGCACGCCAGGCCAGATAGCAGCCGACGGTGCTGCCGGAGAAGACCACGCTCTGGCCGTCGCGCGCGCAGGCGGCCTCGAGGCCGAGCCGGACGGACTCGTGGTCGTCGATGAGGGCGACGGTGCTCATGCCGACAGCCTAGTTTGTCGGCGCAGCGGCACCGCCGACGTTCACCGGGTGAGAAGCGCGACGACCTCGAAGTGGTGCGAGTGCGGGAACAGGTCGAACCCGCGGAGCGTGCGCACCTGCCAGCCGAGGCCCCGGAATGTGCCGAGATCGCGGGCGAGGGCCACAGGGTCGCAGGCGACGTAGGCGATCGCCTCGGGACTCAGCGCATGCACGCCCTCGACGACGGTGCGACCGGCCCCGGCGCGCGGGGGATCCAGCACCACGGCGCCGGTCCTCCCGGAGCTCGTGGCACCCTGCAGGAACCGGTCCACGCGTGCCGTCACCGCGGTCACCTCGAGCGGGGCGAGGTTCGTCCTGGCGTGCTCCGTCGCCCTCCTGCTCGACTCGACGGTGACCACGTCGGTGCCGCCCAGGTCGGCCAGGGTGCGGGCGAAGAGCCCGACTCCCCCGTAGAGGTCGTAGTGCGTCGCCTCGGGCTCCACGTGGCCGTCCAGCAGCCCGTAGACGGCGCCGTCGAGCACAGCGGCCGCTCGCGGGTGCACCTGCCAGAAGCCGCCGGCGTCCACCACGAACGTGCGGTCGCCCACCCGCTCGCGCACGACCTCCGGAGCCGGACGCCGACCCATCCCGCGCGGGCCGCGCCGGTCCGCATCGGGATGCCGCAGGATTCGAACCTCGCCGTCCTCCGGCTCCACGAGCTCCACGCGGCCGGGCTCCCCGCTGCGGAGCGCGAGAGCGGCTTCGGCCACGGCGGGGCGCGCGAGCGGATGGGACCGGACGGGGATCACCCGGTGGCTGCGCGCGGCGAACGGGCCGACCGCGCCGCTGTCGTCCACGTGCAGGGTCACCCTGGTGCGCCAGCCGAGGCCGTCCCCCGACTCGACAGCCTCGATCTCCGGCGCCTCCAGCCCCTCCCCGGCGAACCGGCCCAGTGCTTCGCTCAGCACCTGGCGCTTCAGTGCGCGCTGGTGGGCGAGGTCGATGTGACCGAGGTCGGCACCGCCCGGTCGTTGCGCCGGGTCGCGCGTGACATCGGCCTCCGGCCAGATGTGCGGCTGCCGATGCGGGGAGGCGTCGAGCACCTCGACCGTGTCGGCGCGCCAGAAGCTGCGGGTGTCGGCGTCGCCCGCACCCTCGGGCGGCGGCAGGAGGCGCGCGCGGACGCGCTCCCCGGGGATCGCGTCGGAGACGAACACCACGCGCCCCTCGTGACGGGCGATGAACGTGCCTCCGTGGGCGATGCCGGTGATGTCGAGTTCGAGCACGTCGGCTGCGGAGGAAGTCATCCTTCGAGGATACGGTGGTGGGCATGCGCGTCTGCCTCGCCTCGACCTCCCCCGCACGCCTGATGCTGCTGCGTCAGGCCGGCATCGAACCGCTCACCGTGTCGCCCGACGTGGATGAGGACGCCGTGGCCGCCGCTGCGGCGTCGGAACGCGGTGCGGACCTCCCACCGGCGGAGCTCGTGCTGCTGCTGGCCAGGGCGAAGGCCGCGGCGGTCGCCGAGCAGCTGACGGCCGAGGGCACGTTCGACGGTCTCGTGATCGGCGGCGACTCGATGTTCGCGCTCGGCGGTCGGGTGTACGGCAAGCCGTACACGGCGGAGGAGGCGACCCGGCGGTGGCAGGAGATGCGCGGCGCGACCGGAGTGCTGCACTCGGGCCACTCCGTGTTCCGCGTGTCGCCGGGAACAGCGCCCGTGGAGGCGACCGCGGTCGCCGAGGCCTCCGTCACGTTCGCCGCGGATGTGGGCGACGACGAGATCGCCGCGTACGTCGGCTCCGGGGAGCCGCTGCACGTTGCCGGCGCGTTCACGGTGGACAGTCTCGGCGGCGCCTTCATCACCCGCGTCGACGGCGATCCCTCCACGGTCGTCGGCATGTCCCTGTCCACGGTGCGCCGGCTCGCCGCCGAACTCGGTGTTCGGTGGACGGATCTGTGGTCGTAGACTCCCCTCCACGTTTTTCCCTGTTTCTTGTCGAGAGTCGTCAAAAGTATCGGGATGCCACTCGCTAGGCTGGCAAGCATGCCTGCAATCGCGAAGGTGCTCGTCGCCAACCGCGGCGAGATCGCCGTCCGCATCGTCCGTGCCGCTCGTGACTCCGGGATCGCCTCGGTCGCCGTCTACGCCGATCAGGACAGGGACGCACTGCACGTCCGCCTGGCCGACGAGGCGTACGCGCTCGGCGGTGCGACCAGCGCAGAGACGTACCTCCAGATCGAGAAGATCCTGTCGGTCGCCCGCCGTGCCGGTGCCGATGCCGTGCACCCCGGCTACGGGTTCCTCGCCGAGAACGCCGAGTTCGCGCGCGCGGTGATCGATGCGGGCATGACCTGGATCGGCCCCTCCCCCGAGGCCATCGAGGCCCTCGGCGACAAGGTCACCGCGCGCCACGTGGCGGAGAAGGTCGGCGCACCGCTCGCCCCCGGCACGCCGGGCCCCGTGTCGGGCGCCGACGAGGTCATCGCGTTCGCGCAGGAGTTCGGCCTGCCCATCGCCATCAAGGCCGCGTACGGCGGCGGTGGCCGTGGTCTCAAGGTCGCCCGTGAGCTCGACGAGGTCGCGGAGCTGTTCGAGTCGGCCACCCGCGAGGCCGTCGCCGCGTTCGGCCGCGGCGAGTGCTTCGTCGAGAAGTACCTCGACAAGCCGCGCCACGTCGAGACGCAGTGCCTGGCGGACGCCGCGGGCAACGTCGTGGTCATCTCGACGCGCGACTGCTCGCTGCAGCGCCGCCACCAGAAGCTCGTGGAGGAGGCGCCGGCGCCCTTCCTCACGCCGGAGCAGAACGAGAAGCTGTACACCGCGTCCAAGGCCATCCTCAAGGAGGTCGGCTACGTGGGAGCAGGCACCTGCGAGTTCCTGATCGGCGCCGACGGCACGGTCTCCTTCCTCGAGGTGAATACGCGCCTGCAGGTGGAGCACCCGGTGTCCGAGGAGGTCACCGGCATCGACCTCGTGCGCGAGCAGTTCCGCATCGCGGCGGGCGGCACGATCGACTACGACGACCCGCAGCCGCAGGGCCACTCGATCGAGTTCCGCATCAACGGCGAGGACCCCGGTCGCGGCTTCCTCCCCCAGCCTGGGCCCATCCACGTGTTCAAGACCTTCGGCGGCCCCGGCATCCGCCTCGACTCCGGAGTCACGGCCGGGGACGCGGTCTCCGGAGCCTTCGACTCGCTCCTGGCGAAGATCATCGTCACCGGCAAGGACCGCGAGGAGGCCCTCGAGCGCGCACGCCGGGCTCTCGACGAGTTCGAGGTCGCGGGGCTCCCCACCGTCATCCCGTTCCACCGCAAGGTGGTGCGCGACCCCGCCTTCACCGCGGAGGACGGCCGGTTCGGCGTCTACACGCGCTGGATCGAGACCGAGTTCGTCAACGACATCCCCGCCTGGGACGGCGAACTGGAAGCGCCGCCCGCCACCGGCGGACGTCACACCGTCGTGGTCGAGGTCGCCGGCAAGCGCCTCGAGGTGAGCCTGCCCGACCGCGTCGCCGCGCCTGCCAGCTCCTCCGGCCGCCCCGCCGTGGTGCCGCCGTCGCGCCGCAGCCACGCGACCACCGTGAACGCCGGCGCCTCCGGCGATGCCGTGAAGTCGCCCATGCAGGCCACCGTCGTCAAGGTCGCGGTCGAGGACGGACAGCAGGTCGTCAAGGGCGACCTGGTCGTGGTGCTCGAGGCGATGAAGATGGAGCAGCCGCTGCAGGCGCACAAGGACGGCGTCGTGGGCAACATCAGTGCCGACGCCGGCGCCACGGTGTCCGCCGGACACCAGCTCCTCACGATCAGCTGAGCGGTCTCCGCACAGCCGAAGGGCG